>CAMDED010000299.1 GCA_945893365.1 Candidatus Sulfopaludibacter sp. SbA3 | reverse complement strand
CGCCGGAAGTGGAGCGGGCTTCGGCGCGAAGGGATTCCGCGACGCCGCACTGACAGTGCCGGCGGCAGCGTCCCGTTCCAGCAGACAGCCCGCGGCAAGCGCGCCGAATCCGAGACCCGCTTTCTCGAGAAATTCACGACGCGACGCCGTTCGGATCGTCCGATTGCACAAGTAGTCCATCAGGCCTCCTATTCCACGTACAGGAACTCGTTCATATTGAATAGCACCAGACAGAGCTGCGGCAGCGCCGATTTCGGATCGCCCGGCTTTGCGTTCGCCTTAAGCATTCGGATCGCCTGTTCCTTCTCGGATGCGTCCGGAGAGCGGGCGAGCGCCATTTGCCAGGCTCTCTCCACCCAGACTTCCTGGTCGCCGCTGTTCTCCGCCGCCTTCAGCACGCGTTTCGAAAACTCGCCGGCCTGCGCCAGCATGTGCCTGCTATTGAACAGCGCCAACGCCTGAGGGGCGACAGTCGTGGCGTCCCGGCGTGAGCAGCTCTGCGACGATTCCGGCGCGTCGAACGTCGAGAACATGGGGAAGGGAAACGAGCGCTTCACGTACAGATACACACTGCGGCGATTGTGTTCCGAGGCGTCGAGCGCAACGGGCCACTGCGCCTCCGCCCACAGTCCGCTCCGTTCCTCATCGGTCAGCGGCGGGATCACCGGCTTCCCGCCCGCTTTCAGGTTCAACGTTCCCGCAACCGCCAAGACCGTGTCCCGAAGCTGCTCCGCGTCGAGCCGCTGCCGGTTCATGCGCCAGACGTAGCGGTTGCCCGGGTCGATCCGGGCATTGTTTTCGTCGAACTCGCTCGACATGCGGTAAGCGTCCGACAGCATGATCAGGCGATGCATCCGCTTGACGCTCCAACCCTGCGCGACAAACTCGGACGCAAGCCAGTCGAGCAGCTCGGGATGCGCCGGAAGCTCGCCCTGACGTCCAAAATCGCCCGGCGTGCCCACGATGCCTTTGCCGAAATGCCATGCCCAAAGCCGGTTGACCATCACGCGCGCCGTCAGCGGATGATCTTGTTCGGTCAGCCACAGCGCAAGCGCCTTCCTCCGCTGTGGAACGAATGGGCGGCCCGCCGGCTCTTCGATGTCGTTCGCTCCGCCCAGCGCCTTCGGGAATCCCGGACCCGCCTTGTCACCCGTTCCGTGAAAATCTCCGCGCACCGTCATGCGGATCTCCGGGATGACATCCGCGTGTCCAATGACCGTAGCGGTCTGCATGTGGAAGCGGGTCTGCAACGCCGCCTTACCCAGCTCCATGATCAGGCGATCCCGCTGTTCCTTCTCTTCGGGAGTGAATCGCGGCGCGTAAATTTTCCCGGAGGCGTTCTCGCGCAAACCCGCTTCCGTAAGCGCCTGCTCAATCAACTGCGCCATTTCCGATTGCCTTGGCGTCCGCGACTTCACTTCCATGTCGTAGGCTTCGACAATCTCCCGTGAAAACGTCGCCTTGATCTCGTCGATCGCGCGCTTCTCAACGCTCTTGTCCAGCTTCTGAATCGCCGCCTTGTACTCGTCGACCATCAGGACCCTTGGATAGCCCGACTTGAACCCGAAAACGTCCATCTTGCTGACGACCGGGATTTCTCGCTCCTCGCTGCCGGCGAAGATCGCCATCATCCTGTGGTAGTCGCGCTGCGAAATCGGATCGAACTTGTGATCGTGGCAGCGCGCGCACCCAAGCGTCAGTCCGAGAAAGGCCTCCCCCGTTGTATCGACGGCGTCGGTGAGCCATTCGTGCCGCAGTTGCTCGCCGTTGAGCGCGGCCTCGTGGTACGTGGGGCCGATCGTATACATCGCCGTTCCGATCCGGGCTTCCAGGTGCTCTAGCTTTTCTTCGGAGATATCGTAGCCGCCCGCCAAGTCGAGGTTGTCCGGCCACAGTTCGTCGCCCGCGATCTGCTCCTGAACGAACCGGTTGTAGGGCTTGTCGCCGTTGAACGATTTGACTACGTAGTCCCGGTACCGCCACGCGTTCGCGTAGTACATGTCGGTTTCGAACCCGCCTGTATCGGCATAGCGGACGACGTCGAGCCAATGCCTGCCCCAGCGCTCGCCGTAGCGAGGCGAGGCGAGCAGACGGTCTATCAGTTTCTCGTAAGCGCCGGGGGATGGGTCCTTCACGAACGCGGCAACATCTTCGGACGCGGGAGGAAGTCCATGCAAATCGAAATAGGCCCTTCGAATCAGCATCCTCTTGTCCGCCGCCCTCGCGGGCTTCAGGCCTTTCTCGTGAAGCTTGCTTTGAATAAAGGAGTCGACCGGGTTGCTCGCCCGTGCGCCCTGCATCGAAGGCGGTTGCCGCCGCACGGCCTTCCGGAAAGCCCACCAGCCTGGATCATTCTGGGCGTTCGCCGCCTGGTTTTCCCACTTTGCGCCTTCGTCGATCCACGCGCGAATCGCCGCAATTTCGCTGGCGGGAAGTGGCTTGCCCGGTGGCATCGGAAGTTCGGGCACCAAACCCGCGGCGGCTCTGTAGAGCAGGCTCTCCGCCGCTTTTCCAGGCACGATGGCCGGACCGCGCTTTCCGCCTTTCGCTATTGCGTCGATCTGCCGGAGGTCAAGGCCCGACGTCTGCGCCTGGCCATGACAGTTCAGACAACGCTTCTCGAACACCGCTCTCGCCGCGTCCTCCGCAGGCGTGGCTCGAACCGTCGAAACAATAATCAGATTCGCGGCGAGGATGGAAAGCGCACCGGGACTTCTGGGCGCCATTGAAATACCTCCGGTGACGCAGCGCCGAATTGCGCTTCGTTGTTGGTAAGTATAACAAGACCTGCGCCGGACGACGCCGCATAGGCATGGGAATCCAGCTCCTTCAGTCATGCCCGGCCAGTCATGCTCGGCTTGCCGCTGCGGCCGCGGGTTGGCTGAAGAGGCGGAAGGGGCGAAGTATATTCCAATCGAAGAATGAGCCTGAAGGAGGAAGGGAGCGAACAGCCGCGGGGCCTCCTTTCTTGAGTTGAGAATGACCAAAAACTGCCCATACGCCGTACAATCTCCGGGGCCGACCAACGGGAGGTGGGACACCGCCCCCG
>CAMDED010000298.1 GCA_945893365.1 Candidatus Sulfopaludibacter sp. SbA3 | reverse complement strand
ACAATCTGACAGAGATGGAGATCGCCATCGACGGCAAGGGCTACGTGATTCGTAGCGACGCCAAGGGAACCACGGGCAAGGTCTTCCAGGCTTGCGGAGTCGCGCTCCCGCCAACCATACGGAAATGCGAAACTCCCACTCACCAGGCGAAGCCGGAACTGGAGGGAAATCCGTGTCACTAGGCGTTTTTAGAAAACGTAACCCTCAACGAATGAATAACTTTCATCAGGGCACTGTAGAAGATGGGTCAGAACGAACGCCGCGATGCCAAGCGAATTCAGCCACTGCGCGATCTGCTTGCCCTCGTGATCCATGGCAAGCGCGCCGTATCCGCCGCCGGGGCACACAACGACGCCCGCGTGAACGGGCTTTTCGTCCTTCGGCAAGTAGAGGCTGAGCGCCGGCTTGTCCCCATCGGTATCGCCCAAAGCTCCCGGAGCCCCTTGCGGCCAGAGCAATTCGGGCTTCGCGTCAGGCGAGTTCCGCTGGGCGAAAAGACTTGCGGTCAGGAGGGCGCATAGGAGGAGACGCGGCATGAGCCTCATCTTATCGCGTCCCTGTAATTGAAGGGCGGCTTCTGGCCCGGCGGAACCCGCGAGCGGTACTCGAACCCGGCGCGCCGCTCATCGAAGTTCTTGCGCGCCTCCACAATCGCCGAGGGTTGCTCCAATAGATCGAGCGCGCTAAACGCGAGCGTTTTCGCGGCAACCATCATGCCCTTCCGGCCGATAGAAGATCCGGCGCAGGCGGCGGACTGCCAGCTGTGCCCAGGAGTTCCGGGAACGTAGGTTGCGGTGGTCAATTGAGCCGTGGGCAAAACCCAACTCACGTCGCCAGCGTCGGTCGATGCCGATCCCGGACCATCGGCGGGAACCTGGATCTTCTCCTGGCTCCCGAGGGCAAGCGGTTCCTCCGCGACGAAAGTCTTACGCAACGTCTGGGCGAAAAGCAGTTCTTCGGGCTCGTACCGGACACCGCCGGCGATGCGCAGGTTTCGGTCGATGAGGACCGACAGCGGGCCATTCGGAAGTATGTTGTAGACGCTGTTGACGATCTGCTGCTCCATGCGGGTCTCCGTGCCAAGCGCGCCCGCTTCGGCGCACCTTACGATGCGCTGCCAAACACCATCGAGAGTGGGCATATCGGGATGCCGGGCATAATAATAGGCTTCGGCGAAGTCGGGAACGATGTTTGGCGCCGCGCCGCCATTCGTAATCACATGGTGGATACGTGTCGAGTCAGGGACGTGCTCACGCAGCATCTCGACCGCATGGTTCATCAGCATGATCCCGTCGAGCGCGGAGCGGCCTTTCTCGGGCGCGGAAGCCGCGTGTGATGCCCGTCCGTAAAATCGGAACTTGGCGGAGATGTTGGCGAGCGAGCTCCTCTTCGTCGCTTCGTTCGATCCCCCGGGATGCCAGGTCAGCGCGACGTCACAATCCTTGAAAGCTCCGGCGCGGATCATATAAACCTTGCCGCCTCCGCCCTCTTCGGCGGGAGTGCCGTAAAAGCGAATCGTCCCGGCGAGCTTTCGGGCGGCCATCTCTTCCTTGATCTCGATTGCCGCGAAGGCCGAAGCCGTCCCTAAGAGGTTATGCCCGCAGCCATGGCCCGGCGCGCCTTCGACCAACGGTTTCCTTCCAGGCGCCGCTGCCTGCGAGAGACCGGGAAGCGCATCGTACTCGCCCAGGATCGCGATCACCGGCTTGCCTTCGCCCCACGTTGCCGTAAACGCCGTCGGCATGCCGCCAACGTTGTCTTCGATCCGGAATCCCGCGCTTCGCAGTTCGGACTTCAGAAGCTCGCTGCTTCTCGTTTCCTTATATCCAACCTCGGCAAATTCCCAGATACGCCGGGAGATTTCTCCGTACCGGCCCGCGCGCGAATCCATACGGTCGAGCAGGGCCTGGCGGGCAGAAAGGCGCTCCTGCCCATGCGCCAGAGCCGTAATCAACGTCATCAAAGCAATACCCACAAACAAACGCATGGCCGAATGTTAACATGAAGGTTCCCTTCCGAAACTCTATGCCGCTGCGTTTCTTCAATACCCTGACGCTTGCCACGGAGGAATTCACTCCTCAGCAGGACAACACCGTGCGCATGTACACCTGCGGCCCCACTGTCTACGATTTCGCGCATATCGGCAATTTCCGCACGTTCACGTTCTACGATCTGCTGCGCCGCGTACTGAAGCGCCGCGGATTCAAGCTCGACCACGTCATGAACATTACCGACGTCGAGGACAAGATCATCCGCAACGCGATGGCTCATGGCCAGTCGCTTGGCGATTACACCGAAAAGTATACGAAAGCGTTTCTCGAAGACTGCGGCTCTTTGCGGCTCGACAGCCCCGAGCGCATCGTGCGCGCGACCGATCACATCAAAGAAATGGCCGAGGCGATCACCGGACTGACCGCGAAAGGCTGCACTTACGAAAGCGAGGGTTCCATCTATTTCCGCATCGCCGCCTTTCCGGGGTACGGTAAACTCTCGCACAACGATTTCACGGGCATTCGCGCCGGCGCCCGGGTTGACGTGGACACCTACGAGAAGACCGACGCCCGCGACTTCGCCTTGTGGAAAGCGGCGAAGGATGGCGAGCCAAGCTGGGACGAAGGCGCCGGACCGGGCCGTCCCGGCTGGCACATCGAGTGCTCGGTGATGGCGATCAAATATCTGGGCGATACGCTCGACATTCACGCGGGCGGGGTCGACTTGACATTTCCTCATCACGAAAACGAGATCGCTCAAGCGGAGGCTCTCACCGGCAAGCCGTTTTCGCGATTCTGGCTGCACTCCGAGTTTCTGATGGTGGAAGGCCAGAAGATGTCGAAGTCTCTCGGCAACTACTACACTCTGCGGGACCTATTTGCTCAGGATTACTCTCCTGAATGCGTGCGGTACTTGCTGGCATCGGTGCCGTATCGCAAGGCGCTGAATTTCACATTCGACGGTTTGAAGTCCGCCGCAACGGCCATTGAGCGGCTCCGCAACTACAAACTTCGCCTTGAAAGCGGCAGGTTCCCCGCGGGAACGAGCGAAGAGATGCAGATGCGCGCGGCCCGGGCATCCGCGGCGTTCGAAG
>CAMDED010000297.1 GCA_945893365.1 Candidatus Sulfopaludibacter sp. SbA3 | reverse complement strand
GGGGAGCGTGGGGCGGCGAGCCCCGCGGCTAGCAAAGCAGCCGTGCGACCGCCGCTTCGTCCCACGCGATGCCCGCGCCAGGCGCGCTCGACGCAGTCGCGAAGCCGTTCTCGACGCGCACAGGCTCGAGCAGCACCGGCTCCGCCCAGTCGACATATTCGAGCCAGTGCGCCGTAGGCGTCACGGCTAGCAAATGCGCGCTGATTTCCGGGAACAAGTGACTCGAAACGGGCACACGATACGCCTCGGCAAGCGCCGCGCCGCGCAGCCACCCGCTGACGCCGCCGATCTTCACCGCGTCCGTCATGACGAAATCGGAAGCCCCCGCCGCGAGCGACTTCGACATGTCCGAGGGACCCCACCAGTTCTCGCCAAGCTGAACCGGCGCGCGGGCTTCGCGGGCAATTGAGGCGTGTCCCGCGTAGTCTTCCGCGAGGGTCGGTTCTTCGATCCAGTAAACGCCTTCTTCGTCCAGCCGATGTGCGCGCGCAATAGCCTCGGGCACTGTCAGGCACTGGTTGTAGTCGACGGGCAGAAGCACGCTATCGCCCACCGCAGCGCGGACAGATCGCAAAACAGCAATGTCCGCCGCGATATCGGGATAGCCCAGCCGAACCTTGACAGCCTTGTATCCCGGACCCGCGAGCTCGGCGGCTTCGACCGCGGCGCGCTCCACCCCTATCAAGCCCAAGCCGCAGCTATTGTAGGCCTGGATGGGCCGCGGCGCGCTTCCGAGCAGAGTGGCGAGCGGCACGCCGTGCAGCTTTGCCAGAGCGTCCCATGCCGCCATGTCGATACCGGCCAGCGCCATCGCCGTGAATCCCTGCGCGCCAATGAGCCGAAGCCGCCGGCGAAGACCCTGTTCCAGATCGTGCGGCGCGAGCGGCTGGCCGGCCAGCGTTTCACCCAGGTTCAGGAGCAGCCGTTCCACGGGTTTCAGCGCAAGCGCCGTATAGCAGAAGACGTAGCTGCATCCCGTGACGCCTTCGCTCGTATACAGATCGATGAGGACGAGCGGCGCCGTCTCCACCGTTCCGCTGCCGGTCCGAAGGGGACGCCTCATGGGTACGTTCACCGCGCGGGCTCGTAAACTCTTAATCTCGATCTTGGGCATGGTGGGCTACTCTTCGGGCACAATCCGCTCGGCGTTCATGTAGGGACGCAGCGCCTCCGGCACAATCACGCTGCCATCGGCCTGCTGATAGTTCTCGATCACAGCCACCCAGGTCCGTCCGGCTGCCAGGCCGCTGCCGTTGAGCGTGTGCGCGAATTCCGATTTCCCCTTTCCGGACTTCACCCGGATTCCCGCGCGCCGCGCCTGGAACGCTTCATAGTTCGAACAGGACGAGATTTCCTTGAATCCGTTCTGGCCGGGCAGCCAGACTTCAATGTCGTAGGTCTTCGCCGAGCTGAAGCCCATATCGCCGGTGCATAGGACGACCGTGCGAAAGGGCAGCCCGAGCCGCCTCAGAATGTCTTCGGCGTCGTCGGTGAGCTTGTCGAGCTCGGCGTAGCTTTGATCGGGACGCGTGAACTTGACCAGTTCCACCTTTTGAAACTGATGCTGGCGGATAATGCCGCGCACGTCGCGGCCGTAGGAACCGGCTTCGCTGCGAAAGCACGGCGTGTAGGCGCAAAGGCGGATCGGAAGCCGTTCGCCGTCAAGCGTTTCGTCGCGATACAGGTTCGTTACGGGCACCTCGGCGGTCGGGGCAAGCCAGTAGTCCGTGCCTTCAATCTTGAAAAGATCGGCGGCGAATTTCGGTAACTGGCCCGTGCCGAAGAGGCTCGCGGAGTTGATCAGGAACGGAGGCAGAACCTCTTTATACCCGTGTTCGCGAGTATGGACGTCGAGCATGAAGTTGATAAGCGCACGCTCGAGCCGCGCGCCCGCGCCCCAGTAGACCGCAAAGCGGGCCCCCGTGACCTTCGCCGCGCGCTCCATATCCAAAATGCCGAGCTGCGGGCCGAGGTCCCAATGCGCCTTCGCTTCGAAACCCAGTGTGCGCGGCTCGCCCACGCGCCTCACCTCCACGTTGTCCTCCGCGTTCCGGCCGGCCGGAACGCTTTCATGCGGCAGATTGGGGATCCCCGTCATCAGCTCGCGGAAGGATTCGTCGGCGGATTTGACTTGCTCTTCAAGCGCAGTGACGCGCTCTCCGATTGCCCGCACCTCAAGCTGCCGGGCGGAAGTATCGGCTCCCTCACGGCGCAGCCGGGCGATCTCTTGCGATTCGGCATTGCGCCGGGCTTTCAACTCCTCGGACTCCGTGATGGCGCCGCGGCGTTTAAGGTCAAGTTCGCGAAACTGGTCGAGCGCCGGGGCGTTTCCGCGCGCGGCCAAACGCTCGGCCACGGCGTCCAGATTGGCGCGGAAATAGGCTAAATCGTGCATTCCTCCATGCTAGCGCGCGCGCCGCCATCGGCGCATTACCGCGCGCTATAATTGAGCGACAATGACCACAGCGGAATGGACTTTCGCCCAGACAAAACCATCGGACGAGCTCGCTCATGTCACGTTCTATTCCATGAAGAAGCACGAAGGGGACCGGGAGATCGAGTTCCTGATCACCGTGCGGGAATACGTGACGCCGCGCGATCCCGCCATGGTGTTCTACGCCGATACCGATAAACAGACTAATCAGGGCAGGGCTCCGTTTACGCCGTGTGGATGGGGGCGGACGTTGCTCGATGCGCTCTCGGAGTGCGTCAAGTCCGTACACCGCTTTCCGTACGAAGGGGAATGACGCCGAGGCGCGCTTCGCCGTTCCGTGCACTCGGCGGTGTCGGGAATCGTCGTGTAATCCGTGAGCATTGAATCCGGCGCCTCGAACTTGTTCGTAAAGGAAACAGTCCGACGAGCCGTTGGGTGATTTGCGAATCGATGTCTACCGCGTGCCCGGCGAATGCCGTGCCAAATAGAAACGTCCTATTCGCTTCGTGCGAGCGGGAATCATCGCCCAAAACCGTACTTGTGAGTACTGTAAATCAGCGATTCCGCAACCATTTTTTTTAACCATCCGAAACATCTGATTCCAATGCTGTTTTGGCAGTAGCGGCTCAAAGAGCATATTCGCATTGTGTTTTTCCTCTTGCTTTCCTCGCCGGTCTTGTATAATATGTGGTACAAGACATGG
>CAMDED010000296.1 GCA_945893365.1 Candidatus Sulfopaludibacter sp. SbA3 | reverse complement strand
CGGGGGCGGTGTCCCACCTCCCGTTGGTCGGCCCCGGAGATTGTACGGCGTATGGGCAGTTTTTGGTCATTCTCAACTCAAGAAAGGAGGCCCCGCGGCTGTTCGCTCCCTTCCTCCTTCAGGCTCATTCTTCGATTGGAATATACTGCGATGATCCAAACGCTACTTTCAGTCCTGGTCTTGATGCCGGGTGCGCTGGCGCAACCTCCCTCCTGGCGCGCCCGAGTCGAGGCTTTCAAGAGTAAAGGAGATGCCGCCGGGGCGCTGGCGTTGCTGGAAAAAGAGCCGCGAACGGCGGAGGTCGAAGATGAGACGGGCTTCCTTCTGGCCGTTCTGGCGCGGCGGCCGGAAGCGATCGCGCACTTTGAAAAGGCGCTGCGGGTGAACCCGAAGTACGCACCGGCGGCCTACCACCTGGGCGTGGCGTTGTGGCTGGAGTCGCCCGGCGACAGGGCCTTGGAATTTCTGAAACGGGCGGTGGACGCGAAACCAAGAGACTTCGAGTACCGGTCGCGGTACGCGCAGGCGCTCGATCAACTGGAGCGCTTCCGCGAGGCCCTGCATGAGTTCGAAGCGGCTACGGCGTTGAAGCCGCAAGACGGGAAGACCTGGTACCGGCTGGGATTGGCGGCGCAGCGGGCGGGCGATCGCAAGATCGCGTTGCGGGCTTACGCAAAGGCCGTGGAATTGAATCCGGCGGACAAGGACGCTCGCAACAACCTCGGCTTTGTGTTGGTCGAGACCGGACAGGCTGACCGCGCATTCGAACAGTTCCAGGAAGTGCTGGCGCGCGATCCTAACAATGTTGCAGCCCTCGGAAATACGGGCTTCGCGTGGCTGCAAAAGGGGGAATTCGCCAAGGCGGTCTCGGCGTATGAGAAGGCTCTGGCTCTCGATCCGGAATCGGCGCCGATGCACTACAATCTCGGATTGGCTCTGAAACAGAAGGACGACCTGGAGGGCGCGAAGCGATCCCTGCGGCGCGCGATCGAGCTCGATCCGCGGATTGCGGAGGCGCATTACACGCTCGGGATCGCGCACTGGCAGGCGGGCGAACTAGCCGAAGCGGAACGGGAAATGCGTTCCGCGGCCGCGGGGAATCCGGCCTATGCGGAAGCTTTCGCGATGCTCGGGACCGTTCTCAGGCAGCAGGGCAAGAACGAGGAAGCGATCGCGGCGTTACGCGAAGCGATACGGCTCGATCCGGAATCGCCCGGCCCGCATACGGTGATGGGGCAAATCCTGCGGGCGAAAGGCGACGCCGAAGGCAGCGGACGGGCCTACGCCGAAGCCGCGCGCGTGAAGGCGAAGAGGGAGACGGAACAGAAGGTGATGTTCGACAGGTCGGTGACGGAAACCGTGGGCGCGAGGCGCAGGCAGTGAGCGGAAGCCGTCGTGAATTCATCCGGTCCCTTGCACGCACGGCGGCGGTGTTCAGTTTCGATCAAGTCGTTTTCAATCAAACAGGGAGCCCGCGGGGCTTCGGCGCGCGGTTCGTCAACGTGGCGCGGGAAGCGGGGCTGAATTCAAAAACCACATTCGGCGGTGAGAAAAGCAATCGCTACCTGGTCGAGACTACGGGTTGCGGCGTTGCGTTCTTCGACTACGATAACGACGGATGGCTCGATATTTTCCTGGTGAATGGGACGCGCTTCGAGTCGAAGGGACCTGCGCCCACCAACCGGCTCTACAAGAACAACCGCGACGGCACGTTCACCGACGTCACCGTGAAGGCAGGCCTCGTGCGATCGGGTTGGGGACAGGGCGTTTGCGTGGGCGACTACGACAACGACGGCAACGACGATATTTTCGTGAGCTACTGGGGCGAGAACGCGCTGTACCACAATAACGGCGACGGCACGTTCACCGACGTTTCGAAGAAGGCCGGGATCACGACGGGAGGCGGCAGGCTGCCGCGCTGGAACACCGGGTGTGCGTTTCTCGACTACGATCGCGACGGGCTGCTCGATCTGTTCGTCGCCAACTACATCGACTTCGACATGAAGAATGCACCCGTGCCGGAAGGCGGGACGTGCCTGTACAAGGGCCTGAAGGTGGCCTGTGGACCGCCGGGGCTGAAGGGCGGCAAGAACATCCTGTTCCGCAATAACGGCGACGGCACGTTCCGCGACGTCTCGCGGGAAGCGGGAATTCTGAACACGCCCGGCACTTATGGACTAGGCGTGCTGGCGGCCGATTTCGACAACGACGGATGGCCGGACATCTATGTCGCGAACGACTCCACGTCCTCCGCGCTCTACCGGAATAACCACGACGGCACATTCCGCGAGATCGCGATCGAGGCGGGCGTCGCCTATAGCGCCGATGGGAAGTCGCAGGCAGGGATGGGCGTGTCGGCGGCGGACTACGACGGCGACGGGTGGCTCGATATCGTGAAGACGAACTTCGCCGGGGACACGTCCAGCTTGTACCGGAATCTGGGCAAGAACTTTTTCGAGGATCGGACGTTCCAGTCCGGACTCGGCCGGAACACCCGCTTCCTTGGATGGGGAGCCGATTTCGCGGACTTCGACAACGACGGCCGTCCGGATATTCTGCTGTGTAACGGCCATGTGTATCCGGAGGTTGGCGACACCGATTCGGAAGCGGGCTACCGGCAGCGGAAAGTGCTGTATCGCAATCTGGGCGGCGGCAAGTTCGCGGATGTCTCGATGTCGGCGGGACCGGGGATCGCGGAGGCGGTGGCCGGCCGCGGCATGGCAGTGGGCGATTTCGACAATGACGGCGATCTGGATGTGGTTGTGAATTGCGTGAACGGCCTGCCGCAGTTGCTGCGGTGCGATGCGCCGGCCGGGAACCGGTGGCTGAAGGTGAAGTGCGTGGGCACGACGTCGAATCGATCGGCAATCGGCGCGCGGGTCACGTGCATCACCGCGGACGGCGCCCGTCAAACGCAAGAGGTGCGGAGCGGAGGAGGGTACCTTTCGCAAAGCGACCTGCGGCTGCACTTTGGGCTTGGGTTAAACGAACGTGCGGACATCGAGGTGCGGTGGCCGGCCGGTCAGGCGCAGGTGGTGAAGCAGGTGGAATCGAACCGCGTGTTGAGAATTGTGGAATCGGTGTAAGGACTTGGATTGAAAAACCGTTGTATTCGGCAGCTGCTGGATTGAAACAACTGTTGTATTCGGCAGCTGCTGGATTGAAACAACTGTTGCAATTGGCAGCTGGTGGGGCAGGCGGAGCGCCGGGATAAACCGGCATGCAATAAGGAATGAAAGAGTCCGGCAGGAAAGGAGGAGCGAATCCATCCTGACCCCGAGTCTTGCGGAGCGCATCGTAAGGTGCGGTCCGAAGCGTAGACAGGGGCAGCGACGG
>CAMDED010000295.1 GCA_945893365.1 Candidatus Sulfopaludibacter sp. SbA3 | reverse complement strand
TTCCCGCCTCAAACAGTCTGGGATGTTTTGGACCGTTCGCGGCGCCAACGCCATCATCGCCTTGCGATGCTGCCATCTCAACGGCCGGTTTGAGGATTACTGGGAGGCGCGCCGGGCCGCATGAACTCCACTTCTATGTCGCGCACCCCAAGTGCGCCGTCAGGCTTGCTGCGCGACGGCGATTGCGAGTGCCAGCCGTCTGGCGGGCCGGCCCGCATTCTACGCCTTCCGTGTAAGGGCAATCCGCCGGACGTCGCCAACCTGCTTGCCGGCGATCGTCAAGGCGCGCAGCGTCAGCTTGCCTCGGCCCTTCCGTAGCCGTATCGTTCCCATGGCCAAGGGCTTGAACTCCTTCCAATAGGATTCACCCTTCCGGTCCACGCGATCGAACCCCTTGCCGATCAATGGAGGGTCATGCGCGGGGCCGACTTTCGCCTGCACTTTACCTTCAAAGAAGCTCAGTTCCACGGCGGACCCGGCGTCTGCGGCGGGGCACGTGTAGTAGAGATCCGCTTCGTACTCGCCCGCCTGCGCCACCTCCACATCCCAGGTAATGCGGTCTTCCCGATTCGTCCAGTTCGTGAAGTAGGAGCAATTGGGCGCGCTCGAACTTCGCTTGACGCGCCCCTCGCCAACCCCGTCGCGCGCCGGAAGCAGGGTGAGGACCGCGTAGCCGACCGTGAAGGGGCGATCGTCAGCGCCCACCAGCGGCAGCATTTCCTTGCCCCACCTCGCCACCGCGCCGCTCAACTTTTCGGCGGCCTCCGGCTTGGCGTTCGCGATGTCGCGCGTTTGCCCAGGGTCGGACACCATGTCGAAGAGGGCGCCGACGGAGTCAAGGCGATACCGTTGGGTACGGACGCTGATCCGCTTGGCCTGAAGCGAGAAAATCATGCGGTCGCCCCAGTCCGCGCCTTCGCCGGTAAGCAGCGGCTTGAGGCTCTTCCCATCGAGTGGCTTCGTGCCCGCAACTGGAATCCCCGCCAAGTCGGAAAGCGTGGGGAGGAGGTCGATCGCGCCCGCGATCTGTTTGATCTTTGTGGCCCTCGGAATCCGGTCCGGCCAGCGAATCAGCAACGGCGCGCGCACCCCACCCTCGTCCACCGTCCCCTTCCGCCCCTTCATCCCGCCATTCCAACGCCAGCTATTGGGACCGTTGTCGCTGAAATAGAGGACAATCGTGTTAGCGGCGAGTTTCAGATCGTCCAGCTTTTTCAGCACCCGCCCCACGTTCCAATCGATGTTCTCGCACATGGCCAGCGCGGCGCGGGTCATCGGAACCTCTTCCTGCTCCGGAATCGTCGAACGCATTTTCGGCTCGAGGCGGGAGAATTTCTCGAAGTACTTCTCCGGCGCCTGCATCGGAGAATGCGGCGTATTCAGCGGCAGGTAGCAGAAGAACGGGCGGTCCTTGTTCGATGAGATGAAGTCGATGGCGTGATCGGAGAGGTCGTCGGTGATGTAGCCTTTGCCCCTGACGAGCTTGCCGTTGTGGTCGAGTTCGGGATCGAAGTACAGACCCCAGTGACCGGAAGTGAATCCGTAATATTCGTCAAAACCGCGGTCGTTGGGATGATACGGGGATTGCGACCCGTTGTGCCACTTGCCGAAAGCCCCGGTGGCGTAGCCGGCGGCCTTGAAGGTCTGGGCGATGGTCTTCTCGTCGACGTTCAGCCGCTCGGCGCCCGTGGATACGCCTCGAACGCCGCCTCGCGGATGATACCGTCCGGTGAGGAATTCCGCGCGAGTCGGCGCGCAGACGGCGCAGACGTAGAAGCGGTCGAACAGGGCGCCGTCGCGGGCGAGCGAATCGATATTCGGGGTTGAGAGGTTGGTATTGCCGTGCACGCTGAGGTCGCCCCACCCCTGATCGTCCGCCAGGATCACCACGATGTTCGGACGCCGCGCACCGGCCGTCTGCGCGCTCAGACCGTTCCAGCCGCCCGCCAGAGGTATCGCAGCGAGAGCCGCGCCTGTCCGCAAGACATGACGCCGGGATAGAGCGCCGTTCGCCGTGTGATTCATGCGAACCCAGGCTATCTCGAAGCGGGCGTCAGGTCAACGAAGCGAGATGGAACACCTGCGAGCCTGCGCCCGGATCCGGCCTCAGCGCGCGGAGAACCGCCGCCAGAGTGCGGCAACCGCCAGCGCGCTGCCAAGCAGCAGGCTGGTCGAGGGTTCGGGAACTTCCGGTGTACCCCCGTCATCGATGCGGAAAAACGCCGCACCGCCGCCGAAAGGAGTCGCGGCTACCTGAATGTCGATTGAATGAGATCCGGCACCCAGGAAAAACAGGTTGTGGCTCATCAAGGGGTCGGCTAGGCACGCCGGCTCGTCGCTGCCGCAAGATCCGCCTTGCGCGACGGAAGGCGTCACTCCGACGGCGCCACCGAAGTCAACCAACTGAAACGAATCACCGGAGGAGAAGCCATCGGTTATCGTAACCGTGGCCCCTCCAGCCCCGGCAGTAAATGTCCACGAGGGATCTCCCGGATACAGCGAGTTGAGGCCTAGCGCGCAGCAAACTGAGCCATCGGTCGCGAAGGATCCGACGCCCCCAAAGCCAATGGTATACCACTGGCCTATCGAAACGGGGCCCGCATTGGCCACCGCGGTGAGGAGCATCATCAAGCAGGCCCGCGCCCAGGGCCGTCATCAGAAACAACATGCCGCACACGGCGAGCAGGAGCAGGCTGCCCTTGATCGGTACCTCGAACACGAGGCGCGCCACAATCGTGATCATCGCCAGGTTCAGCATGCCCACGCCCGCGAACGGCAAGGCTTTTCCGATCATCAGCTCCGCCGGACGCATCGGCGTGACCATCAATTGTTCCATGGTTCCGATTTCCTTCTCGCGCACGATCGCCATCGACGTCAGCATGACGGTCACGATCATCAGAATGTTGACGATCACGCCGGGCACGAAGTAGTTACGGCTCTGCAAATCGGGATTAAACCAAACGCGCGTCCGCGCCGAGATGGACGGAATCCCCGGGTTGACGGCTTCACCCTGTGCAACGCGCCGCTCATTCAGCCTCTCCACCCGGACAGCGGCCGAGAAGCGCGCCACAACCTGCGAAGCGTAGCTCGAAACGATCGACGCGGTGTTCGAATTCGCGCCATCGATCAGGAGCTGGATCCGCGCCGTCCTGCCGCGCTTGATATCCGCATCGAATCCGGCCAGTATGCTCACCGCCGCCTGCGCATCGCCGCGGTCGAGCAGCCGCGCCACTTCCGCATCGTTCGACGGCCAGGCCACGATCTCGAAGCGGCGCGATCCGGTGAACGCGCGCCTCAGCTCGCGGCTCGCCGGCGATTGATCGAGGTCCCTCCACGCGATGCGCGCCTGGTCGAC
>CAMDED010000294.1 GCA_945893365.1 Candidatus Sulfopaludibacter sp. SbA3 | reverse complement strand
ACAAGCTGTTTACATTCTTCGAACAAGAGGGCGTGGAGCCCACCAACAATGTCAGCGAAAGAGCCCTGCGCCTGTTCCGTGCTCATTCGTAAAATTACGTATGGGAACCGCAGCGCCAAGGGTGAAGTCGCCTTGGCGCGTCTGCTCACCGTGACGCAGACATGCAAACTTTAGCAGCGGCCGCTTCTCAGCTACTTACTGACCGCGGTTCACCGGCATCGTCGGCGCCAGCCGGTGCTCAGCCTCCGCCCTCTCCAAAGTCTATAGTCATAGGGGTCTGAACAGATGCCCAAATTCCTTGGTTCGCACCTGCGATACCCTATTGGGCGGAGGTTTCCCGTCATGCCCTCAGCCTACACCCGCCGCGACCTGCTTCGGACGGCGCTCGCCTTGCCCGCGGCCGCGTCCTTCGCGTCGCTTCGCGCCTTCGCGGCGCCGGATCTCAGGAAAGTCAAAATCACCAGCGTCAAGGCGATGCAGATCAAAAACATCGCCGGCAATTGCCTGATCCGAATCGACACCGACGCGGGTCTCACCGGCTTCGGAGAGGCAGGCTCGACCGGGCCCATGGCCCGCGCGCGCATCGAAACGATGAAGGCGCTACTCATCGGCAAGGATCCGCTCGAGATCGAGGTTCACTTCCACAACATGACCACGCTGATGCACACCTACATGGCGCATATTCCCACCATTAGCGGCATCGACATGGCGCTGTGGGATCTCGCGGGCAAAATCACGGGCCAGCGTGTCTGCACGCTGCTCGGCGGGCCCTTCCGCGACGCCATTCCAATGTACTCCCACGGAATCGGGCTCGACATGCTCGACAAGACTTCGTGCCTCGACTGGGCGCAGCGCATCAAGCAAATGCCCGAGGGATTCAACGCGTTCAAGAACAGCATCGACCCCTTGCTCGGTGTACCTTCCGGCAGGTTCAGCGCCACGCTCGACAGCGCGCAGTTGCGAAGGGTGGCGCGCGGTTACGCGAATTGCCGCGAAGCCGCCGGCGAGGAGATCGACGTCGCCGTGCATTGCCACAATGAACTCGATACGCCGAGCGCGATTGCCGTCGCGAAAGCCGTCGAGCCGATGAATCCGCTCTTCCTCGAGGATCCGCTGAACCCGCCCCATTCCGAAGCCTGGATTGCGCTCAAACGCTCCACGCGCGTGCCCATCCTGACGGGCGAAAAGCTGGAAATGGTCGGCGGCTTCCGGCAGTTTCTCGATCGGCAGTCGGCTGACATCATCCATCCCGACCTGGCATTTGCGGGCGGCATCACGGGCACGAGAAAGATCGCCCATTTCGCCGCGCTCACGCGGACGCCCGTCGCGCTGCACAACGTCGGGTCGATCATCCTGACCTTTGCGAACGCACATTTCGGGTCGTCGATACAAAATTTCTACCGCTCGGAAAGTGCGCTGGGCAGGCCCAACCGTTACGTGGAGCGGATGGTCGTGAGCGATCCTCCCGAAGTTCGCAAGAGCCAGCTAAAGGTTCCCTCCGGTCCGGGGCTTGGACTGGATCTGAACCATGACTTTCTAAAACAGAATCTGATGCCTGGCGAAGAGTTTTGGGGTAGAGTGGGAGAGTAGTGATTCGTTTTGCCTGGTCGATAGCTCTCGCCGCTTGCACGCCGGTTTGGCCGCGGGACCTTGCGTCGAGAGCGTTCGCCGTCCTCGACGTCAAGTGCGCCGAATGCCACGCGGGAGCATGAAAATGTCCGGGCTGAGCTTTTCTTCGCGCGATTCGGCGGTAAAACGCGGAACGCGCGGGGCCGCGATCCTTCCGGGCAATCCGGCCTTCAGCCTGCTGTTCCAGGCAGTCTCGCATCAGGGGGCCCTCAAGATGACTCCAGGCCAGCCGCTCGCGCCTGAAGAACTGGGCGCACGGCGGGAATGGATCGACGCCGGCGCGCCGTGGCCCGCCGTGGCGGTCCAACAAGCGAAGCGCGCCGACTGGTGGTCGTTTCCGCCTCCGGTTCGTTCTGCCGTTCCGAGGACGGACGCCGCGTGGTCGAGAAATCCGAATCGACGCCTTCATGCTTAAGGCGCTGCGCGGGGGAAGCGCTGACGCGTCTCGCGGTTAGGCCTGAATCCGTCGCCCGAGGCTGATCGCGCCACGCTCGTAGACTCGGTCTGTTCGATGGGCCGCAATCGGCAGATCCTCCGATTGACGTCGACCAATTCACCCGTCAAGGATTGGAACTTACGGAACTCGGCGATCTCCCTTTTCGCGTTACGGACGGCGGCTTGAAAAGGCAGGTTTTATGTAACGGTCTGCCGTTGATCTTCTGGGTAAGTTGCGAATGGGGACCGTGTCCGGGGTCTTTGGGCTTGGCGCAATGGCGCCCAGGTTTTCCGAGCGCGGGGAAAAATCGGCAATGGAGCCGGGTTTGAAGTCGCCGAGTTCAGAAATGCGGTGGAGTAACGCGGATCTGTGGATGACCAAGGGCAAGATCGGGTCAGGCATAGAGCTTGTCTTAAGGAATCATATGCTTTAGGGAACAGCGGCGCAAAAAAAGAAACTTCCAGATTCCCAACTTCCATATCGCGCACTTCGCGCACTCAACGCCGAGGACGGCAGTCCACATTGTGTGTTATCCTTCTTAGCTGAAGGTGCCGCTCGGTTCGGTCCCTAGGCAGCTAGGTCAGCCGTTGCGCCAGCCGTGGGTCGGGTGTGGCGACATTGCCGAGACTGCAAGGTCTCTCGAAAACGGATGGAATCAGCCACGGAGTCGATTCAAATGCAAGCGGGAGTAATTCAGTGGTAGAATGCCAGCTTCCCAAGCTGGACGTCGCCGGTTCGAGCCCGGTCTCCCGCTCCATTTTCAACAACTTACAGATTTCCAAAACCTCTACACTCTCCATTAAGAACCGAAGTGACGTTTCGCCTCGGTGAGGCGTCTCTTAACTCATTGATTTTATTGGCGGGCAGATGCGACGTCCAGCTGGAGCAATATTGCAGCTTGCCAAGTTCCTGCAAGGTGCGGAATATGCTTGTAGATCGCTTCCAAAAGAATATTGCAATACAGCGGATGGTAGCGTAATCTCTTCGCATGCCATTACGAGGAGGCTTCTCGCATGCCGTTTGTCAGCCGTCGCGCCCAATTGAACTGAATAACAGCGAGATTGAAATGCTCACTGCGATCTCGCAGTCGAGAAGCCATCCTGGGGTGCTTGACCGATTTGGGGATCACGACCTGGGAGCATGGTGTACGCCTCTGCCGGTAACAGAGTGTGGCGAACGGTGGCTTCCAGTTGTGCCAGGGCGGGATGTGCACGCCGGGGGAGTTTTTTTCGGAATCGAGCCATGGCTTCCGGTAACTGTTCGAGAGCGGCCAGAGTATCGCGGAGCATGATTTTGAGGTCCAGAGTTCCGGAAGACTGGTCCAAGGCCCAGAGGGCCTCCGCATAGTCGGCATCCAGTTCAAAGAGGTGTCG
>CAMDED010000293.1 GCA_945893365.1 Candidatus Sulfopaludibacter sp. SbA3 | reverse complement strand
GATGGAACGTCCCGCCGCGACTTGCAGCAGGAAGCCCATCATCGTCTCGTACACGCTGCCGATCTGCTCGACATCCAGCGTTCGATACGACAGCCGCTCGCCGTCGAGCATCAACAGATTCTGAAGCACGCGGAACACGACCCCATCGCTCACCAGCGGCGGCTCGATCCGCTCGTTCCACTCACGCTTCGAGCCGAGCGGGCGGCCTTCGAGAAACGCATGGCGATTGGGATCGAACAGATGCCCGTGTCGCGCCGGCAGATGAAAGTCGCCATGCGCCGCGCCATCGTGAATCACTCGGAACAGCGCCAGCAACTGCGCCCACGCGCCATACCGACTGTCCATCGTTTCGTGATACTGCCCGTCGTCCGCTCGCAGCCGCTCGAACAACCCGGTCAGCGAGTAGTGATTGGTGTAGATCGCCGACTTCGACAGCAGATCGCGATCCTCGGCAAACAGCGTGAACACCAGCCGCATCAGCACTGCGAGCAAGCCCGCGTAGACTTGATTCGGATCGGCTTGCAGCACGCCCCGCAACAACTCACCCCGCCGTTGCTCGTCCGCCGATTGGAACCCGCGCAGCAGCTCGTAAAGCGCGGCCAATACCTGCTGAGCCAGCTTGGTCGAGACGGTGTTCTGATAGCGGCGACTCTCGGCCAAGATCCACGGCAGCCGATTCTTCTCGCGGCCGGTGAAGAGCCGCCGTTGCTCCAACAGCATGTGCAGCGCCGCGAAGATCGGCCGCCCCGGCACTTCGGACATGTCGCTCACCGAGAACGTCGCATGACCGGACGATTCGCCACTGGGCGCGTAGACCAACCGCAGGTGCGTCCCATTCGCCAGCAAGCCGATCGGAATGGCTGTGCCGCGCAACAGTCGCTCGAACCGCGCCTGGGGACTGGCTTCCCAATGAATGCGTTCTCCCTTGAGCAACTCATCCAGCGGAGTCCCCAACGGCAACACCTGGATCAGCATTTGGTACGGCGGCATCTCACGCCCGTCGTCCGCCGGCACGCTGGGCACGGCATACGTCGGCCGCAACGTCTCCTCATAATTCGTGAGCGGGATTTCGAGCGTCTCAGGCAGCTTGGCCGCCCCCTCGGCCCCCACGAAGTCGGCACGTTGCCATTGAAAGACGGACTGCAATAGGCCGGGCAGATCGCGCACGACGCGCACCGGCTCGGCAGCGGGTGACAGCCGGACCTCGTTGACCCACTCCAGAAACTCGCGATGCGTCGCCGCGATGTTCCGATTCACGGTCGCCGCGGCAGCCAGGAGCGCCGGTGCTGAGACGACAAGTCCCACCGGCTGCACGTAGCCGAGCCATTCGCGATGCGCTTCGTTGTCAGGATCGAAAGCCATGCTTGATTAACCCGTCACAGGCCAGAGATAGACCAATCCGACCGGCTGAATACGCATCGCCTGGACCTGGTACTGATTGCGGATGCGCTCCGGTTCGTCACGCAGCTCATGTTCGATCGCCAGCAGTCGCTTGTCCCAATGCCGCTGGTTGGATTCGAGCTGTCGCTTCTCGTCTTCATCAAAGGCTTCAAAGGCGATTGTGAGCTGCGGACTACGATGTTTTTCAGCGGTCTCGACAACACGCTTCCGCTGGTCAATGAGAATCTGCCGCATGTCCTCCGCCTCGGCCTCACCGCGTGCGAGCAGCTTCTTGGTGGCCTCGGCCGCAAGTTCCTGTCCTCGCTCTTCCAGGTGCGGCAGCAGTTCCTGAACGTCTTGCGGAGCCGACAACTGCAAGCGCTGTTGCACCGGATCGGCGATGGGATGCCCCGCCTGCGGCAAGAGCGCGGCTTCCAGCAGATCAATCGTCTTGAGTTCGGCCTCACGTCCATACGGCCCCAACGGTTGTTTGCGCTGGGAGGATTCCACCCACCGCGCCGCCACGGGAATGAGTTCTTCGTGCAACCGAGCGGCCTGCGGCCCATACAGGCAAAGCCGACCAATGAGCACCACGCGGGGAATGGCATCCTTCGTCTGGGCCAGACAGGCCCGCGAAAGATCGTGCAGGATGAATCCTTGCGCCCGGAATCGGCCCAGCAGACGCTGCACGATGCGATGTTCGAGATGCAGATGCACGACCTCGTCAGTCATGGTGCCGGTGTCCTCGAAGACAACGTCGCGAATAGGCGACTCACGCCGCCACTCCCACGGCTTTTGATCGCGTTCGCGCGGAGCACGCAGCGTGTCCATCGTCGTCATCCACGTCGAATCGGCTCCCGCCCGCTGATCGAGCGCGGGGAAGCGGAACTGCGTGAGCGGAACGTCGGACTTGCCGTCGCTCACCGGCCGCAACGGTTCCGCGCCGAGCAGTTCCAGCGAACAAGAGATCGCCGCACGAAAATGGTCTTCACTGAGGTTGATCCACTTCTTCGAAGCGTCCAGCCGAGTGCGGAGATGATCGACCTGCTTGACCAACTGCTCGCGTCGGTCACGAACCTCTTCGAGTTCGGCCTGAACGGTTTCGCTGACGGCGGGGTCAAGGTTGGCCTCTTCAATCTCGCGTTCCAACTTCTCGACGTCCGAGTGTCGAATGCCTCGCAGCAGCGACTTCGTCAGCCGTGACTCGACGACCTGAGCCAAGCTGCCGAGTTCGCGTTTGATGTTTTCCGTCTTCCGCACCAAGACCTGCAACACGCGATCTTCCGGACGCTGATGGTAGACGAAGTAGTGGCAGTAGACTTCGGGCGAAGGTTGCAGCTTGCGATCGATGCGTCCGTTGCGCTGCTCCATGCGGCTGGGATTCCACGGGACATCGAAGTGAAACAGGTTCCAGCAATGCGATTGCAGGTTGAGACCTTCGCGAGCCGCATCGGTCGCGATGAGAATTCTCACTGGATGCTTCTTCGGGTCGGCGTTGAAGGCGCGTTTGATCTGTTCGCGTTCGGCGGGCGGCGTCGGGCCGTGAAAGACTGCGATGCGGTTTTCAGCGCAATCGGTCCCAGCGAGGATGCCTTCCAATTGCTCGCGCAGGTAGCGCTTCGTGTCGTCGTATTCGGTGAACAGGATGACGCGCGTGTCGTTCCAGCGCGGGACGAGTCCTTTGGCGGCTGTTTTCCCAAGCGGCGGCAGGTCCGGGCACATGTGCTGCCGCAGCCAGTTCACGAACGCGACGACGCGGGCGTCGGGCAAACCGCAACTTGCTTCGGCAATCTCGGTCATCTCGTTCAGCAAGAGCTGCTCGTCGGCGAACAGCCGTCGTGCCAAGTCGCCCTCGGTAGGCGCGTCCGATTCGCGCGTCGCGGCTTCCATCGCGGCGTCTTCCTCGGCATGCAACTCTTCTTCCGAAAGCGTGGCTCGGTCGTCGTCGCTATCGACACCGTCAGTCAACAATGAAAGCTGTGACATCGACGACTTTGGCCGAGCGGCATCACCATCAACGTCGGCCAGCGCCGCATCCCATTGCCGTTGCACCGTGCGACGATG
>CAMDED010000292.1 GCA_945893365.1 Candidatus Sulfopaludibacter sp. SbA3 | reverse complement strand
GGTCTTGAAAGAGTTTCCGATGGCCGACCAAATGGACTGCGACTTCGTGAGGAGCGCATCGAAGACGCCTTCCGCTTGCCGCTTGAAGGAGTCGAAGACCTGCCGGTTGTGATCGCGGATCATCCCCGCCGTCCGGTTAGCGGCGTTCTGGCGCGCGGCGTCGATGGCAGCGTCGGTACCCTCTTGGTTGGCTTGCCGGATATCCTCGCGCTGCTGACTCAGTTCCCCCATCCGCGCCTTGATTTCGTCGGCGCGATACCCGAGCCGCTTCAGGTTCGCCTCTTCCTCCAAGACCATGCGCGACGTTTCGAGATCGAACAGGCGCATCTTGATCTCGTGGACGCGCTCCAGATAGTCCACTTCGATGGCAGCCTTCCGCTGTTCGACGGCGACCTTCTGTTCAAGAGTCTGGGCGTCGACCGCCTCGACAGCGCGGAGTCGCGTGTCGCGGTCGATTCCAGCGCGCTGCTCCTCGACACCCAGCAACCGTTCGAGGTGTTCGAAGTTCCGCCGGGCGATTTCCTCGTTGTACTGAAGTCTCCGTTGGAATAGCTCGGTCTCGAATTCCAATCGCTTCCTGGCCGCTTCCTCTTCGTCTTTGAGGTACTCGGCAATATGCTCGCGATTGTCCTTGAGCAGCTTCTCTTTGAACGTTGCCCACCGGTTCGACAACTGATCGAGCACGCTCTGCCACGCCTTGCCCGTCAACGCGATCCGCTGCTCGACTCCCCGGTCGTCGGTGAATGTCGTCCACTTCTGAATCTGTGCGTTCATCTCGGCGATCTCGCGAGCGAAGCCCACTTGACCTTTGACGCCAGCCTCGATAGCGGCCTGCCGGGACTCCCTTTCCACCTCCGCCTGCCGCTTTCGGATCTCGGCGGCGCGCTTCAGCGCCTCGAGGTCCGGCTCGTTGCCGGTCTTGATGGTGAGCTTCAGACCTCTGAATTCGAAGGGCTGCTCGCCCGGCAGCATCCGGTTGCCGCTGATGAGTTCCCGGATCTGGTCGTCGGTCATCCCCTGTTTGCGGAGATCCGCGACGCTTGTCTTGCCGCTGAAGAGTTGTTCGCGGAGGGCCTTCTGCTGCATCTCGTCGAAGCGGGCCTGGAGTTGTTCCTGCGTGTTCTTGAAGTTGTTGTAGACGATGGCGCCCGCCGCGACAACCCCGGTCGCAAGTAGCGCGTACGGGTTCAGGCTCGCGACTCTCAACGCAGCGAGGGCCTTTGCCAGAGCCATGATCTTGTCGGCCAGCGCATACGACACGAGGATGCCAGCCACCCAGAGGGTCACCTCGCCGAACTTCTTGAGCAGGTCGTTGTTCTCGCGCAGCCATCCGACCAGGTCGCGCAGATTTCCGATCATCGACTTGAAGTCATCCTGGAATTTGGCCCCGATGTCTTCCCGAAGGTTGTTGAACTCGCGCCGCAGCGCTCCCAGTTGACCTTCGACCGTCTGAGAGGCGGCCGCGTGCGCCCCCTGAATCTTCGCGCCCTCCCGCATCACCGCGTTGTAGCGGACTTGTTTTTCCTCAGCCTCGGTGAGCGCACGGCCCAGCTTCAGTTCTTGGATCAGAACTTCCTTCTGGAAGTCGACGAATAGCCCCAGTGTACGGAGTCCACGCGACGCGCCCGACTCGATGGCGAGGACAATGCCCTCCATCGCCTCGCCGCCAGAAACGTTCTGCACGGCCGCCGCGTCCTTGGCGAGCTTCGCGAGACCCTCGGCCTTCGCCAGGTCCATGTCCGCGACAATGAGGCGCTCGACAGCATGCGCCGCCTCCGTGAACTCGAAGCCGATGTCTTCGATTGCGGCCACTTGCTTCGAAGCCGCGGCGGCCCCCACGCCGTGCGCGGTCGCCAGCGCCTTGAGGGAAGCCTCGGCCTTGGCATTCTCAGCCGCCATCATGATGGAGCCAACGGTGAACTCCTTCGCCCACGCGAGCGCGCTCTTGATGGCGTCGGCGAGCAGGTTCCCCGCCGTCGCGCCTTTCACCATGGCGGCCGTCATGCCGTCGATGCCCTGGGCGGCTCCCTTCGCGCTCTTGGTGGCGGACGCCTCCATGCTCGACAGACTGGCGTTGACACTCTTGATGGACTGATTGGCTTTGTCCACCTCGACGGCGACGACCAGCTCGAGTTTGTTATCGGCCATGAGGATTCAACTGCTCGCGGTCTAACTTTTCGCGTTCGTCTTCGAGGATCAACATCGCGTAGAACTCATCCGCGCGGATGTCATCGAGGCTGAGATGGATGCCCAGCTTCAACGCTGCGCGGAGGTCTAAAGCGCGCCGAATGAGGAGGCCTGCTTCCGACGATTGCGCCCCATCGAGCTTGTCGAGCGGGCAGTGGTCACACCGGTTTCCGTCGTCGGGTGCATCGGGACACAGGCTTGGGTCGCAGAGTTCGTCTCTGCGTAGCGCCCAGTGGACAAGGAATCGCAGGGAGGGCTGGTCGGGCCACTCCCCGCCTACGAGTTTGGGTCGCCAGACTCCTGGAATCCGGCGTCGAGCGCGTCGATGGCCGCCTTCACCGCCACAGCCTGATGAATGACGGGTGCGTCGCCCGCATACCCCTCGGCGGTCTGCGTCAACTTCTTGTACAGCACGCCTGCCGGAGCCAGGTTGATGATGAGTTCCTGGCGGTTGTAAGGAAGATCGAGCACCCGCGCGAAGCCACGCCGGTACTCGAAGACGTCCTTCGCCGAGGGCATCTTCAGCAGATGCGTCACGGTTCCGCCGAGCACGCGGAGCGTCACACTGAATCCGTCACCCACCTGGATGACGTCATCCACCTCGGCTTGGCTTAACTGCTCGATGACCCGGCTGGCCTCGAAGGCGTCTACTTCCGGCGCGTTCTCTTCCGGTGCGCGAATCTTCGCGAGCAGCGCCGCGTCGGCATCTTCCGAGTTCGGAATAGACGTCTCGGACACGCCCCGCCCGAGTTGCTTCACGATGACCTTGCGGCGGCGTTGACGGTCGATCCATTCTTCGTCCGAAGGAAAGCGCACCCGAACTGTCTTCACACCTGCGGGTGTCCGTAGGTGTAGTGCGATCGGTCGCGAGATATCAAATACCGCTGTTTGCTGTTCCATAAAGTTGCCTCCTGATCGAGCCGCCAATTGGCGACTTGAAATCGCTACTGACAGATACCATCCACGCCACACTTGGCCACGGCAGTGACGACGCCATTGCTCGTGTCGTACATCGGCAGGCAGTCGACGGCAACGGTGAGGATTTGGTCCGTCTCCGCGATCTCGACGGCAGAGAAAGACATCTTCTGCCACGTGATCTGGAGCGAGTTGTTCGCGTCGAACGACAGGTTGATGACCGCCGTGCCTGTGGTCTGGGCCTTCAGCTTCGTGTACTCCGTCGAGCCATTCTCGAAGCGGGCCACGAACTTCAGGTTGCCCTGCCGGTTGCCGAACTCCAGCCGCCCGCGGATTGCGCCCGAAGATCCGTCGCCCCCAGCCTGGAAGCCGGAACCAGGGAA
>CAMDED010000291.1 GCA_945893365.1 Candidatus Sulfopaludibacter sp. SbA3 | reverse complement strand
GCACTCAACGTCATGCCCACCATGCTTACCGACCGGCGGCCCATCCTTCTTCCAAACCGGACTCCAACGCGATCCGACAGCCACCCGCCGAGCGGGGTCATGATGGCCATCGACACGAACATGATCGTGGTTGCGAGCGCGCCCATCTCAGCGCCCATTTTGCGGATTTCGCGGCGGATCGAACGCGCCCGCTACGAGGACTTGGCCTTCCAGTATCTGGCTGCGGATCGGCATCCCGATCACGAGGCGTCGGCCGGCTTTCGCCAACAGCGCCTCACGGTTGAGGCATGTAGCCATCGACGGAACGAAGCTACAGGCCAACGCAGCACTACTCCGCGGACGGCGAAGGCAAGGGAAGCCCTTCGTCGCCAACCATCCGATAGCCGGCTCCCGCGCCGTCGCTAAAGCCGACCCATTCCCGGCCGATAAAGATAGTGAAGGTGGTTCTCATGGTGACATCGAGAAATATGGCTGTCTGCGCCGGCCGCCGTGGCGGCATCCGGGAGCTTTGGAGCATTTCCAGAGCCTACCACTATGTCGCGCAGTTCTTCCGTTGCGATCGCGAGGGCAACTACGCCGGTCACCAGATCCTCTATCCGACACCGCAGTCTTGCCATCGACGTCGCGTGCCGAAACGCGTGATGGCGCTGTGTCTGACGCTTGCGTTCACAATGAGTGCAGGCGAGCGGCCTGGCGGGTGGACTGGGCCTTATCCCCTGTGTGACGGTCACGCCGAAGTGTTGAAGCGAGAGCCCATGAAACTGGGCGTCCGGTTCACGACGTCAAACCCAAAACTGGCCGTGGAGTTTGCGCGCGCCATGAGCTTCTGGGCCGGCATCCTCGAAATGAATTGGCACGAGGAAGATAGCCGGGCTTGCGCGATTCAAGTCGTCGACGGCGATCTCGGACTATTCAGGCCCGCCGAAGTCGCCCGCGCCCAGTTCCCCGGGACGCCTGCGTTTCAGGGCTGGATTGCCTTCAATCCAAGAATCTCCTTACGCGCCAATGAGCTGTTTTTGATCGCCGTCCACGAGCTGGGGCACCTGCTTGGACTGCCACACAGTTCCAACGCGTCGTCGGTTATGTATTTTCTGGCTCTCGATGGTCCGGTGTTCCTCGATGGCGCCGACCTCGCGGCCTTGGCGGCTCGGCACCGCCTGCGGGCTGTGGCTGGCCCAGGCGGAGTCCCTGAACCGGTCCTTCAGGCGTGGAGACAGGTGTCGCCCTGAGGGTTCGGTACGTGGAGACCGCACGAGCGCGCGCCATCAATTCCCCCGGACACGGCAGCCCACGCCTCTTCGGCGTCCGCGCAAACTGCACCCGGGCGCGGCAATCTGCATCGCGAGCCGAAGGCCCGGACGGCGGACGCCCCCCGAAATGATATGATTCGATGCGGCCTTCGAAGGCCGGAAAGGCATTCGAATGGCATTTACGTTGGCGTTCATCCACACGGGTCACGTTCTGATTCCCGTTTTTTCGCAACTCGCAAAGGCGTACCTCCCGGGCACGCATGTATTCCACATGCTCGACGAATCTCTGATCCGAAATACGATCGCAACCGGGGAGTTGAGCAAAGCCACCGTCCGAAGACTGCTGCTGACGATCGAATCCGCGCATGCGGGCGGGGCCGCGGCCGTAATGGTGACGTGCTCCTCGATCGGAGAGGGCGTGGTGATCGCCAGGATGCTGTTCGATTTCCCCATTCTGCGCGTGGATGAGGCCATGGCCGAGGCGGCTGTCGAAATTGGAGGCCGCATCGGGGTTGCGGCGACGCTTGAAACCACGCTTCAGCCGACCGTCTCCCTGCTCCGCGAAACTGCGTCGCGGGCCGGCCGCAGTATTGAGATCGTGCCGCGTCTAAGCGCCGGCGCGTTCGAATGCCTGATCGCCGGAGATGCTCAGCGGCACGATCTTATGCTTGGCGAATCCCTCGCGCAACTGAGGAAAGAAGTGGATGTGGTCGTTCTGGCGCAAGCGTCAATGGCGCGAGTTGCGGCCCAGTTCAGCGGGGACGGCCCTCGGATTCTTTCGAGCCCCGAGTTGGCGCTTCGCCGCGCGCGCGATCTTCTTGCGTCCGAGATCGGCGGCGCGTCTTAGCGCGACCTGGGTGGCATCGAAACCAAAGCATGCTCCAGTCCGCGCGGGAACCCTCCGCACCGAAGGAACCCCGTTCTCGGCAGGCAGCCAGACAGGGTAAGCTGAAGGACTATGCCCGATACCCCCTTTCAGGCGCTTGTCCTGCGTCAGCACGAAAAACTCGTCGCCGCCTCACTTGAAGAGCTTCGCGCGGACCAACTTCCGGAAGGCGAAGTCCTGATTCAAGTTGCCTACTCGAGCCTCAATTACAAGGACGGCCTGGCCGTCACCGGTCAAGGCCGAATAGCGCGATTCTACCCGATGGTTCCCGGCATCGATCTCGCCGGAACCGTGCTCGAATCCTCATCGCCGCGGTTTCGAACAGGCGACGCCGTAGTCATGACCGGATGCGGCGGAAGCGAGACTTTTTGGGGCGGCTACACTCAAAGGGCGCGACTCCCCGAAAAATGCCTTTCGCCCTTGCCCGAAGGCATGACGCTTAAGCAGGCCATGGGCGTCGGCACAGCCGGTTTCACGGCGATGCAATCCGTGACGGCCCTGGAAGCGCATGGGCTCAAACCCGGCGGGCGCGAGGTCCTCGTAACCGGGGCCGCCGGCGGTGTGGGTAGCGTCGCCGTGGCGCTGCTCGCCAATCTCGGATACAAAGTCGCCGCATCCACCGGCCGCGCGGAGTTGCACGGGTACCTGAAATCGCTTGGCGCGAGCCGCATCCTCGACCGGTCCACGCTTAGCGGACCCTTCGCCGCTCCGCCGAAGCCGCTCGAATCCGAACAGTGGGCGGGCGCGGTCGACTCGGTGGGCGGCGAGACGCTCGCTTCGGCGATCCGCGCCTTGGCGGCGGGCTCGAGCGTGGCGGCTTGCGGCCTCGCCGGGGGCGGCAACCTGCCCACAACCGTGCATCCGTTCATCCTGCGCGGCGTCAATTTGCTTGGAATCGATTCCGTACGTTCTTCATCGGAAGAACGGACCGCGGTATGGCGGAGGCTCCGCCGCGATCTCCCGCTCGATCTGTTGGACGCGATGATCCAGGTGGCTCCGCTCTCCCACGTTGCGGAGCTGGCTCCGGCGATCCTGCAGGGACGGGTCCGCGGACGGACCGTCATCGATGTGAACGCCTAGCGGCGATGGGTGCGCCCCGCCATGAGTTCGCTCCTTCTCGTCAGACACGGCCAAGCCATGCCGTTCACGGACGAACCGGACCGGCTGTCTCCCCTTGGCGAGGAGCAAGCCGCAAGGCTAGGCGATTACTTTTCCCGCCGGAACAGAACGTTCGATGAAGGTAAGCGTCAGAGGAAACCATCTTTTCGGGTGAAGAGTTTAGTGATGAAGTAGGGGCATGAATGAAGAACTGGTTTGCGTAGTACGGCGCCGGCGGAGCCGGCAAGAGGTCGAGCATGT
>CAMDED010000290.1 GCA_945893365.1 Candidatus Sulfopaludibacter sp. SbA3 | reverse complement strand
AGTGATTGAGGCGGGATGCAAGACCGTAATCGGTTCCCGCCTCAAACAGTCTGGGATGTTTTGGACCGTTCGCGGCGCCAACGCCATCATCGCCTTGCGATGCTGCCATCTCAACGGCCGGTTTGAGGATTACTGGGAGGCGCGCCGGGACGCATGAACTCCACTTCTATGTCGCGCACCCAATCGCACCGCTTCAACGCGGACTTGACCGGAGGAGAACCCAGATGAGCTATTCACGCAGAGACCTGAGCATCCTAATCGGAGCGGCCGCCGCCTCAAGCGCCACCGCCCAGAAGGCGGCCCTGCCGTCGTAGATGTTGAAGTACGAGGACCTTCCGGTTAAGACGAACGGAGCAAACTTCTCTCGCGCCATCCTTCAGGGCGCTACCCATTCCGGCTTCCCGATCGAAATGCATGAAACCGACCTTCCGGCCGGCGGCGCGCCGCATCCGCCTCATCGTCACGAGCACGAAGAAATGATGATGCTCCGGGAAGGGACGATGGAAATCACCATCGCCGGCCGGAAATCGACGCTCGGCCCGGGTTCGGTCGTCTACGTCGCATCGAACGAAGAGCACGGCTGGCGCAACGTGGGAACGACTCGCGCCAAGTACTTCGTTATGGCTTTGGGTAGAGCGAGCGCGTAATGCGGACACTTCTGGCCCTTGCCTATTCCGTAGCCGCGCTGGCGTCGGATCCGGCGCCGGACCCGTCACGGGCGGGCATGAGCGCCGAAACGCTGGCGCGGATTCCGGCGCGAATGAAGGATTATGTCGACCAGGGCACGGCTGCGGGCTTCGTCACCCTTGTGGCGCGTCATGGACACATCGCCAGCCTCGAAGCGGTTGGTTTTCAGGACCGCGAAAGCAAGACGCCCATGCGGACGGATACGATTTTTCAGATCATGTCCATGACGAAGCCGGTCACCTGCGCCGGGATCATGATCCTGATCGACGAAGGCAGGGTTGCCCTGATCGATCCGGTGGAGAAATTCTTGCCCGAGTTCAAAGGAAAGCAGCTCTCAAGCCCGGTTACGATCAAGGATCTGATGACCCATACCTCAGGGCTGCCCGCCGCGCCGCCCGCGAGTTTCGACAAAGCGGCGCACACGCTTGCCGAAGTGGTGGCGGCCGCCCAGATGCCCGCCTTCGAGCCGGGCTCGAAGTGGAGCTACAGCAACATGGGCATCGCGACGCTCGGGCGGATCGTCGAAGTGGTTTCCGGAAAGCCCTTCGAGCGGTTCATCGGCGAGAAAATCCTTGCGCCATTGAAGATGAGCGACACGTCGTTCTTCCTTCCGGTAGAAAAGGAGAGCAGACTCGCGGCTGTCTACACGGACGACAACGGCAAGCTGGTACGGCAGAACGACGGCATCCGCTTCCGCCGCGGCGCAAAGTCGCCGATGCCCGAAGGCGGTCTCTACAGCACGGCCGGCGACATGGCTCGTTTCTATCGGATGATGCTGAACGGGGGCTCACTCGACGGCCGGAAGATCCTCTCGCCCGCGGCGGTGAGTTTGATGACGACGGTCAATACAGGCGATCTGAAAACGGGCTTCGCGCCGGGAATGGGATACGGACTTGGATGGGCTGTCGTGCGGGAAGCCTCGGGAACATTCCGCTATAACTCCATCGGGACCTACAGCCACGGGGGCGCCTATCGCACCTACGGTTGGGTGGACCCGGCGAAAGATATGGTGGGCGTGATCATGTATCAGCGAACCAACGGCGGCGGCGACGTCGCGGACGAAATCAACACGTTCATGGCGCTCTGCGGAGCGGCGATCGAGCGGTAAGCGCCGCGTCGGCGCCGTCATGCCCCAAGCACAAGCCGATCATGGCCTCTGGCGTGGTGCGGGTACCGGAACGAACTGTGTGGCGTCGAATCACGGGTGAGCCGTCAAGTTCACCTGAAGCTGAGGGGCCCCCGTCAGGCGGCTTGCCGGAATCCGGTTTCCACTGAACGGGGCGCCGCCAAAATCGCCGCTGCGAATCGGCAGAATGGAAACCGGCGAATAGCAGCCGCCCACACCACCGATGACTCCGCCGATCACTGTGCCGAAGCTCGCCGATTCGCTCGTGAAGGCATATGGGGCCGAGGTGTAGCCGGCGATCATATTGCCGAACTGGGCTTCCAGGATGACCGGCGCCGATTTGATTGCGTCTTCGAGCGCTTTCAACTTGGTCTTTTGGTCTGGGTTGAGCGCGTCGAGGTTGCGTGTCCGGTTTTGGCTTGCCCGGACGTTCAACTCCCGGCAGATGGATTCGATTTCGGCGTAGCGGATGCCAAAGCGTTCGGGTCCAACGTTTCCTTTGCGGTTTCTTCGGCGATTTCGCCCTGAGCTTGCCACATCCGTGTCTGCTTCTCTCGTCCCCGCGACGCACGCCTGAACGCACCTGTCCGCGTACGCGCGAGTCGAGGGAAAGGCCATTACGCCTGCCGCTTGCGCGAAGCGGTTGTACTCTTCGTTGGTCGTCAGGATCGTTTGCACTTGAGAGTCCGTCAACTGCAGAAACTGCTTGACCTGCTCGAGCGGCTGATAGAACCGCGGAATCGGTTGAGCCCATGCGGAAGTAGCGAGCGGGAGCAGAACGGCGAAAAATGAGAGCTTCGTAACTCCATTATCGGGCGAAGCGTAAGGCTCCAGCGCCCACCACGCCCGGCAATCGCGACTGGGGCGGCTTCGTGACTCAGCGCCGCGATTGGCGTTGCGCGCCGCCACCGAGCCCGCCTAGATCGATGATAACCGCGGCCAGCAGCCACACGAGATTGACACCTTCCGTCGGCATGCCGCTGTTAATCTCCCATGCGTAGACGATCGTGGTGAGCGGGAGAAAAATGAAGCCGATTACGGGCAGGACCAGACCCCCGTCAAAGGCGCGCTGCAGGTAGGTCGAGAAGAACCACATCAGCGCGAGCGCGACCCGCGGAAACAGAAGAATGACCAGCAGGAGAAAGCAAGGCACATTTACCCCTTGAGCCGGAAGCAAGAGTCCCGCTCGCTGCGATTATAACTTGAATCCGGCGCATTTGACCGTCTCGCGAGGCCACGGAAGCCCTTGTGTCCCCGCCACGTAGAAATGTCCTATTTGCGCCAGATAGAAATGTCCTATCGACAGGGTTAGCCTGGAGAGGTGATCGCAGGCGGCGCAGGAACTGGGACTATGGTCGCGGCAGGTGGCGGGAAAAGATTATCCGCATTCTGTCGCAGAAGCTGTACTGCGGCTTCGGGTCCACTCTCGCCAGCGAATACCTGGAGAAGAAGCAATCGGGCGGCGCAGGCGGCGGTAAGAGTGAAAGGAAGCATATTTGAGGTGACGTTTCGGCGGTTGCTGCCGCGGCTGGAATACAGGCGGGCGATTTGGGCGATCATGCACCGGCTCTGCCGGCTGCCATGGAAGATCTTGCATGAGGGGGTGTGGTACGAAAAACGGGGTCCGGAGGTAAGTGCGAAGTCGAAGCGCACGCGCACGGCCCGAATGATCAAGGAACTTCGCAAGCTCGGCTATCGGGTTGCAGGCGAACCTCTTGCAGCGGGTAACCCGGCGTGAGCGGGAGGCTTTTCGATCCTGTTGGGGAGGGCCTACGGCCCGCGAAACTTCATGAAAAACCAAAGGCGGCAAATGCAGGCTTGGCCCGAGCTTCGCTTTTTTGGGCTCTCGTGTTTTCATGGG
>CAMDED010000289.1 GCA_945893365.1 Candidatus Sulfopaludibacter sp. SbA3 | reverse complement strand
CACGTTCAGACCACCTGGACGTCAATCTGCGCGACTTGGTCTAACTTCACGGCCTTCTGCGAACCTTGCTTTACATTTTCTATCTGCGCCCCGTAGTCGCCCGGCAGGTTTGGTTCCGAAATCTAGGCACTTCTACCACGGGCTGTTAGGGGTAGAAATGTCCTATTGACACGTCCAGCCTGGAGGGATGGACAAAAGGCCAGCTACTAACAACGCAGGCCGCGCGAGACCGGCTGACGGCCCTGAAGAAGGCGCAGAAGAAACTGATCACGCAGAAGGAGGCGGCCGAAGAGATCGGCGTGACCGAGCGGCAAGTGCGGCGGCTGCTGGTGAAGTTGCGGCGCATGGGGGACAAGGCGGTCATCCATGCGCTGCGAGGGCAGCCATCGAACCAGCGGTTTCTGGCGGCAACCGAAGAACAGGCGGTGGGGATCCTTGGGGGGCCTCTGTACCAGGGCCTGGGACCGACGCTGGCGGCGGAGTATCTGCGCAAGAAGCACAACCTGACAGTGAGCAAGGAGACGCTGCGCCAGTGGATGGTGAAAGCAGGATTGTGGAAGGCCAGACCAGAGCGCCAGATCGAGGTGCACGTGTGGCGGGCGCGGCGGAGCCAACTGGGAGAACTGATTCAGTGGGATACGAGCGAACACGACTGGCTGGAAGGCCGTGGGGAGAAGATCTATCTGATTTCGATGATCGATGACGCCACCAGCCGGCTGTTTGCACGTTTCGTGGGGCACGACTCGACTGAACAGAACATGCGTGTACTGTGGGCGTATCTGGAACGTTTTGGCCGGCCGCTTGGGTTTTACACGGACAAGGCGGCCTTGTTTCAAACCGCTCCGAAGAGTAAACGGGATGAGTTGGAAGTGAAGGACCGGCCGGAGTTGCCGCCCACGCAGATCGGCCGCGCGCTGCGTGAACTGAACATCGTTTGGATGGCGGCTCACTCTCCCCAGGCCAAAGGGCGCGTCGAGCGCCAGTTCCGTACGGCGCAGGATCGCTTGGTGAAAGGGATGCGAATAGCCGGTATCAACACGATGGAGGAAGCCAACGCTTATCTAGATGCCGAGTTCCTGCCGTGGTGGAATCAAACGTTGGCGGTGACGCCGGCCAACGCCGGCGATGCGCACCGCACACTCGATAAGGATTACGAACTGGCCGCGATTCTCAGCCATGTTGAGCAGCGCAGCGTCGCCAACGACTATACCGTCAGGTACGAGGGCCGAATCTACCAGATTGATCGTAAGGATATTTGCGCAGGCTTGCGAGGCTCCAGCATCCGGGTCGAAAAGCGCCTTGGCGGCTCGATAGCCCTGCGTTTCCAGGATCGCTACTTGCAACTGGAACTGTGTCAGCCAGCGACAAAGCCCGCAGCGGCCAAACCGGCCGCGTCGAAGACACGTAAGCCCGCTCCGAAACCGGCCAACACACCGTGGAAGACCTTCGATCTCCGCAAAACGCCGAAGATCTGGCAGGCGGCAAAAGGCTCCGGCGCCAAACCTGAGGACTGACAGTCTACCTCACAGAGTTCAATAGGAAGCCGGGCCAAAGCGCCCGGCCAAAGCCTCCGCTCCGAAAGCCTCCGCTCCGAAGCTCCACCCAAGCAGATCTCCCAAAAGCCAAAAACCCCCGGAACGGGCATATTGGGCCCGGTTTGACTGGGGGTTTGGCGCCGTCTGCTTCGGAGCCAGCCCCGTCGCCTCGGCTTTGGATCTTCCCCGGAAGCGCGACCTCCCGAAGAATCGCCTCCACGCTAACACACACTTCACGGATGTCCCGTCAAAATAGGACATTTCTACTTTGCCGGGAATAGGACATTTCTACTTTGCCCCGACAACCCAAACTTCTCCGCTTGATGGAATATCAAGAAAGTTTTAGTATTGTGTCTCGGCGGTCGTTGCGGCCCGGCGCCTGCGTTGTCGGCAACGGGTGCGGCAATGACCGAATCGCTACAAAGCTTTCACTGCTTGGTGTCCGGCTTCCAGCCCCAGGCGTTCATCATCACGTGGAACAGGCGAGTGTTCGGGATGAACCCACGCACCTGATCCGACCCCGGACCCTGCGCGGCGACAATCACTTCCTCGCCGGTGTGGCTGTGGCCTACGCGGAGCGCCGGAATATCCACCGGGTTTCGCGTGCCCGCGTTCTTCGTCCGCCATTCAGCGAGTCCCTTTAGGAGGGGCTGGCCGCGGCCTCCGCCAACCGAGCGCAGTTCGAACGAATGATCGGCAGTGAACAGCAGTAGCGTCTCCTTCGGATTCACCATTGACGCGATCTCGCGGATCAACTTGTCGAAGCCGACCAAGTTGTCGAGGCCGCGCTGCGGGTCGTCGGTGTGAGCGTCCCACTCGATCATCAAAAAGTAGCCCCGACGATTCTTCGACAATGTGCGCAGTGCCAAGCGCGACGCTTCCGGAAGGTTCATGTCTAGCTCCTGCACTACGATCGGACGTTGATTGTCGGCAGGGACGTCGGCGAGCGAGGAATAGATCGGCCGCTTGTGCTCGGTCGCCAGACCGTCCAAGGTCTTGCCGAGATCTGCCAGCCGTTCGGAAATCGGCTTGCGCCCGACTCCGATTACCACGTCCACGCCGTCGCCGAAACGGGGTTTGAAGATTTGGAGAAAGATCTCGCCGAACTTGCTCCGGTTATTCGCCTGCGAGTAACACGCGGCTGGTGTGGCATCGGTGATGTTGACGTTCGAGAGGACGCCGGTTGAGAGGCCGCGCTGCTCGGCGTATTCGAGGACGGTCTTGAGTGGGGTACCGTCCTGCTTGCCGCGGATGGTATCCGGACCCTGGCTGACAACTCCGTTGTGCGTCTTGACACCGGTGACGATGGCGGTCATTCCGGCGGCGGAGTCGGTCACCCAATTTGACGCGGTGGAGGTATCGGAAAGCGCGATGTGGGCCCAGCTCTGGATGAAGAGTTTCTGCGGTTCGTCGTAGCCATGAAGGCTGGCGGCGTTGATTGTGGGTAGTCCGCCGGCATCGGCGAGGAAGACGATCACGTTCTTTGCTCGCTTCTGCGCGGGCGACACCGAAGCGCAAACGAGAAGACCGAGAAGAACTCGGGTTCGTAGGGTCATGGACTGATTCTAGTTCACGCTGGGGCGAAACGTCCGCCAGGTGTGCGCGAGGGGTAGCGGGACCAAGGCGGAAGCGGAATGAGCTGAGGGCTTCCCCAGCCGTTGCCAGAGATGCCCGCCTGACCACGCTGAATGCGCGACAAATCCCGCTGAGCATCTGGCAGTGCCAGATTGAATAGGGCCGCCTGCCAACGGGTGCACGGCGCAAAAGTGAGAAGTAAGTTTAACCTGAATCCCGAAGTTGGCGCATAGGGGTGCGATTTCCCGGTGGATTTGGATCAGGTAGCTGTGACGGGCGCCAACTTCGGAGAGATCGTAAAACCCCAAGCCAAGATGCTGTTTGGCAGCGATATACGTCGCTTGACGCCGCCCCATCCTGTGGACAGCCAGAGCACAATTTCTTCGGCCTCCTTCTTCAATTCCGCTCCGCATAACATGTTCTAACTAGGACTTGATCTGACAAACAAGCAGGGTTAGACAGCAGCGCCGCGCGCTACGCCTCCGCCTGCGCTACGCTCAGCATGGCTTCGCTCCGTCTCCGGCTCCGCGCGCTGATGCGGGTTGTCAGAAGACGCCGGATGTGTC
>CAMDED010000288.1 GCA_945893365.1 Candidatus Sulfopaludibacter sp. SbA3 | reverse complement strand
CTTCTATTCTCCTACTTCTTCTTGCCCGCGATTTGCCAGTCCGTGAAGGGCGAGCGGACACCGCGAATAATCACGTTCAGGCAGTACGGCACGCCCGAGGCGAAAGCGCGTTCGACAGCCGGCTGAACCTGCTCCAGCGTTTCGATGGTTTCGCCGCCGCCGCCGAAGCCCTGCGTGACGATGTCATAGCGGGTGGAGCGCAACTCGCAAGCGACGGTCGACCCGCAGAGCTCGCCCTGCAATTCCCGCTCGAGTCCCCAGCCCGCGTCGTTCCCGACGATGATCACGAACGGAAGCTTGTGGCGCACGGCGGTATCGAGTTCGGCGATGTAGAAGCCGAGCGATCCGTCGCCGGTAATCACGACGACAGGCCTGTCGGGATGCGCGATCTTGAGCGCAATGCCGTTCGGCAGGGCGGAGCCGATCGTTCCGAGAGGACCCAGGCGCAGCCACTTCCCAGGCTCGGTCGCGGGAAGCGTGACGCGGCCCCAATGCGAGAAATCGCCGCCGTCCCAGGAATACACAATGTCCCGCGGAAGGCACTTTTTGAGCTCGGCATAGAACGCGGCGGGGTGCATCGACGTGCTCCGCTCTGTCGAGATGGCTGCCACGCGATCCTGCCAGTCCCGCTTGAGCCCGCGCACGCGATCAAGCCACGGTTTCCCGGACCACGGCGCTCCGGCGGTTTCCGTCATCGCACTCAGCGCAGCCTTCACATCGGCGCAGATGGCGAGATCGAGCCTGTGGTTCATGCCGAGCTCCTGCGGATGGATGTCGATCTGGATGAATTTGGCCTTGGGCGTGAAAAGGCGCGCGCCGCCGAGTGCAAGGCGGTAGTCGATTCGTTTGCCCACCACCAGAAACAGGTCGGCTTCCTGAAACGCTTTGTGGACGGCCTGATTGAGGGCGGGGTCGGCGTAGCCCATGCAGAGCGGATGCTCGTCCGAAACGGCGCCGCGCGCCATGGTAATCGTGTAAAGCGGGAGCGACGTGTGTTCGATGAAGCGCTGCAATTCGGCGGATGCACCGGACCACCAGACGCCGCTGCCCGCGATGACCACGGGTCGCTCGGCGGCTTGCAGCAGGGCGATGGCGAGCTCGATTTCCTGTGCGTTCGCTCCGCCCTCATTCCCTCCCGCGGGCGTCGCCTGGGCAGCGGCAGCGCCGCCCTCCTGTGTGAACAGATCGACCGGAATGGTGAGGTGGACCGCGCCCTTGCGTCCGCTGTTCGCCTCGGAGTAGGCGCGGGCGAGGTAGAAGGGAATCTGCGCGGCGCTAGCGGGCTCGGCCGACCACTTGGTAACGGGTGCGGCCATGCCGACTTGATCGATATCCTGAAACGCCTGGCGGTCCGCCATGTTCGTCGCGCGGCTGCCGCTAACGGCGATGAGAGGGCTCGCGGCGAGATGGGCGGTCGCGATGCCGGTAAGCGAATTGGTGTGGCCCGGGCCGCCGGTGACGAGCGAAAGGGCCGGTTTGCGGGTGATGCGCGCCCAGGCGTCGGCGGCATGCGTGACGCCCGATTCGTGGCGCATGTCGAGAATCTCGATGCCCTCCCGCGCGGCGACGGCGAGGACTTCATTCAGATGGTCGCCGACTAACGTAAAGATGCGTGTAATTCCCAGATGTTTGATCTGACTGATGAATAGTTCGGCTCCGGATGGCATGAACTTGCCATGCTAGCAGAGTGCGGGATGCTGTTGGAGGATCTGGCCCATGCCGTGGTGGAGGACACGCGCATCAAGGTGATCCCCAAGGTTTCTACCCGGTCCGCTCTTCGCGCTGCAGTGCCTCGTGCAGGAGCATCTTGAGGTACGTCACTGTTGGGGTAGTGCCGGCTCGTTGGCGGGCACGCTGAACGACATCGGAGAGGGTGGTTGTTTGCCCGGTGGCTGCGGCTTCTTCCATCCACTGCGCAGTCTCCTCGCGATGCTGGTCCCACCAGCCGGCCTCCTCCGCCTCGGAGGTAAATTTCGGGATGTTTTGTTTTTGGATCATGGTCCTCTCCGTTTGAGGTAGAGTTCTTGTAGACGTGCCGTGGCCGTGTAGGCGGTGATGGCGCGGATAGCATCGCCATGAAAGCCTAGGCCCGGCGGTGGCCGGGTCCATAGCGCCAGAAACTCCGGTGGGAGACACTGGAGGGTGACCGGGCGCGGCAAGCTATAGTCGTCTCCACCCTGGCGCCATTGGTGCCCGCATGAAAGCCTGACTTCGGTTGCAGCGTTCCATAATTTGGTGGCGAGTTGTTCTGTTTCACCAGGGCAATCTCGACCCCGTTGGAGAGTTTGAGAATTGATCGCCAGCCGAGCCGAGCGCCTGGTCCGACACCAACAGAGGAGAACCTGGAATGGCAACGGGAAGATCTGTATATGAGCGATTGACGGGTGGGAACCGCAAGCAACGGAAGGAACTGCAGCGGCGGTTGTATTCGGATGATCCGGGACTGGATGTGGTGCATGCAAACGCCGCCGGAATCGATATTGGAAATGAAAGCCATTTCGTCGCGGTGCCTCCAGCGCGAGATGAGGAGCCGGTACGGGAGTTTGGAAGCTGGACGGCGGATCTGGAACGAATGGCAGCATGGCTGAAATCGTGCAAGATCGAGACGGTGGCGATGCAATCCACCGGTGTGTATTGGTTCGCAGTTTATGACGTGCTGGAAAAGCACGGGCTGAAGGTGTTTTTGGTGAATGCGAGCCACACGAAAAACCTTCCGGGGCGTAAGTCGGACGTGCAGGAAAGCCAGTGGCTGATGAAGCTGCACACCTATGGCCTGCTGCGGAATTCGTTCCGGCCGCCGGAGGAGATACGGCCCATCCGAGCCGTGTGGCGGTTGCGGGACCGGCACGTGCAGGACGCAGCGCGTAGTATTCAACACATGCAAAAATCGCTCACAGCGATGAACGTTCAGTTGGCCAACGCCATCAGCGATATCGGCGGCGTGTCGGGACAAGCCATCCTTCGGTCGATTCTGGCGGGCGAGCGGGATGCGCGCCAATTAGCCCGGTTGCGCGACCGCCGCATAAAAGCCAGCGAGGAGGAAGTAGCGCGAAGCCTGGAGGGAAACTGGCAGGAAGATCAGTTGTTCGAACTCCAGCAGGCCGTCGATGAATACGATTTCCGGCACAAGCAGATCACCGAATGCGACCGTAAGCTACAAGCGTATCTGGCGGTGCTGCCATCCCGGCCGGTTCCCGCTGCCGATACCGGCAATGTCACGCCTGCGCCCAGCGTGCCCGGGAAAAAGAAGAAGAGGGCGAAGAAGATAGGGGGCGGAAATGCACCGCAGTCCTTCGACCTGGCCGCGGAGTTGCAACGGGTCACCGGAGTGGACGCCCTGCGCATTGAGGGGGTGAATCTGATGACCCTCCAGACAGTGGTGGCGGAGTTGGGTACGGAGTTGGGGCAATCGTGGCCCACCGAACAACACTTCTCCTCCTGGCTGGGCTTGAGCCCCCGACGCGATGTCAGCGGCGGGAAAGTGATCCGGCATACCCGTGAAAAAAGCCGCAACCGGGTGGCCGGGGTCTTGCGGCTGGCGGCCTTCTCTCTGCTGCGCAGCGAAAGCTATCTGGGTGCACGCTACCGGAATCTTCGTGCAAGGCTGGGCGCTCCCAAAGCGATCAAGGCGATGGCACGCTACCTGGCCTGTATCATCTACCGCCTCTTCACCAAAGGCCAGGCATGGGTGGATCGTGGAGCCGAACAGTTCGAGCAGATGCGCGAAACGC
>CAMDED010000287.1 GCA_945893365.1 Candidatus Sulfopaludibacter sp. SbA3 | reverse complement strand
GGTCTCCACTACAGCGTGCTGGCCGCCCTCGATGACGGGGACTGCTGGGTTGAGTACGAAGACTTGCTTGACCGCGCCAACACGCTGCTGGTAATGGACACGCTCGACAGCCGCGAGGTGATTGAGGAGCATCTCGAAGCTCTGATTGCCGAGGGGCGGCTTGTCTCGCAACCGTTCGAGCAGTTGGTAGTCGCCGGTCCTGAGATTCTCCGGATGGAAACGGATCTCGCCGAAATCCTGAAGACCGCCGGCCAGCGCAGCCCGCACGCTGTCACCGAGGTAGAGGATCTTCTCGATGCTGAGGGCTGCGAATTGAATCCCGAGCAGCGCGATGCAGTCAGGAACGCCCTCAACTTTTCCATCTCGCTCATGACCGGCGGCGCCGGTAGCGGCAAAACATACGCGGTATCGACCATCGCCAGCATCGCCGAACGATTGGAGTTGAAGATCGTGCTCGCGGCGCCCACAGGAAAGGCTGCAAAACGCCTTGAGGAAGTAGTTGGCCATGAAGCAAGCACCATTCATCGGTTGTTGGGTTTCAACGGCAACACGTATTCGCGGGACGCGCTGAACCCGATTGAAGCGGACATCCTCGTCGTGGACGAAGTCTCGATGGTGGATATCGCCCTCGCCTGGCGGTTGTTCCAGGCGGTGGATCGCATGCGCACCGCCGTGGTTCTTGTCGGGGATCACAACCAGTTGCCGCCGGTGGGCCCGGGTAACCTCCTGCGAGACCTTGTGCGGTCCATGGCGATCCCGACCACGGTACTCACCCGGATCATCCGCCAGGCCGGTGTTCTAAAGGAGAACTCCACAGCCATCCTCGACGGCGAGGTGCGGCCCACGTCGGATTCGTTTGTCGGCGCACGTCGGCCCTGGTACGTTATCGACAAATTCACGGACCGCGAGGATGTTCGCCGGATGCTGCTGCTCCTCTTCCAGGAAGTGCTGCAGGAACGGCTCGGCTACGACTTGATTCGCGAGGTTCAGGTGCTCACGCCGACGCACAAAGGCTCGCTCGGCACAGTGGAGTTGAATATCGAGTTGCAGCGCCTCTTGCAGCATAAGTTGTTCGCGGTGGATGTGCCTACCGTCGAGGCTGGCCACCGCGCGCGGCCATATCCGGGCGACAAGGTGATCCAGACGAAGAACGACTACGAATTGGGCGTTATGAACGGCGCGATGGGCGTCGTGGTTGACGCCGCGCCGGACGGCAGTCTTTCCATCGATTTCGATGGCCGACGGGTAGAGATCAAGAGTGGCAGCGATGCGCTCGGCAATATCCAGTTGGCCTATGCGACGTCGATCCACAAAGTGCAGGGATCGGAATTTCCCTGCGCGGTCGTGATCGCCCACAAGTCGCATTCCTTCATGCATCACCGCAATCTGCTGTACACCGCGGTAACGCGCGCGCAAGACTCCGTGATTCTTCTCGGGGACCGGTGGGGCATCGACAACTGCGCCGCCAAACGCCAGGTAGACCGCCGCAACACCTTTCTCTCCTTCCTGCTCCACCCGGAGGCACGGCAGTGACTGCGCTTCCGGTAGATATCCACGATTACTACCGGCAGGTCACAGATGTGGACATTGGCGAGATAGGCCGGGAACTCCTCGGCGGCCGCATTACGCAGGAATCGCGACAGACCCTGTACTGCGATTGCCCGAACCACCGGAGCCAGTCGCACCGCTCGCTTCACGTCTGGCTCGACAAGCAGGGCTGGTTCTGCCACGCCTGTGGTACCGGCGGCGATGTGCTGCAGTTGGTCGAGTTCGTCCGGTTCGGCGTGGTCACCCGCAGGCAGTCTGGCTCCATGCCGGACTCCCACCGGCAGGCGCGCGACTTCCTGGCGGCACGTGTTCGACTGCCGCCTTTGTCGACGCTCGCTGCCGGCAATCCGGAGCAGGCCGAGGAAGCTCACCAGATCAGGCTTCGCGTGCGTGAGGCGCTGACCGCGTCTGCGGGTGTGTATCACCAGCGCCTCGTCGGGAATCCGGAAGTCCTCGCCTGGTTTCGGGGAAAGTACGGAATCAGCGAGGAGACGATCAACCGGCTCCAGATAGGGTACGCAGCGAATAGCGAGCCCAGCGTAGCGCGCACGTTGATGGACGGGCCTGGCGCCTTCACCATGCGTGAGCTGACGGCCACCTCCGTCTTCCGGCCCACAGCGCAGGACGGGCTGGTCCCCTTTTTCGATGGCCGAATCGTCTTCCCATATTGGAGCCGCGGGCATGTCGTCTTCATGATCGGACGAAGCACACCTTGGACACCGGATCACGAATGGGAGAAGTCGAAGTACAAGAAACTGGCCATCCACAACGACCGAAACAACAGCCACGTTTCGCCATACATCCGGAACGACGTCCTCTACAACGAGGACGTGCTGCTTGCACGGCCCGAGCGGGTCATCATCACTGAAGGGGTCACGGACTGCATTTCCCTGATGGAGCACGGATTCCCGGTGGTGTCGCCTGTAACGGTACAGATCCGCGAGGCCGACTGGGAACGGTTGCTGCCGAAACTCGCTGGCGTGAAGACCGTTTACATCTGCCAGGACAACGAGATCTCCGAGGCGGGCTTGCAGGGTGCGCTGAAGACGGCGCGGATTCTCTCCGCTCACGGGATAGCGACACGCGTGGCGGTTTTGCCTCTCGCCCAGAAGCAGCGTGCGGCTCGGGAGAAGCTGGGTGCATTGCCAGGCGGGAGCGCTGAAGCCGATGCACTGCTGGCCGACGCCAAGATTGACGTTAACGAGTTCTTCGCCTCGGGGAAGACCGCGACCGATTTCGAAAGTATCCTCGCGGCAGCCCAGACTCCGCTGGAACTGGCCATTTCAAAGCTCAGTACCGACGTTCCGGATGCAGATCTCAGCCGGATAGTCGAGCCGATCCTGTCGGAGGTCGGCCGACTCGCCCCCATTGAACAGGATCGGTACCTCCGGCTGATTCAGGTGCGGTGTGGGAAGATTCGGCTGCCGGTCACCACGCTTCGAAAGCAGTTGAAGGTCGTGGAAATAGCTCGCCCGCGGCGCGCGACCCAAACTGGTGCGTTCGGCGGCGGCAGTCCGAGGAGAAACGCCGCGACCGCGCCGGTCGGCGATCCGGAACCACAGCCGTTGCGGGGCATCCAGGTCAACAATCGGCAATTGCGTGACGTGATCACCGACGCCTGGACGGCCATTCACGCGATTAACGAGCCAGTAGGACCAGACATCACCGATAAGCCGTTCCTCTTCCAGAAAGGCGGCGCTCTTGTGCGCATTGCCGGCACAGGCGCCCAGGGGCGGATCGAAGCGCTCGGCGACACCGCTATGTACGGCATACTGGCCCGAAGTGCCAACTGGCTCAGAGTGACCGAGGAAGCGGTGCTCGCCGCGCCGCCATCGAGGGATACTGCCCGAGACATGATGGTGAACCCGGATCCGGCGCTCCCGCCGCTGGAATCGGTAGTCCGTACCCCGACATTCGGAAAAGACGCCGCGCTGATCATCGCCGCCGGCTACCATCGCGCCGACGCGCTCTGGATGTTCTCCGACGAGTCTTTGGACATCCCGGAAGTTCCAATCATTCCCTCACGGGAGCAAATCGCGCACGCTAGAGGGCTGCTAGTGGATGAACTGCTCGGGGACTTCCCGTTTGTATGCGATTCGGATCGCGCTCATGCCGTCGCCGCAATACTCCTCCCCTTTCTGCAGCGCATCATTGGCGACCTTGCTCCGATACACCTGATCGAGGCGCCCACGCAAGGCTCCGGTAAGGGGTTGCTGGCCAGCCTGATCAGCATCGTTTCGACTGGTTCTGCGTCCGAAGGACGGACTGTACCGGAAAGTGAAGACGAGGTTCGGAAGATGATCACGGCTGAACTGATCACAGGCCGGCCCATCATCCTCCTCGACAACCTCAGTGAGAAACGGAAACTGGATTCAGCCGCGCTAGCATCCGTTGTGACCCTGCCGTGGTGG
>CAMDED010000286.1 GCA_945893365.1 Candidatus Sulfopaludibacter sp. SbA3 | reverse complement strand
CGGCTGTGAGGTACCCCGTGGAGCGCGCAAAGGCCGAGGAACATTGGCGAGGAGCACTTCCGATGCTGGCGGCTCCTGATCTGCCTCGGCGGCCCACATCACAAAAGCCCAATAAAACCGGGGTGCCTACAGATTCCTGCTCAGAGCCGCATAGCCAAACATCGTCAGGGTGTTTCATACGCCCCAATAGTGCCACGGAACTCCTGAAGAAGTCCTAAAGAAGACATAAAGAATTCATGTAGATATGCTTCTTCATCGAGCGGCCACGCGGCGCCGGAAGCACCTCCTGGCTTCTTTATGGATCTTCCATGACTTCTTCAGGCCTTTCCGAGTAGCATATGGGATGGGAGAACGAGCGCAAGTTCGGCAGCCGGGCGGGATACGGCCCGCAACCGGTCATTCGCCGGACCGGCAGGTCGCGCTCGTGAGCCCGGTGGAAATAACGTGCCGGCAAACCTGCCCTGGGGCGAACGGAATCGATGCGAATCGTCAACCTTGGAAGCGCCTGCTATTCCGCCAGTGCGGCGATGAATAAAACGATGTCGCAAGCGGGGCTCCTCGCTCTCTTTCTCGTCATCCTTCCGGGTCAGCCGATCCACCACTCGGACGATTCGCGGCCTGAACCGCGCCACGGTCCGGCGGACAGGCCAGTCGGCCCGACTGCTCATGCGCCCGGTGGTGAACAGGGCTGGATAGGGCTTGAGACCCGCTCCGCCAACGTCCGGCCTCCGCTACCAAAGTCCGCAGCGCTGGTTGCCACCGGCGCCGGATCTCCCGGGCGTGGACCGGGCCGCCATACCACGCGCGAAGATTTTGCACCCGCGAAGTCATGCCTGTGCGAGTCAGCGCCAGGGCGAGCCCCTCCCCGCGGAGACACCTAACAAACGCCAAAGATTGCGTGAGTTCCGCGGACATGCCGCGGAACCGGAGCGTGACGGGTCTCCGGGTCTGGCAAGCGCTCTAATCCTGGCGCGCCGGTCCGTTGGGTTGTTAAATGCAGGGAGGAAACAATATGCCAAAGAATCTACGTTGGAAATGGATTGTCATCGTCGCCGTGGTGGCCGGCTGTATACTCGGCATCACCGGGCTGCCTACCTCGGCCGGGGAGCTTGCGGCGAACTGGAACAAGAACATCAGATTGGGCCTCGACTTGAAAGGCGGCAGCCACATCGTCCTGCAAATTCAGGTGCAGGACGCCTTCAAAGCCGAAGCCGACATGACCATCGAGCGCCTGAAGGAACTGCTCACGAAAGAGAACATCGAGTATGCTTCGATGGATCGCAATGAGCCGGCGTCCATTGACGCCGCCAATGCCATTCAGATCGACATCCGCGGTGTTCCGGCGGCCAAAGCTGGCGACTTCCGCCGGCTGGCCGCCGACGCCACGAGTCAGCAATGGATTCTGTCGGCGGAAGGCTCAACGGATTATAGACTGAATCTTCGGAAGGAGGCGGCGCTCAAGTTGCGCGAGGACACACTGATCCAGAGCGTTGCGTCGATAGAAAAGAAAGTGAACGGCTTGGGCGTCGCGGAGGCCAGCGTTCAGAGACGGGGCGGCACAGGAGGCGAAACCGAGATCCTCGTGCAGCTGCCCGGTGTCGACGATCCCGCGCGCGTAAGAGGAATTCTGCAAACTTCGGCGATGCTCGAGCTTTGTGAAGTGAAGGGAGGTCCGTACCCGTCGAGGGAGGCCGCAATCGGTGAGAACAAAGGAATGCTGCCGTTCAACACCAGGCTCGTACGAGGGTCGTTGAGGTCGGGCGACGGGCGCAGCGAGACTTGGTGGCTGCTGACCCGTTCGCCGGTTGTCACCGGCCGCGACCTCCGCGACGCTCGCGCGCAACAAAACGGCGAAAACCTTAGACGCTGGGAGACCGGTTTCGTGCTGACCCAGGATGCGGCGCGCCGTTTCGACCGGTTCACGTCGGCGAACATCGGGAACCGGCTGGCCATCGTGCTTGACGGTATCGTCCTGAGCGCTCCGGCCATCCAAGACAGGATTTCCGACCAAGGCGTAATCACCGGCGCCGCGGATCAGCAGGAGGCGGCGGATCTGGCATTGAATCTGCGCGCCGGCTCGCTACCCGCGGGCGCGAAGCTGATCGAGGAGCGAACCGTGGGGCCCTCCCTGGGAGCGGACTCGATCCGGCGCGGCGTTACAGCCGGGATCGTGGGGCTGGCGCTGGTAGTGGCGTCGATGATCGGATATTATCGCGGCGCCGGTTGGAACGCGGTGCTGGCGCTGTTGTTAAACACCATCATGACCGTCGCCGGCCTCAGCTACATAGACGCAACCTGGACGCTGCCGGGCATCGCGGGCTTAGTGCTTTCGATCGGCATGGCAGTCGATTCCAATGTGCTGATTTTCGAGCGAATCAAGGAAGAGATGAGATCGGGGAAGGCGATTCCAGCCGCAGTTTCGGCGGGTTTCAGCCGCGCTTTGGCCACGATTATCGATACACACGTCACGACGGTGGTCGCGAGCGCCTTCCTGTTCATCTTCGGCACGGGGCCGGTACGCGGCTTTGCCGTCACCCTGGTGATCGGGCTCGTGGCGAACCTGTTTACCGCCGTGTTCGTGTCCCGCGCGATTTTCGACGTCAAGCTCTGGCGGAAGCCGCGGCTCGCGACCCTGAGTATCGGAAAGGAATTGTTCAAGCCGACCCACATCGACTTCCTGTCACGGCGCGCCGCGACACTGGGCTTGTCCGTTCTGGCAATCGCGATCGGCATCGCCAGCCTGACGATCAAAGGCGGGCCGAAGTACGGCTTGGACTTTCGCGGAGGCACGCAGATTTATGTCCGGTTCGATCCGAAGCCGCCGATCGATGAGGTCCGGCAGGCGCTCTCCGCAAAGCTCGATGTCAGCCTCCAGGAAACGCAGGGCACCGGCGAATTCATCATCGGGACGGGGTTGGCGGATGAGGCGAGCCTGGATCAGGCGCGCGAGGCCGTAGAAGCGACGCTACGGGCGAAATACGCGAACCTTGCTGGAAAGCTGGACCTGAACAACGCCACGCAGGCCGGCCTCGAGGATCGTTTGCGGAAGGCGCTGCCGGCTGCCGGCGTAAGCTTGAACGAAGAGGAGCTGAAGGGCCTGGTCACGCGGATTCTGAGCTATCGGGATCGGGAGAAGAGCGGCGTTGTCGTGAATCTGGACGAACTGTCGAAGGTGCAGGGAGTGGATCCGAAGGTCTTGAGCGCGGTCCGCCAGGAGTGTGGGCTGGGGAGCTTCAACATACGCTCGGTCGAGGTCGTGGGGCCCCGCGCCGGTGCGCAGCTCAGGCGGCAGGCCGTGCTCGCAACACTTTGCGCCCTGGGTGGGATGTTGATCTACGTCGCCTTCCGGTTCCGGTTGATTTCCGGGGCGGCGGCGGTGATCGCGACGCTTCACGACGTGATCATTACGCTTGGCCTGTTCTCGCTGATGAACCGCGAGATCGATCTGACCATCGTCGCAGCGCTGCTCACGCTCATCGGTTACTCGATGAACGACAAGATCGTCGTGTTCGACCGCGTCCGGGAAAACATGCGGGGGATGCGGCGGGGAGGTTCATTCTTCGATCTGGTCAACCTTTCGATCAATCAGACGTTGAGCAGAACGCTTCTGACGGCGGGTCCGACGCTGCTGGCTTGCTTGGCCCTGTACTTCCTGGGAGGCGAAGTTCTCAATGGGATTGCGTTCGCGTTGTTCACGGGCATCGTGGTAGGAACGTACTCGTCGATTTTCGTGGCCAGCGCGCTGCTGGTGATGTGGGAGCAGTACCGCGGCGCGCCAAAGCTTGCTCGGGCATCCGGCTGACCGGGCCAGTCTGAGATTCTGAAGAGCCAGGCACGGAAAGCCCGGTAAATGCCTAGCAGCCCGTGGTAGAAGTGCCTAGATTTCGGAACCAAACCTGCCGGGCGACTACGGGGCGCAGATAGAAAATGTAAAGCAAGGTTCGCAGAAGGCCGTGAAGTTAGACCAAGTCGCGCAGATTGACGTCCAGGTGGTCTGAACG
>CAMDED010000285.1 GCA_945893365.1 Candidatus Sulfopaludibacter sp. SbA3 | reverse complement strand
CGCAGGTTCTCGGGCAGACCGGCGAGGACGCGCTGCACGTCCACGCTTATGGCCAACGCTGCGCCGGGATTGGCCGACACCGGCTGCCATGCCTGTTCGCAGATTTCCCGCTCAAGGTCCAGACCAGCGTCGTTTTCGCCATGTGCCTCGGCCAGCGGCTCAAAGCGGAGGCGCTGCGACTCACGGCGCGCGAGCACACAGGATCGATGCCGCATTACGCCACGCACAAACCCTCGCCAGTCGCCTCGCGCTGGGTTGAAGTTAGGAGTCCGCTGGAGACAATCGAGCAGCATCTCCTGCCGAAGGTCTTCCCAGTCGTCCCTCGACAGCCCGGCGTTGGCCACAAGGTGCCTGGCACGGCAAGATGCCTGCTGAATGATGTACGGGTCGAAGAAGGCCTGCGGCATCATTGGCGGGTCCCCTTGTGAAACGCCTCGACAGCCATTCGCCGCGGAATCCCGGCGCGGACTTCGATGCGCTCGATCCATCCATCCTGGATCTCGTCGAGCTTTACCAACAGCCGGCGAACTTCCTGGGTCAGCTCGAAATCGCCGGTCGCCATCTCGGGCCGGGAGCCTTCGTTCGCGTCGAGTTTCAAGTCGTAAAGTACAAGGGGATTCGACTCGAAGACAGGATCGCCGCCCTGCACATCCAGCGAGTAGACCGACCCGAAGTTGAGCGCCTGGCAAAGGCGCAGCAGTGCCTGGCGCGGGCCGGAGAGTTGGGAGAACCGGGTGATCGTGGTCATGGCGGTTCACTCCCCTATCCCCGTTCGGTTCCGATCCAGGAAGTCGTCGACGGCTGCGTGAATCCTCGGCAGCCAAGCGGGATTCAATTCGAATTCGTCGCGCGGCGTGAGTCCCTTTAAGTCGCGGAGCAACCGGACCCGTATCCGGTCCAACCGCTTCATCACCGACCAGATCAGATCGTCATCCAGGTGATGAATCGCGGCCGCGCCACCAATCACCAGCGCGATTTCATCGAGAGCTTCGCGGACAAGAGTTTCCGGGTTTGAGGCCGGGGCCGGCATGGTTGGCGGCGGCGGTCCAGCCCAGTTTGTAGCAGAAGGGGTCATCGTTTCCTCTCTATGGCCGGTGGAATATTCCAACTGCGAGGCGTGTAGCGAGGAATCACGAAACCAGGTCGTTGATAACAAACGGAAGTTAGTTTGAAAATATTTCAGGAGGCGGGTCCCGGCAGGTTGGAATATTCCAACCTGCATGCGGAGGGCGCCAAAAAGAAAAGGGCCGGTTGCGGGAGGCGTAAGCCACCATCCCGCGAACCGGCCCGGAGGGAAAAGAATGGATCGGCGGTATCGCTATCGCTTTCGAGGGGGACCGCACTCGAAGTGGGCGATCCAGGCCCGCTTGCCCGTGCTGTAGCGGATCGGGTCGTCCTCGATACCCGTCCATTCCCGCAGCCAACGGCCAAGCTTCAGCACCGTCATGTCGTCCGTCGGCCTCTGCAATTTGCCCTCGGATCGCAGGATCTCCAGGAGAGTCTGGCCTTCGGGCGTCGGATGTCCCGAATCCTTGGCGAGTCCAAGGGTGGTCATGGAGTACTCGCGCCACACACGTTCGTCGCGTTCGGCTGTCTCGGAGAATGGGCGGTCCTGATCCTCCTGGAAGCGGCGGGCGCGGAAGACCTGCTTCGATTTGACGCCCAATGCGATCCGGCCATCTGCGACTTCCTCGATCCGGAAGTCGAGCCAGGATGCCCCTGCCGGAGTTGGGTACCCGCTGTCGCCGCCCAGTCGAACCTCGAACGCACAGCGATACCGCCCTGGCGCTTTCTCCAGGATGATCGGATCTCCGTCAATCGCGAAGAGACTGCGGAAACGCGTCCGCAGAACGCTCACCTGTTTTCGGACGCGCGACCTCTCACGCTCGCCACCCGGCAATTCGCCCAGTACGATGCGGCCGCGCCGGGAGGCGAACAGGCGCAACACCTGGAGTGGCCGGTCACTTACGCCCTCTCCTTGCCGTGCGTCCGCGAAACCCGCCTCTTCCAGACTCAGTTCCTTCTCGTAGCCGCAACTCTTCACAAGCAGGGAAGTCTCCAGCACTGCGATGCTCAACTGTTCCCATCTCGTGCCCTCCGGGATGGGCACGCTGCGGATCACCGCCGACTTTTCCGCCGTCCTTTCGCGCGGCAAGGCATCTTCGATGTAGTCGAGGGACACATCCAACCGGCCATCACCGAAGGACACGACCTCCGGCGCCTCCAGCACCGTGAAGTTGGCGACATGCCATCCCTTCAGACGATCCCTGTTGCCGAGCACGAGAAGGATTCCGTGCGTGGCGTTGAGGCGCGCGACCGCGGTCTCCGTAATCGTCTGGCCATCGGTGTCCGTCACGATGGCGAAGAACGTGTCGCGGAATCGCCCGGCGAGCCGCCGCCGGCCCAGTTTCCAGAGGCGGCCAACGAGCACGCTCTCTACCGTGCCGGCCAGTTCCATGGCCGCCGCAATCTGTCGCGCCATCTCATCGGCGTCCACGCTCCACTGCCGCAACCTCTCGGCGGGAACATGCACGGTCATCTCGACCGGGCACGGGATATACGCCCGCATCCCCGATGGTTCCCGCACACTGGAACGCCAGATCACTTCCTCCTGGTGCGCTCCGTCGCAGGCGTCGCATGTTACGAACTGAGCCTGTCCACCTTCCCGAAGCAGCCCCGACGCGCTGAGTTGCTCGAGCTCGGTTTGCCCCCAGCGCCGGGTTTCGTCGAAGCTGAAGACCGGTTCGCCGCACGCCGTGCGCGACAGCAGGGCGCGCCACGCATCACGCATCGCGCTCGATCCCCCAGAGCTTCAGATACCGCCGGAGAATCTGTTCTTCCACGCCGTCGCCCAGGTCGCACCGGCTTGCGGAAAGCTTGAACACGACGCTGCGTTTCCGTTTGCCGGAGCGTTCGAATTGGGCCTGGAACGTGGCCTCGACTATGGTGACGTCCCTCAACGTCGCCTTGTCTTCGGCGAAGTTGGCCCGGATCAAATCGTAGACCGGGATCTGTGCGCTCCCAGTGTCGACCGTGATTTGCCCGCCAATACGCCCATGCACCCGGACGCGCAGGGTCTTCACCCGGACGGAGACGATACGGTCGACAGGATCGGCCGGAAACGCGAGGGCGGGATTCTTGAAGACTTCCATATCATACGGTTCGGCCTGCAAGGGCACGGGTTTGTCGTCTTGCCTCAGCACGATTTCCGAGAATATATCCGATAGGTCATCCCGGACCTGCCTGCCGCCTTCGGCGAACAACTCGACGCTTCCCGCTGCACCGGCATAGTTGAACGCTACCTCGAAGGCCCCACTCCACGGCGTCTGCGCCAACTCGCCGTCTTCGTCGTAGCCCAGGATCTCTTCCACATAGTCCGCCGGATACGCAAAGAAAGAATCAAGACCGCTGCTGCGCCGCCGGTATTCGACCTTGCAGTTCTCACCGCGCCCGTCGCGAGCGCGATAGTATTCCGAGATCTTGCGACCGAGGTCTGAGATGGTCGTATCCGTGAATTCGATCGTCTTTTTGGGCAAGCCGTTCCGCTTTTCCCAGGAACACTTCGGTAATCCTTCGATATGATCCAGCGTCCGCGCGTCCGCAAACACTTCCGGGTGATCCAGGAAACACCAGAAGGCGCGATCATAGGCGTTCTTTCGGGCACCCAGGTCCGCCGCGATTTCGAGTCCCCGATCGCGCGCGGCCTCGACCAGCACCCGCGTACCACGCGAGCTGGCCACCGAGTGGACCTGACGGAAGACGTTGCCGACTTGGCGTCTCTCCGCTTCTGGCATTTGCTGCCAACGCTCGAATACGGTCTCGACCTGAGTCTCTTTTAGGTGACTCCAAACGAAGCCGGCGAACGCGTCATAGCGCGAAAAGAAGCGCGCCTGCAACGCGTTCGGAACTTGACGAAGAAAGGATCTGGGGTTGTATGGCATCCACGCACACTCCGGTTGTAAGCAGGCTCCGTGCCTCGTCCTGTTCGGCGGTCGGCGGTGCCATGTCCCTTCGTCGTT
>CAMDED010000284.1 GCA_945893365.1 Candidatus Sulfopaludibacter sp. SbA3 | reverse complement strand
CATCAGCCGCAAACTGCGGCTCCTTCGAGCGCGCGGCTTGCTGCAAAAGGTCTCCCGCACTCACCGCTACCGGTCACCACTTCCGCGCGCAAGGCCATCACCGCACTCCTGACCGCGCGACAAGCTACACTCGCTCAACTCAGCTCTTTTCACAAAAGCGGCGTCCTCCGGCCCGTCGTGCTCCCGAAGTACGCGGCCGTCCCGGTCTTCATCATCAAGAACAACCTGCGGACGGCTGGCATGTCGCGCGAACGCTACTTCGAACTTTTGGGCCAACCTTAAACCGTGCCAAAAACAAGTGTCTCGCGAAGGGGCCGTGCGCGTGTGCCGGCTTCGCGCCAGGGATGCATCAACCGAGTTTGCTGACGGCCGCCAAGGCTTCGACTTTTCCCGCCGCGGCGCCGGAATCGAGCGACTGGGCGGCTAGCGCGGCTCCGGAGCGAAAATCGGTTGCGCGGCCGGCGGCGACTAGCGCCGCACCGGCGTTCGCGACGACGATGTCGCGATTGGGGCCGCGCCCGCCCTCGAGTATCCGCCGCGCGATTTCGAGATTCACAGCCAAGTCTCCGCCGCGCAGGTCGTCGAGCGCCGCGCGCGGCACTCCGAAGTCTTCCGGAGTCACGGTGTGCCGCGTCACCGCCCCGTCGCGGATTTCGAGCAGCAGCGTTTCGCCAGTCGTCGTAATCTCGTCGAGTCCGTCCGAACCGTGCACCACGAAACCGCGATCGAGGCCCAGCTTCGCCAGCGCGTGGGCCATGAGATCCGCCGCATGGGCGGAAGGCGCGCCCACAACCTGCACGGTTGCACCCGCGGGATTCGTCAGCGGGCCCAGCAGGTTGAAGGCAGTCCGCAACTTCAGATCCACGCGCACCTGTTGTGCGTGCTTCGTCGCCTGATGCATGGCCGGCGCGAACAGGAATCCGATGCCCACCTCGCGGACGCAACGGGAAACCGTCTCCGGCCCGGGCGCAATCGTCACGCCCAACCCTTCCAACAAATCGGCGCTGCCGCACTTGCTCGATATGGCGCGATTTCCGTGTTTCGCGACGCGAACTCCGGCGCCGGCAATGACGAATGCGGCGACCGTCGAAATATTGAAAGTATGGTGGCCGTCGCCGCCGGTGCCGCAGGTGTCGAGCAGCGGCTCTCCAGCGACGCGCGCGTCGAGCGGAGCCGCCATCAGACGCATGGCGCGCGCCAGGCCCGTGATCTCGTCGGCGGTCTCTCCTTTCATTCTCAGAGCGATCAAAAATCCCGCGATCACCGTAGGCGCCGCCGTGCCTGAAAGGATCGCCAACATCGCGTCTGAAGCTTCCCCGGACGTGAGATTCTCGAGGTTCACGACGCGGTGGAGGAGCGAAAGAAGAGCCATGTTATAGTATAAGCTTCCATGAAAATTCATGAGTATCAGGCCAAGGCAATCCTGGCCCAATACAAGGTGCCCGTTCCTCGCGGCGAGGTGGTTGCGAGCGCGGCCGAAGCCAAAGCCGCGGCGGAGAACATCGGCGGAAGCGTTGTCGTCAAGGCGCAGATTCACGCCGGCGGACGCGGCAAGGGCGGCGGCGTAAAGGTCGCGAAGGACGCGGCGGAAGCGGAAGTCATCGCCGGGAAAATTCTGGGAATGACGCTGATCACGCACCAGACCGGACCGGAAGGGCGAGTGGTCCGGAAGGTGCTGGTCGAAGAGACGCTGCCGATCGAACGCGAACTCTACCTCGGCATTGTGCTCGACCGGGCGCAGGCGAAGCCGGTGTTCATGGCGTCCTCGGAAGGCGGCATGGATATCGAGGAAGTCGCCGCAAAAACTCCGGAACGCATTCTGAAGGAAGCCATCGAGCCGGGCCTCGGTTTGACCGCGTTTCAGGCGCGAAAGTTGGCGTTTGGAATCGGTATCCCTCCGGCGAGCGTGAATGCCGCGGTTGCCGCGATGATGGCATTGGCCCGCGCTTACGAAGCGGTGGATGCGAGTCTGGCGGAGATCAATCCGTTCATCCTGACGAAGGACGCCAAGGTGTACGCGCTCGACGCCAAGATAGGCCTTGACGACAACGCGCTCTACCGTCACAAGGAACTGATTGAATTGCGCGATCTGAACGAAGAGGATCCGCTCGAAGTGGAAGCGTCGAAGTTCGGATTGAACTATATCAAGCTCGATGGCAACGTCGGCTGCATGGTGAACGGCGCGGGTCTGGCCATGGGCACCATGGACATCATTCAATATGCGGGCGGAAAGCCGGCGAACTTCCTCGACGTCGGCGGCGGCGCAAGCGCGGAGCAGGTGAAGAACGCTTTTCGCATTCTGCTATCCGACAAGAACGTGAAGGCGGTTCTGATCAACGTATTCGGCGGCATCCTACGCTGCGACACTCTGGCGAGCGGCGTCGTGGCGGCGGCGCGGGACCTGAATATCGGAATCCCGATCGTCGTGCGCATGGAAGGGACGAACGTCGAGCAAGGCCGCAAGATTCTCACCGAATCCGGTTTCAATTTCACCGTCGCGGCCGACATGCGCGACGCGGCGGAGAAAGTAGTGGCGCTGGCCGTCTAATGCTTGCTGAAAATCCAATATGAGCGTACTTGTAGACAAGAATACACGCCTGATCGTGCAGGGATTCACGGGCAGGGAAGGCACGTTTCACGCGCAGCAGGCTATTGCCTACGGAACGAATGTGGTGGGCGGCGTCACGCCGGGTAAGGGCGGTTCGAAACATCTGGACCTGCCGGTGTTCGATACGGTTGAGCAGGCGGTGAAGGCGACCGGAGCGAACGCGTCCGTGATTTTCGTTCCGCCGCCGTTCGCCGCCGATGCGCTCATGGAAGCGGCGGACGCGGGCGTCGCGGTGGTCGTGTGCATTACGGAAGGCATCCCCACGCTCGACATGGTGAAAGCGTGGAAGTTCCTGCAGGGCAAGCCGACGCGTCTGATCGGGCCGAATTGCCCTGGCGTGATTTCGCCGGGCAAGTGCAAGATCGGCATCATGCCGGGACATATTCACCTTGAAGGGCATGTGGGCGTGGTTTCGCGATCCGGCACGCTGACCTACGAAGCCGTGGGGCAGTTGACGAAACTCGGGATCGGCCAATCGACGTGCATCGGGATTGGCGGCGACCCGATTATCGGAACCAACTTCATCGATGCGCTGACGCTGTTCAACGCGGACCCGGACACGCATGCGATTGTGATGATCGGCGAGATTGGCGGCAACGCGGAGGAACTGGCGGCCGCCTACATCAAAGAGAACGTGAAGAAGCCGGTGGTGGGCTTTATCGCGGGACAGACCGCGCCCCCTGGACGCCGGATGGGCCACGCCGGAGCGATTATTTCCGGCGGGTCCGGCGCAGCGCCGGATAAGATCCGCGCCATGGAAGGCGCTGGAATCACGGTTTGCTCGACGCCCGCTGAAATCGGAGAGAAAATCAAAAGCCGCTTATGAGCCTGGAAAGAACGTTTTCGATTATCAAGCCTGATGCGGTTGCCGGCGGAAAGGCCGGAGCGATTCTGGCGCTCCTCGAAGAGCGGGGTTTTCGCATCGTCACGATGCGCAAGATGCTGCTGTCGCAGGCTCAGGCCGAGGGGTTCTACGCGGTCCATCGCGAGAGGCCGTTTTTCCAAAGCCTGGTCAAGTTTATGACCGAGGGACCGGTGATTGTGCTGGCGCTGGAGCGCGCGGACGCGGTGAAGATGTTGCGCGAAACCATGGGCGCCACGAATCCGGCGAACGCGGCGGAGGGGACCATCCGCAAGCGCTTTGCCGAGAGCATCGAACGCAATTGCATTCACGGATCGGATGCGCCTGAAACCGCGGCGGTGGAATTGGCATATTTTTTTAGTACACTCGATCTGGCGATCTGATGAGCGGCGGCGGGAATTTGGAATCCGGTTTCATGGAAGGGCTGGCGGCCGGTGGGGCGGGTGATCGTCCTTTGTCGCCTGTTGGGGAGGGCCTACGGCCCGCGAAATTTCATGAAAAACGTGCAGAATAGGAAAGGCGGTGCGGCGAGGTTGTGGAAGGCAGTGGAGAAGTCGAGACTGATCGCCTGTTTGATCCGGAGCACGCGCGCTTGAGCGAAT
>CAMDED010000283.1 GCA_945893365.1 Candidatus Sulfopaludibacter sp. SbA3 | reverse complement strand
AAGTTGGCGCAGACCGCCGAGGGGTATGCGGGCGACGCTCCCATCATCCATCAGGCTGTGGCGTTGAAGGCGGCGATCGATGCGCTCGACGGCACCATGCAGGAGACCTGCGACCCAAACTCGTAAGCGGGGAGTGGCCCGAGCGGCCCTCCCTGCGATTCCTCATTCACTGGGCGCTGCGCCGGGAAGAGTTGTGCGAACCGGGACTCTGCCCGGAAGCTCCTGCCGAGAGCGGCCGCTGTGACCACTGTCCTCTCGACAAGTTGGATGCGGCGCAATCAACTGCGGCTGGCCTTTTGTTGCGGAGAGCGCTCGATCTCCGCAGTGCACTGAAGCTTGGAATCCGGATCTCGATGGATGAGATCAGGACAGATGAATTCTGGGCGATGCTGATCATCACCGAGGAGCAGGACTTGCTGGAGCGGCAGAAGTTGCCAGGGGCGGGACGCTAGATGGTCGTGACGGCGCCATTCTCCGGAACTTCTGCACACGCTTTCCTTCATACGTCTCCGTGATGAACAGATCCCCTTTCGAGTTCACTGCGAGGTTGTGCGCGCCGTAGAACTGTCCTGCCCAGTGGCCGGCTCCACCAAACGTGCTCACGACCTTCAGCGACTTCCGGTCGATAACATACACCTGCTGGTTGGTTCCGTCGACCACAAACGCGAATTGCTGCTGTGGATCGACTGAGAAGCCGATGTCCCACACCGATCCGCTGCCAAACGTCTCTTTCGCGATGAAGGCTTCCTGCACGAATGTGCCGTCCTTTCGAAAGACCTGAAGCCGATCATTTGTGCGGTCGCAGACGTACACGAGCCCATCGTGAGAGATCCGCACTGCGTGGACGATCCGGAATTGCGGCGGCGGCGGACCGGCCGGATCGTACTGGCTGGGTCTATTCTCATGCTGCACCACGCCGCTGAAGGGCAGTGGCAGCTTTTCACCCGACTGCGCGAAGTAGCTGTCGTCGGGCCGCTTGCCGTACGCGCCCCAGTGGCGCTTGTATGTCCCTGTGGTCCCGTCGAAAACAATGACGCGGTGGTTGACGTATCCGTCGGCAACATACAATTCGTTGGCGGCCTCATCGACCACCATGCTTGCCGCAGCGCCGAGATTCTCTGTATCATTGCTGCCCCGGCCCTGCCCCTGACGCCCGATCTGCAGCAGAAACTTGCCCTGGCGGGTGAACTTCAAAAGATGCGAGTCCTTCTCTCCTCCTCCACCCAACCACACATGATCCTGCCGATCGACGTAGATGCCGTGCTCGAGTCGCGGCCATTCAAAGCCGGCTCCCGGACCGCCCCACGACGAGACCAGCGTGCCGTCGCGATCAAACTCCAGGACCGGCGGGGCGGCACGCCAGATCGATCGCGTTTCGTTCGGCTGCAGAGTGGACGCCCGATGCGTGATCCACACGTGATCCCGCCCATCCACAGCGACGCCGACGACGGCTCCGACGATCCAGTGGTTCGGCAGCGGCTTCGGCCACGCTGGGTCGACACGAAACACCGGGACCCGTACTGTAATGTTCCGTTTGGGGACCGTCCCTTGGGCGAGGGCCGCGACGGCGCACACGACCAGGCACGCTGCGCCGGCGAAAGTCGTCTTGCGTAGATCCTGAAACAGGTGTAGCGCCATTCGAATCGATTGTATCGTGCTTCAGCTCCGCCACAATTCGATTGCAGCGCAGCTGAGGTCACGTCTTGTACGGCGCGCTCGGAAGCCGGATTCTCCCTTGGCGTGACCAGAAAATCGCTTCGTTGGACGGAAGGGCTCCTCCTCCGGATCCGCAGCCTGAGGCGAAATCACTCCAGAGAGAGTAAGTATCGACATCGGCTGCCAGCTCGCATATAGACGCAACCTTGCGTCTTCGTTCCATGCCCGACAACAAACTTGAACTCGTCGTCGAAGTGGACACGAACAGGGCCAATGCGTCCATCAAGAGTGTAAACAGCAGCTTGTCCAGCATGGAAGCTGCGGCGGCCAAGAGTTCCCGGGGCGCGGCGCAAGGGGTTGACGGCATGACAGCCGCGATGGCGAAGGGCGCGACGGCGGGGATCCTGTTCGCCGAAGCTATCAAGAGCGCACTTTCCTGGGCGAAGGATTTCACCGCTGGTTCCGTGATGATGGCGGCTGAAAACGCCAAGGCAGAGGCTTCACTCAAGGCGCTCGCGACCGCGCACGGCTTGGGAGCAGCCGCCGCGTCAAAGCAGGTAGCCGCAATCGAAGAGATCGGCTTCGAGTTCACCGAGGCCGCGCATGCCGTGCAGCGCCTGATCGTCGCCGACATGGATCTCTCGAAGGCAGAGGGTCTCGCCAAACTCGCCAAAGACGCAGCGGCGATTCAGAACGTCTCCGCTGGCGAGGCGATGGATGCCATTGTCCTCGCCATCGAGTCGGGCGCGTCGCGCGGGCTGCGGACGTTGGGTCTGTTCGTCGACTTCCAGAAGAAGACCCAGGTTGCGGAGTTGCAGTTGGGCCGCGCATTGACGGAGACCGAGGAGAAGCAGATCCGTTACAACGCGGTGATGCGCGAGGGCGCGAAGATTCAGGGTGCGCACGCGGCGGCGTCGCAGACGGTCGAAGGCCAACTGGGCGCGCTGCGGCGCGAGTTTAATAACGTTCGAGAAGACATCGGGGCCAAATTCCAAGAGGACCTCAAGGGGATGATCGTCAATCTGCGCGGCTTGGTCGGGTGGCTCAAGGACAATACCGACGGCCTCATAAAGTTTGGCGAGATAGCGCTGTGGGTGTCTGGCATCCTTGCGTCCTACGCGCTAGCCGAAAAGATCATGGCGCTCGCGAAGTCCATAGCGGCTCTGAGGCTTGCAAGCCTGAACCCCTACGCGCTACTCGCCACGGGCGTCGTCGCAGCTGGAGTTGTCGTCTACACGAACTGGAAAAACACTCAGGAGCAGTTGCAAGCACGCTACGACGAGATGCAGGGGAAGGCTCTCCGGGACGAGTTGCTGAGCGGCAAGACCAACGTCGACGCTCTGCGGAAACGGGGGATGACTGACGACCAGATCCGGGAACTGGTCAGCGGCAAGCGGGTGCTGCCAGGCGAGCAACCGTTCGAGTTCGGCGGACCGAAGCTCACCATCAAGACCGGCAACGAGCCGGACATCGAAACGTTGAAGCGGGCCGCCGAGATCCGCAAGCGGCAGGCGGACGTGGAACGCGAATCCCGTCAGGCCGCGCTTGAGGCGGGAGCCAAGGGGCAGCCCGCCTTTGCCAGAGAGATCGCGGAGATGAATACCCACATCGAGAAGTGGACGACGTTCACCGACGACAAGGGCGTCTCGCAGCGGATCAACCTGACCCGCCAGGCGTGGCAGAACGTGCTCGACGAGTTGGGGAACCGTTGGTCGGCATTCAAGGAAAAGTTCCAGAAGGAAAACCGTGAGCGGTTGGCCGAGTATCTGAAGGGGGAGGAAGAAGCCGTCCGGAGGCGCATGGAATTCGAGGCCGAACTGTACCAGCGGCGCCTTCAGTACAACGAGGAGATTGCGCGGCGCAACCTCGATCAGGGTGTGCGCATGCTGGGCGCCGAAGAACAGCGCGCCGGCATCGACAGGGATGCGCGCTTACGGACCGTCGAGGGCGCTGACGCCCAGACACTCAAGCAGAAGATCTGGGTGGAGCAGCAGAAGGCGCAGATCGAAGTGGACTACCTGGGGCGCGTCCACGAGGTGAAGATGCGGCTGTTTGATCTCGAAACCTCGCGGATGGTGCTGGAAGAGGAGGCGAACATGAACCGCCTCGGGTACCGGGCCGACGAGATCAAGGCGCGCATCGCGGAACTCACCGAACAGAGAAATGAGATTCGGCAGGTGAACCAGGAAGCCACCGATCCCGCTGTCGATGCGGCGCGCCAGAACGCCGCGAACCGCACGGCGGGGATGATCCGCGACCACAACCGGCAGGTCTTCGACTCATTCAAGCGCCAAGCCGAAGGCGTTTTCGATGCTCTCCTCACGAAGTCGCAGTCCATCTGGTCGGCCATCGGGAACTCCTTCAAGACCGCGTTGTTGACCGCGATCAAGGACGTGGTCTCTTCGCGTGTCGCGGCGATGCTGATGCA
>CAMDED010000282.1 GCA_945893365.1 Candidatus Sulfopaludibacter sp. SbA3 | reverse complement strand
CATGGGTGGATCGTGGAGCCGAACAGTTCGAGCAGATGCGCGAAACGCGCGACTTGGCCAAACTCCAGGCTCAGGCTAGCTCACGGGGATTCCGCCTCGTTCCCGCCACAGATCAAGTCGCATGAACTGGAGTGAGTTTCTGGAGAGGTTGGATTTGATCGCCGTGTTCCACGGCCGTCAAAAATGGCCGGCAAAGCTGTAGAAAAACTCCGCCCGTGTTAGAAGCAGTTAAGTTGCCTTCCTCGGCTACCGCGGTCAATATGACCGGAGTCGTCCGCGTAAGTGCTTTGTTTGCATAACTCGCCTCTGGTTTTGCGGTCATGATGACCGGGAAGGCCGCGGCTGCGGCGCAATTACCGGATTTCCATGATCTCTTTTTCTTTCGTGCGGACGGCCAGGTCGAGCTTTTCCATGTAAACGTTGGTCAGTTTCTGGATCTCGTCGTGAGCGCGCTTTTCGTCGTCCTCGGCGATCGTCTTCTCTTTCAACAGCTTCTTCAACCCCTCGTTACCGTCGCGGCGGATGTTGCGCACGGCGACCCGATGATCCTCCGCCAGGTGATTCAGCCGCTTGGCGAGCTCCTTGCGGCGCTCCTCGGTCAGCGGCGGGATCGGAAGGCGGATGATCTTGCCGTCGTTTCCAGGATTGAGGCCCAGGTCGGAAGCGCGAATGACCTTCTCGATCGCTCCAATCTGCGAAACGTCCCACGGCTGAATGGTGATGAGCGAAGGTTCCGGGACATGGAGGTTCGCAATCTGATTCAGCGGAGTGGGCGTGCCGAAGTAGTCGACCCGTAGATGATCGAGGATGCTTATCGAAGCCCTCCCCGTGCGGATGCTCGCCATGTCGTGCAGCAAGTCCCGCAACGCCTTGTCCATTCTCACCTGCATGTTCGCTTCAATCTCTTTGATTGTCTTCATATTGGTAGCCGGGCCTTTCCCGCCAACACCAGTTTAGTGGATTAGCGTACCGACAGGCTCGCCCGCCGACATGCGCATGATGTTTCCCGCCGTATTCAAATTGAAGACCAGAACCGGCAGCTTGTTCGCGCGGCACATGGCGATCGACGTGGCGTCCATCACGCCAAGCGACCGCGAGAGAACCTCCGTGTAGCTAATGTCCTTGTACATCACCGCATCGGGGTGCTTCAGCGGGTCTTTGTCGTAAACACCGTCGACGCGGGTGGCTTTCGCAAGCACGCCCGCGTGAATTTCAAGCGCGCGAAGAGCGGCCGCCGTGTCGGTCGAAAAATAGGGATTCGCCGTTCCTCCGGCGAAGATGACGACGCGTCCCTTTTCCAGATGGCGTACGGCGCGGCGCCTGATGTAAGGTTCGGCCACCTGCTGCATCTGGATGGCGCTCATCACACGGGTAAAGACGCCCACCCGTTCGAGCGCGTCCTGCAAGGCGAGGGAATTGATGACGGTGGCGAGCATGCCCATGTGGTCCGCCGCCACGCGGTCCATGCTTTGGGCAGCCGTTGAAACGCCTCGGAAGATATTGCCGCCGCCGACCACGATCCCGATTTCAACGCCGGTCTCTCTCACGGACGCAATCTCGGACGCTAGGTCCTTGACGCGATTGGCGTCGATGCCGAACGTACCCTCGCCGGCGAGAACCTCGCCGCTCAATTTGAGGAGAACTCGTTTATAGGGCGTCACTGGGGAACCAGCCAATACTCGGGGCGTACCCGCGCGCGCAGTCAAGCGGCATTCTAGGCCGGGACCAAGACCGGGGCAGGCGCCGCCGCTTCACCGCCCGGTGCGTCCCCAACCTTGAACCGGACGAACCGCGCCACGCTGATGTTCTCGCCCAGCTTGGCGATCTTGGTCTTGATCAGCTGGTCGACGGTGAGGGTGTTCTCTTTGACGAAGGGCTGATCGTAGAGGCAAACTTCTTCATAGAACTTCGCCATGCGGCCTTCGACGATTTTCTCCGCCACCTTCTCCGGCTTGCCTTCCGCAAGCGCGCGCGCGCGCTGGATATCGCGCTCTCTTTCGAGCGCGGACGGGGTCACGTCTTCCCGCCGGACGAACTGAGGGTCCGCGGCGGCGATGTGCATCGCCAAGTCGTGAACCAGTCCCTGAAAATCCTCGGTGCGGGCGACGAAATCGGACTCGCAGTTCACTTCAAGCATCACGCCGAGCTGGCCGCCGTGGTGAATATAGGTTCCAATCAACCCTTGCTTGGTGGCTCGCGAAGATTTCTTGCCGGCGGACGAGATGCCGCGTTTTCGCAGCACGATTTCCCCTTCTTCGAGGCTGCCGTTCGCTTCCTTCAGGGCGCTCTTGCACTCCATCATGCCGGCGCCTGTGCGCTCGCGCAGTTCTTTTACGAGTTGTGCGGTGATTTCGGCCATAGAGGTATGTTAAGTGCCGCTTTCCGCAACCGGCGCCGCTACTTCCGTCGTGGGGCCCTTACGGAGCGACTCCGAGGGCAAGTCCACGTCGGCGAAGCTTTCCGCCATAATCTCTTCGGCGTACTTGGGATCCACGTACTGCGTGTACTCCGGAACTTCTTCCGCCGGGGTTTCGTCGGTGATGATCTTCTCGGCCGTAAAGTCCATCTCCGAGGCCAGCGCGCGGCCTTCGATCACCGAATCGGCGATCTTACTCGTGAACAGACGGATCGCGCGCAGCGCGTCGTCGTTCCCGGGAATCACCCAATCGACTTCCTCGGGGTCGCAGTTCGTATCGACGATCGCCACGACGGCAATCCCAAGCCGGCGGGCTTCCTTCACCGCGATCGCTTCTTTGTTCGAATCGATGATGAAGATGACGTCCGGCAGGCCGGGCATATCCTTGATGCCCGCAAGATTCTGGTCGAGCTGCTTTCGTTCACGCTCGAGGCGGATCACTTCCTTCTTCGGCCGGGCGTCATAGCCGCCGTCCGTCGACATCAGCTCCAGTTCCTTGAGCCGCTTGATCGATTTCTGCACCGTCAGCATGTTGGTGAGCAAACCGCCCAGCCAGCGTTGATTGACGTAGTACATCTGGCAGCGGAGGGCTTCTTCCGCCACCGCTTCCTGCGCCTGGCGTTTGGTGCCGACAAACAGCACCGTCTTGCCTTGAGCCGCCATTTCGCCGACGAAGCGGGCCGCGTCCTTGAACATCTTCAGCGTTTTCTGAAGATCGATGATGTAGATTCCGTTACGTTCGCCAAAGATATACTGCTTCATCTTTGGATTCCAGCGCTTGGTCTGGTGCCCGAAGTGAACGCCGGCTTCGAGCAATTCTTTCATTGATATTGCGGGCAAAATTCCTCCTTACAGGATTTGGCGCAAACCCCATGTCCGCGCCGGACTGCGCGTTTTCCCGAGGCGCACACGTTCCAAAGCGAGATTTGCGCGCGCAGGGAAAACTCCATCGAACTAACGCTTGGAGAACTGGAACCGCTTACGGGCGCCCTTTTGGCCGTACTTCTTGCGCTCTCGTTTGCGCGGATCGCGGGTGAGAAAACCAAGCTTCTTCAGCTTCGGGCGAAGCTCCGCGTTAAACTGCACCAAGGCGCGGGCAAGCCCTAGCCGCGCCGCGCCCGCCTGTCCGGCGCAGCCGCCGCCGTGGGCGAGCATCAGGACGTCGAACTTGTCGGCGGTTTCGGTTGCGGCCAACGCCTGCTTGACGACGCCGCGAGTCACTTCGGTCGTGAAATAGTTTTCAAAAGCCCGGCCGTTGACGGTGATATCGCCCTTGCCATGCCGGAGAAAGATGCGAACGACCGACGTCTTGCGGCGGCCTGTTCCCAAAAACTGAACCATCGTAGATGCCACTCAAACTCCCTTTTTCGTTCAGGCGACGCTTTTCGCCGCGGGCTGCTGCGCCTGGTGAGGATGTTTCCCGCCGGCGTAGACCTTCAACTTGCGATACATTTGCTTGCCCAGTTTGGTTTTGGGCAGCATGCCGAAGATCGCGTCCTCGATCATGCGCGTGGGCTTGTTGGCGCGGACGCGTTTCGCATCCATTTCCACCAGACCGCCCGGATATCCGGTGAAATGACGATAAATCTTCTGATCGTCCTTCGCGCCCGTGAGTTTAACCTTCTCCGCGTTGATCACAATGACGTGATCGCCGGTGTCGAGGAAGGGGGCATAGATGGCCTT
>CAMDED010000281.1 GCA_945893365.1 Candidatus Sulfopaludibacter sp. SbA3 | reverse complement strand
CGACAAGTTCGTGGCGGCATACAACCAGACCGCAACGCCGTTTGAATGGACGAAGGCCGTGGTTCATTCGACCGGGCCTAAACCTAAATACTCTGATTTATGTAAGTAGGTACTAGTTGCCGCTTCCAGATTCTATCGTACTGCCGGCGGCTGACCAGCGAAACCGCACTAGCCGCGTTGCCAAACGCCTTCGACGCCCGTCGCGCGTCTTCCTTCGTTCGGAATAACCCGAACACGGAGGAACCGCTCCCGCTCATCAACGCCGTGGTCGCACCCGCTTTGATCAGGCGCTGCTTTAGCGCCGCCAATTGAGGGTGCTGCTGAAACACGACCCGCTCGAAATCGTTACGCATCGCGCTCTCTCTCCCCCACACGGCAGCGGAGAATCCATCTTGGGCATGACGGGCGGACTCCGCCGTCAACTGCGTTCCCAGGTTGCGGTACGCCGCCGCCGTCGAGACCTGGACCCCTGGCGCCACCACCACAGCGGAACGCGCCTTCCCGTCCGGCAAAGGGAACAGCTCCGCGCCCCGCCCGATCCCAACCGCTTTTCCTCCGAACAGGAAGAACGGCACGTCGCTCCCAAGGGCGGAAGCCAGGCGCACTAACAGAGGTATGGGAACCACCCTTCCGGCAAGCACGGGCAAAGCCCGCAAGACCGCGGCCGCGTCGGTCGAGCCGCCGCCGAGCCCGCCCCCTATGGGAATCTGTTTCCGAAGCTTCATGACCACGCGGCCAGTCTTTCCCATGGCTTCAAGGACCACGGCCGCCGCCCGCAACATAAGGTTGCCGGGAATCTCCACGTCCTGCTCAAGCTCAATACTCGTCTTGCGCGCGGGCGAGAACGCGATCTCGATCGAATCCGCCAGTGAAATGGTCTGGAAAACCGTTCGAATCTCGTGAAATCCATCCGGCCGCTTGTGTAGTACGCGAAGATCGAGATTGATCTTGGCAAGGGCACGCAGGCGCACCCGCCTCGCGGCGGCGCTCATTTGTCGTATTGCAGGAGTGAGAAAACGTCGTAGCCCGCAAGCTTAGAGCGACCGTCAAGGAACGTCAGCTCGACGATGAAGCCGATGCCCGCGACGATCCCGCCGGCCTCGGCGACAAGATGCGCCACGGCCTGAGCCGTGCCTCCCGTCGCCAGCAGATCGTCGACGATGAGCACGCGCTGCCCAGGGGCAATCGCATCCTTGTGCATTTCAAGGGTATCCTGCCCGTATTCCAAATCGTAGCTGACGCGGCGGCACTCGGCCGGCAGCTTCTTCGGCTTCCGTACCGGAACGAAGCCCGCGCCCAGGGCGTAGGCGACGGCCGGAGCGAAAATGAAGCCCCGCGCCTCTACGCCGATCACCACATCCGCGTACGCGTTCTCGTATTGGTCCACCATTCCGTCGATGACGCCGCGCAGTCCGCTGGGGGATTTCAGCAGGGTCGTAATGTCGTAGAACAGAATGCCGGGCTTGGGGAAATCGGGGACTTCCCGTATCAGTGTCTTAAGTCGCTCCATCCGTCGTCGATCTCCCTATTCCACTCTGGTTTTCGGTACCGCTACCGACTTCATAGGCTCGTGCAATCCGAACGAGAAAATCGCGGTTGAGGACGCGATCGCCACGAATTGTTTTCCGTCCACGGCGTACGTGATCGGAGACGCCGTCAGCCCCTCGCCCATGTTGAAGTGCCACAAGTGCTTGCCGTCTCGCGCGTCGACCGCGACCAACTGGCCGTCGTCATCGCCGAAAAACACGACGTTTCCCGCCGTTGAAACCGTTCCGGCCCAACTTTCGCCGGGTCCTGTCATGGGGTATTCCCACTTCTTCGCTCCCGTCTTCGGATCGAACGCCCTAAGGAAAAACTGGCCGATTTCGTTTGGTTTCGGACCCGCGCCGCCGCCGGAGAAGTTCTTCTTCGGTTCCGGCTCCTTCGACGAGCTCGTGAAGATGTCGCACTGCTCAAGCGTCACCACGTACAACAATCCCGTCACCGGATTGAACGACGGCGACATCCAGTTCGTTGCGCCTCGCACCCCCGGACAGGTGCGATTTCCGTTCGGCGTGGGATCCGTGCCCGGTATCACGATCGGGCGGCCCTTGGCATCGATCCCCGAGGCCCAGTCGAGTTTCTCCACCAGGCGGCTCGAGTGGAGATACTCTCCCGTCACGCGGTCGAGCGCGTAGAAAAACCCGTTCCGGTTCGAGTGGACCACAAGCTTTCGCATCTTGCCCTGAACGGGAGCGTCGATCAGCACGGGCCACGACTGCGCGTCCCAATCGTGGGTGTCGTGCGGGGTGAACTGGAAATACCACTTCATCTTTCCGGTATCGGGGTCGAGGGCCAGCAGCGAGGAGGAGTACAGGTTATCGCCCTTGCGATTCTCGCCATAAAAATCGGGCCAGGCGTTTCCCGTACACCAGTAGATCAGGTTCAAGGCAGGGTCGAACGTGCCGGAAAGCCAGGTTGCGCCGCCGCCGTACTCAATGTAATTTCCCCAGGTTTCCGAGCCAGGCTCGCCCTTGGCGGGAATCGTGTAGGTACGCCACTTCTCCTCACCCGTATCCGCCGAGAGCGCCGCAATGTATCCGCGCATTCCCGTGTCTCCGCCGGCGACTCCGACCAGAACCAGATTCTTCAGCACGAGCGGAGCGGCCGATGCGTACAGCCCGTCTTCCGTGTTGCCGTATTTCTTCTGCCAGATCACCGCGCCGTTTCTGCGGTCGAGCGCCACAAGATGAACGTCGGCCGTGACGAAGAAGACCCGGTCGCCGAGAATCGCCGCGCCGCGGTTCACCCCTTCCTTCTTCGACAGGCTGTCCTTAAAGCTCCAGATCAATCGGCCGCTCCGCGCATCAAGCGCCTTCATCTCGTTCGTATTCGTGATGTACATCACGCCGTCGTAGACGATCGGATTGGTCCGCAGCCCGCTGGCCTTGGGCACGTGATAGGCCCATTTCGGCGTCAGGGACCCAACGTTCTCCGTCGTGATCTGCTTCAACGGACTGTGCCTGTGCGCCTGATAGTCGCCCGCGTAAGTCAGCCAGTTATCGCCCGGCCCCTTCAGAATATCCTCGTATTTTACCTGCGCGGCGGCGATTCCCGCGAGAGCCAGACCGAGCCACAGCCGATTTCGCATTGTGCCTTTCCTTTCACCCTTCATTTTTTTCCGATTACCGCCGGACGCGCGCTCTGCCGCCCCAGATAAGCCACCAGATTGTCGATCTCCTCTTTGCTCAGGCGTGTGCCGAAATCTTTCGGCATCGGCGAGCCCTTCGAAGTAGTAATCTCACGAATCGACGCGACCGAAAGCAAATGCAGATTTCCCTTGGCGTCCTGAAGCTGAAGGGAGTAGTTCGAGCGGTTTCGGGCGACGCCTTTGAGCGTGGTCCCGTCGTTCATCACGACCGTGACGCCGTGATAGCCGACCGCTCCGTTGGCATCGGGATCGACGATCGATTGACGAATATCAAGCGCGGGCCGCATGGCGGCGACGTTCGTCAGGTCGGGCCCGAAGGCGCTCCCTTTGCCCCGGATCGCGTGGCAGTTACCGCACTTGGCCTTAGCCCAGAACACATCTTCGCCGGCCTTGACGTCGCCCGGAGGCGGATTCTCGATCGCCGGTGAAGTCATGGACCGCACGAACGCCACGACCTGCCAGGTCTGATCGTCGGGCAGGTTCGCCGCGGGCATTCCTCCGCCGACTCCCTTCTTCACGGCGGTGAAAAGCGTGTCGTCGTCTATCGGGTGCCAGAAAACCTGTTCGCGCAGGTTGGGACCTCTGCCGCCCTGCCCTTCGCTGCCGTGACAAGCCGCGCACCCGTTGGCAAACAACTTCTGACCTGCGTCGATCGCTTTGGGGTCGCCGATCGCGGGGTTTTTCGACTTATCTCCGTCCTTCTCGTGCTGCGCCGCCAACGGACACGTGGCAAGGATGGCGGCCAAACCGATCGAAGCAAGAGTTCGCATACTGGGGACTATTATGCTTCAGATGCCAGTGCTCGCGCACCTTTTTGGGACGTTTCTGTAGATGCTCCATAATAATGTCACCCCTTAACTGCAACGAAACTCTGTCACCCCATTTCAAAATGGAAGGGTGATCGAATTGACAGCAAACGAACTGAAACGAGTAAAGGTAGTGGAAAACGCGGTGACGGGAAAAATCACAGTGA
>CAMDED010000280.1 GCA_945893365.1 Candidatus Sulfopaludibacter sp. SbA3 | reverse complement strand
AAAAACGCCTGGATTTCCTCCTGGCTCAACTTCTTCGCATTCCGCATCCTGATGATCACACCCCAGCATGCTTCAACTTCCCCCTTCAGGCTCATCTTGTATTGGAAACAGCCTTTCCTTCAGGCTCATCTTGTATTGGACAAGACTCTAAATGGTCGAATGCGTGGAAACTTGCTACCGTAATTCAGATGAGCAGGCTCGAAGAGCTACGGCGGAGACACGCCGCCGCGGAGTTGGGCGGGGGCGAGGAGCGGCGGCGGCGCCAGCACAAGGAGGGCAAGCTTTCCGCGCGCGAACGCATCGAATTTCTTCTCGACGACGGCGCCTTTGAAGAGCTCGATAAGCTCGTGGCCCACCGCTGCCGCGAGTTCGGCATGGAAGAACAAGTGGTGCCGGGCGACGGCTTTCTCACCGGCTGGGGTTATATCGATAGCCGCCTCGTTTATGTCTTCGCCCAGGATTTCACCGTTTTCGGCGGCTCGCTCTCCGAGTCTAACGCCCAAAAAATCTGCAAGCTGATGGACCTTGCGCTGAAGAACGGCGCGCCCCTGATCGGCCTGAACGATTCCGGCGGAGCGCGCATCCAGGAGGGCGTCCTTTCGCTCGGCGGCTACGCCGATATCTTCCTCCGCAACACGCTCGCGAGCGGAGTCGTACCGCAGATATCCGCTATCATGGGGCCGTGCGCCGGCGGCGCCGTCTACTCGCCCGCCATCACCGATTTCGTCTTCATGGTTAACGGCACCGGCTATATGTTCGTGACCGGGCCGGATGTGATCAAGACCGTGACGCATGAGGATGTCACGAAAGAGCGGCTCGGCGGCGCGCATACGCACAACGAAACCAGCGGCGTCGGCCACTTTATCGCCGCGGACGACGCCGAGTGCCTTCGCATGATCCGCGAACTGCTCGCCTATCTGCCGCGGAACAACCGCGAGGACGCGCCGCGGCGCGCGACTTCGGACCCGGCCGATCGCCGCGATCCGGAGCTTGATTCGATCGTCCCGGAAGATCCAAGCGTGCCGTATGACATGAAGGACGTCATCGGGCGCGTGATCGACGATGGCGAGTTCTTCGAGGTCCATGAGCACTTCGCGCGGAACATCGTCACCGGCTTCGCGCACATGGACGGCCGGTCCGTCGGCATCGTGGCGAATCAGCCGGCATTCCTTGCAGGCTGCCTCGACATCGATTCCTCGGTGAAGGGTGCGCGATTCGTTCGCTTCTGCGACGCCTTCAACATTCCGATTCTCACCTTTGAGGACGTACCCGGATTCCTTCCCGGCACGGACCAGGAGTTCGGCGGCATCATTCGCCATGGCGCGAAACTCCTGTACGCGTACGCGGAAGCCACCGTTCCGAAGATCACGGTCATTACGCGCAAGGCGTACGGCGGCGCTTATTGCGTGATGGGTTCGAAACACTTGCGCACGGACGTCAATTTCGCCTATCCGACTGCCGAGATCGCCGTGATGGGGGCCGAAGGGGCCGTGAACATTATTTACAAGCGCGAGTTCTCAACAGCCGTGGATCCCGAATCCGCGCGCCGCGAAAGGATCGCCGAATTCCGCGAACGTTTCGCAAGTCCGTTCATAGCCGCCGAACGCGGCTTTGTGGACGACGTGATTGAGCCGCGCGATACCCGTCCGCGCGTGATACGGGCGCTGCGCATGCTCGAAAATAAAGTCGATACCATGCCGAGGAAGAAACATGGCAACATACCGCTCTAAACTCGCCGCGTTGCCGCTGTTCGCGGCGTTACTGACAGGCACGGCGGCCGCGGCGGACCGCTACTCCGTCAAGTGGCCGAAAGTCGCGCCCGAAACTCTAAGACACTACCTGGAATTGCTCCGGATCGACACCAGCAATCCGCCCGGCAACGAAACGAAAGCGGCGAAATATGTGCAGGCGGCGCTCGAGCGCGAGGGCATTCCGTCGAAGCTGCTTGCGCTCGAACCCGCCCGCGCGAACCTGGTGGCGAGGATCAAGGGCAACGGATCGAAGAAGCCCATACTGATCATGGGCCACACGGACGTGGTCGGCGTGCAGCGCAACAAATGGACGGTCGATCCGTTCGCGGGAATCCGCAAAGACGGTTTCGTCTACGGCCGCGGCGCGCAGGACGATAAAGACAACCTCGCGGCATCGCTGATGGTGACGGTCCTGTTGAAGCGGATGGGCGTGAAGCTCGATCGGGACGTGATCTTTGTGGCCGAGAGCGGCGAGGAGGGCTCCGGTCCCACCGGCATCAACTATCTGGTGAAAGAGCAATGGGACGAAATCGCCGCCGAGTACGCTCTGGCGGAAGGCGGCTCGGCGACGGCTTCGAACGGAAAGGTGCGCTACCTGACGGTGATGACGACCGAGAAAGCTCCGCGCGGCGCGCGGCTGATCGCGCATGGAACCGCCAGCCACGGATCGAAGCCGACGCTCGACAACGCCGTGGTCAGGCTCGCGAACGCGGTTGCGAAAGTCTCGGCGTGGCAGCCGCCGATGCGTCTCAACGATACGACACGCGCCTATTTCGAGAGGCTCGCTTCGATCAGCGAGCCGGCGGCCGCGGCGCGCTACAACCACATTTCCGATCCCGCGCGAACGGCCGCGATTCAGCAGTACTTCCTGAGCAACGAACAGGGCCACTACTCGAACCTGCGGACGTCGGTAGTCCCGACGCGCATCTCGGCGGGCTTCCGGGCGAATGTGATTCCTTCCGAGGCTGAGGCCTACCTGGACATCCGCGCGCTTCCGGATGAGGATATCGGCAAGTTCTACGCGGAGCTGCGGCGTGTGATCGACGATCCGAAGGTGGATGTGGTCGGACCCGACAATGCGACGCGGCCGATGGGCGCGCCCTCACGGATCGACAACGAAATGTTTCGTGCGCTCGAAGCCGTCGGCAAGCGCATGTTTCCCGGTTCGGTAACACTGCCCGGAATGCTCAACGGCGCGACGGACATGGCGCAGTTGCGTGCGCGCGGCGTCCAGGCCTATGGAATCGGACCCATCGCCGATGAACACGAAGCCCCAGGGGGAGGCGCGCACGGCGACGACGAGCGCCTGGCTGAAGCTTCGCTGCACAAGTTGGTGGAGTATCTCTGGTACGCGGTTCTCGAAGTAGCGGCGAGCCGCTAGCTTTGGGGCGCGGCTCGATGCGCGATTTCGGACGAGTTCGGACCCCAGCGGCTTCCATCCATTCAAAGATTGCCCACCCCGCCATCGATCAAAAACTCGCTGCCGACCGTGAATGCGGATTCGTCGGAGGCGAGGAACACAATCGCATGAGCAATCTCGCTGGGTGTTCCGAAGCGGCCGAGAGGAACTTGGCTCTGGATGGATGCGGCCACCGATTTGAGATCGGGTTCAGACAAGCCGAGCTTGCCAAAGAGGGGGGTGGAGATCGGACCGGGGCTGACGGCGTTCACGCGGATTCCACGCGAGATCAGCTCGCCGGAGAGGGTGCGGGCAAACGAAATGAGGGCAGCCTTCGTGGCTGCGTAGATGCTGGTGTTGGGCATGCCGATGCGCGCGTTCACGGATGTGTTGAGCACAATCGACGCCGGATTCGCGAAGATGGGCAACAGGGCCTGAACGAGGAAAAACGGCCCCTTCACGTTGATCGCAAAGGAACGGTCGAACGCTGCCTCGTCCACCTGCTCGACGGGCTTGAGCTCGGCGATCCCCGCGTTGATGAACAGGATGTCGAGTCCTCCGAATTCCTGGCGAAGGGTCTCTGCAACTTCTTTCTGAGCCCCTGCCTCGCCCGCGTCGGATGGGATAATCAGCACGTCGTTCCCGAGCTCTTTGCGTGCGGCTTCGAGAGTCGCCGGATTCTTACCCGTTATGGCGACACGGGCGCCTTCGTTCAAGAACCGGCGAGCGGTTTCCAGGCCGATGCCGCTGGTCCCACCGGTAATGAGAGCACGCTTCCCTTTGAGTCTGTCCATGATCGTTTCTCCTTTTGCAGCCATATAACCCGCTAAGGACTTGGAATGAAACAACTGTTGCAATTTGGCAGCCGGTGGGGCAGGCGATCGTCTTTCGTCGCCTGTTGGGGAGGGCCTACGGCCCGCGAAACTTCATGAAAAACCAAAGGCGGCAAATGCAGGCTTGGCCCGAGCTTCGCTTTTTTGGGCTCTCGTATTTTCATGGGGTTAGGTTGGTTTTTCGACCCTGCCTTC
>CAMDED010000279.1 GCA_945893365.1 Candidatus Sulfopaludibacter sp. SbA3 | reverse complement strand
CCACGTTATTGCCGGCGCGACACGGATTCACGTGCAGCTTTCGTCGAACGGCGCGCCAGCGGGCCGAAGCATCGTGCGGCCGCCAGGGCGAGTATTGCCAGCGCGTCTGGTTGGCCTCGATGCCGAAACCGACCTCGCTCTGCTAAAGGTGGACGCCGAGGGTTTGCGGTTCCTTGAACTCGCGGATTCCGATATCGTTCGGCAGGGCCAGGTGGTGGTCGCGGTCGGCAGTCCCAACGGTCTCGAAAGTTCGATGAGCATGGGTGTGATCAGCGCCGTGGCGCGGCAACTCCAACCCGACGACCGCGTCGTTTATCTCCAGACTGACGCCCCCATTAACCCCGGCAACAGCGGCGGAGCGCTGGTCGATATCGAGGGACGCCTCGTCGGTATCAACACGATGATTCTCACGCAATCGGGCGGCAGCGAAGGTCTCGGGTTTGCCGTTCCCAGCAACATCGTCCGCTTCGTGATTGATCAGGTGCGCCGGAGCGGGTTCGTTTTGAGAGGCGAGATCGGCGTCGAAGCCCAGACCGTGACACCGGGCCTGGCGCCGGCGCTCGGCCTCGCGCGCGACAGCGGCGTCATCCTGGCGGACGTCCTGCCCGGCGGACCAGCCGACACCGCCGGCCTCAAAATCGGCGACATTGTCCTGTCACTCAACGGCAAGCCGATGGAGAACGCACGGCAGTTTCACGTGAACCTGTACCGGCAGCGCGTCTCGAGTTCCGTGACCCTACAGATCTTGCGCGGTGCTGACACTGTCGAGAAGAACGTTGTCTTGTTGGCGCGCTCGAACAGCCCGGAGCGTTTTGCGTCTTGGGTGAACGAACGCCAGCACCTGGTGCCTCGCCTCTCGATCCTGGCGTTGCCTGTTGACGCATCGATCGCCGGACTTTTGATGGGACCGACGCGCCGCTCTTATGGCATCCTGGTCGCCCGCCTCGCCATGACGACCAGCGGTCCGAGTGGCGAGCTGCTTCCGGGCGACATCATCTATGAAGTCAACCGCGAGCCGGTCTCCACCTTGCAGGAACTGCGTGTGCTCGTGGAACGGCAAAATTCGGATGACCCGCTGGTGCTGCAGGTGGAACGCGCTGGAAAAATCCGCTATGTCGAGCTGCGGTTGGATTAGCGTTTACGGCACTGCCCTGACCTTGCCGCCTGGAACCGGGCAGGGTGGCTTGTCTGGCTTGTCGGCGGTTTTCGTGCGTCTCGCGACGGGCATCATTTTCTAATCAATCACCGAAAGGAGAACGACAAGATGAAATACATCAATCTGGGAGCGCTCGTGTGTCTGGGCGTAGCCGCCTTCGGCCAGGAGGTGCAATTCGACTATGATCGTTCAGCAGACTTCAACGCCTACAAGACCTGCCAGTGGGTCGATTACAAGGCAATGCAGGTCGGCGACCAGCTCCTGGATCGGGACATCAAACGCGCCGTGGACGCGCAACTCGCCGGCAAGGGTTTACGGCGGGTGGAGAGTGACGGTGATCTACTCGTCGCCTATCAGGCAGCGATCTCGCAGGAGAAGCAGCTTGACAGCCTCGGGTGGGGAGGGCCGCACGCGTGGGGCCCTTGGGGCAACACCCGCGTAACGTCTTCGACCATCGAAGTCGGCAAGCTGGCTATTGGGTTATTCGACCCGGCTACCAAACAACTCGTGTGGCGCGGTTCCGCGTCCAAGACGCTCGACATCAAGAAGGATCCCGACAAGAACTACCGCAATCTCGAGAAGGCGATGGCCAAGCTTTTCAAGAACCATCCGCCACGCGGCGGCAAGAGCCGATTCAGACCGCTATTGGTACTGACGCGCAATTTTCAGCTTCTTCATGCGGGATTGCAGCGTCGTGCGCCTTAACCCCAGCCTTGCGGCGGCGCCGCCGGCGCCCCCGATGATTCCACCGGAGAGGCGGAGAACATCGAGGATTCGTTCGCGCTCGGGGTTTTCGTCCTTGCTCACCGGGTGCGTCCATCGCAAGCTGCCTGAATCGGGAACCGCATCGGGAACGGCGATCTGCAACACGCGGCCCGGACTCAGGATGACGGAACGTTCCACCAGGTGCTGTAACTCGCGGATGTTGCCCGGCCAGTTGTACCTGGTGAGTGCTTCGAGTACGGTGGAGGGAATCTCCTCGATCGCGCGGTTCATCTTTCTTGCGTATCTCTGCGTGAAGAAGCGGGTCAGCAGCGGAATGTCTTCGCGCCGCTCGCGCAGCGCGGGCACCGTTATGGGGAAAACGTGCAGCCGATAGTATAGGTCCCCACGGAATTTCCCTTCATCGACCATTTGCCTGAGATTGCGATTCGTCGCAGCAACAATCCGGACGTCGACGTGAGTGGTCCGGTTGCCGCCCAAGCGCTCAAACTCCTGCTGTTGAAGGGCGCGCAGCAGTTTGGGCTGGAGTTCCAAAGGTATTTCGCCAATCTCGTCGAGGAACAAGGTCCCTTGATGCGCCTGTTCGAAACGGCCGATTTTTTGCGCGAAGGCTCCCGTAAAGGCGCCCTTCTCGTGCCCGAAGAGTTCGCTCTCCAGGAGCGTCCCAGGGATTGCGGCGCAATTCACCATGATGAAAGACCGTTGTCTCCGGCTGCTCGACTCATGGATGGCGCGCGCCACCAATTCCTTGCCGGTGCCCGTTTCCCCTTGGATGAGGACCGCTGCGTCCGTCGGAGCCACTACCTGGATGTCTCTTAGGATGGCCTGGAGCGCCGGGCTTTCGCCGATCATATTTCCAACATTCTGATCGGACCGGATCCCGTCTCCCACATAGGAGTCGACGCAGTGCTGGATGGCATGCAACAAGGCTTCATCGTCGACCGGTTTCGTCAGAAAGTTTGCCGCGCCCGCTTTGACCGCGCGCACGGTCATCGGGATGTCGCCGTGGCCTGTTAGAAATATGATCGGGACCTGTGGGCGCGATTTGGCAAGCTTTTCTTGCAGGTCGAGTCCATTCAACCCGGGGAGATTCACGTCCAAAACCAGACAACTTGGCTTGTTGGGTCGCAAGGTAGCCAGGAATTCCTCCCCTGACTCAAATGTCTTCGTCATGAACCCGGCGGAGCGAATCAGACGTGCCACGCCTTCGCGTGCGGACGCATCGTCGTCCACCACATAAACCAGAGCTCCTGCGTTATTCAAGGGACCTCCTTCGTTCAACGCGAGCGTCAGACGCCCGACGATTACGGTTCAACTGTGTTTGGGCAGCGTGGTTTCAATTTCAAAGCCACATCGACGGCATCAAGCAATTCATCCCCACTGAACGGCTTGATAAAGTAAGCGACGGTCCAATCCGAGGCAGCTTCTAACCTCGCATGGTCGTCAGATCCATGCGCCGTAATGAAGATAACGGGTACTTCACACTTGGAAGCCAGCAGGTGACGGTGGAGCTCGATGCCACTCATCCCCGGCAGGCGCACGTCGAATATGAGACAGTCCCCCTTGCAAGGACGGTCCGAGTTCAAGAACTCTTCCGCTGAGGCGAATACTCTGACCTCCAAGTGGGCTGACCGAATCAGCCTGTCCAGCGATTTACGGACCGAAACATCGTCGTCGACGACTGAAACAAGCGGCGCCATTAAGACTTCCTCTTTTATGAATAACAGCAGCGGGGGCGAGAATCTACTACACCTTGGTGGAGGATCTGGAGGCGAGAGCTCTGCCGGCCCGAAGCCCCCTTCGGGCCCCCGCCGAACTTCGGACTGTTAGTTTTACGTTCGGCCGGAACGCCGAATCGAGTGGATTCCGAGGTTCTCCGACATTCTGACCAGATCCGCCAAAGAATCGGCGCGCATTTTGCGCATGATGTGCCCGCGATGAAATTTGACCGTATCCTCGGTTATTTTCAGTTCGGCTGCAACTTGCTTATTCAGCAGGCCGGATACCACCTGCCGCATGACTTCCTGCTCACGCTCGGTCAGCGACTCGTACCGGTCCCGCAAGTCGCGCTTGTCCGCGTGCTGCTTTCGGGTACAACGATCGCGGTCGATAGCCTCCTGAATCGCCTTCAAAAGATCCTGCTCATCGACCGGCTTAGTCAAAAACTCAATGGCCCCCGCTTTCATTGCTTGCACGGAGGCTGGGATATTGCCATGGCCCGTAAGGAAAACGATAGGGGTCTCCAACCCGGCCTCGGCCATCTGCTTCTGCAGGTCGAGCCCGCTCAGATCGGGCAGTTGCAGGTCCAATACCAGACAACTTGGCGCCTCCGTCCGAGGGCGCGCCAGGAATTCCTGGGCGGAGGCGAAGGTTTCGGCCTTCCACCCCACTGACCGGATCAGGCGTTCCAGACCACGCCGAACCGAAGGGTCGTCGTCCACAATCGCGATAACAGCGTTATACTCCCCCGACTCCTGCATGTGATCCTTATT
>CAMDED010000278.1 GCA_945893365.1 Candidatus Sulfopaludibacter sp. SbA3 | reverse complement strand
TGTGTGACCGGTATACACTCGATCACCTTCTTCACAAACCCGATCTTATTCAGAAACTCTAGAAACACCACCATGCCGCCGAAGGGCGTCAGCGCTCTGTCCGTCTCCTTCAACAACACCTTCTGCCCACCGAATATCCGTGTGCCTTCAGCTTCCATCCGCCCAGTCTACCCTGACCTTGCCATCAACTTCGGAATTCAGACTAAAGACGATCGCCTGCCCCACCCGGGCGCCACATGCAACAGAGGTTGTTTCGCTCAGTCGATCGCGTTCGCCACGGCGGTCGCCAATTCCGCGGAGATCGATCCGCTTAACAAGTAGACTCGGCCGGGTACACTCCAGAGAATCGCAACTCGCTCGACGCGCCCGTCGTCGCCGTAATCCTCGATCAGCGTTGCGGGTCCCGCGCGCAGGTTTACTTCGCGGATAGCGACTTTATCTTCCATTCCAATTCCGAACAGCAAGGCGGGAGCCGCCGCCATTCGATGGCCGAAGCGCCGGGCCGCCTCCCGATTCATCCCGGCCGCGCGTAGAGTGGCCGCCGTAAATGCTCCGAGGTCGAATCCGGAAGGCGCCACCAGAACCGGCGGCAGGCCCTGCATGAGCGTTACCTCACTCTCCGGCCACGCGGCGGTTACCGTCGAGCCGATTTGAAGGGCAAACCTTGCGCCGTCCCACTCCTTGGGGACCGTCTCGTCCTGAACGCCTGCCCGCTCTAACGACAACTCCAAGTCGGCAGTCCTGATGTCCGTGCCCAAAGACATGGGGCCGAGCACCGAGAGCTCGGGCGCGCCGGACAGAACGTTCGCGCGCGGAAGCCGCGGCGTAAAGCCCGCGAGGCTTGCGGCTTCCTGAAGATCGCGTACCGCTCGCGGCGGCTCGGTTTTGGCGAGGGCCCGCAGTCGAAGCGACTTGGCCTCATCCGGAAGGCTGTCAAAGTTAACTCGGACAACCTCAATGTGTCCGACCGCGATCCACTGCCAGAGTTGTTGCGCAAGCGCGCGCGCACCCGAATTCATCAGGACCGAGGCCAACGCGAACGATGCTGTGGCCCCGATTAGCGCGTACCGCCTCAACGCGGAGCGCTCACGGAGGCGAGCCCTGAAACGGGCGCGCGCGCCATCCACATTCGGGTTCCAATTCGCCGGTGGCGCCAGGAGTGCGGCGGACTTCTCTACCCATTCGGTCAATTCGGTGCGATTAGCGTTGTCCATAGCGTTTTACGTACTCCTTTCGAAAAGCTTGTTCGGCCCGGGCCAAAAGGGTGCCAACCGAGGCTGGATTGAGGTTGAGCGCGGCGGCGAGCTCGCCGTAGCTGAGCCCTTCGTTGCGCAGAAGAATGAGAGTGACCTGTTCGGATTTGAGTGCCGCCAGCGCTTGCCGCACACGCTCTTGCTCCGCGCCGGTTTCGAACGTCCGATCGGGCATTCGGCCGATCCCAAATATCGACGCCAGCGCCTCGTAGCGGGCACGCCGCCGCTCCATCTTCCGGTGGTCGAGCGCCAGGCGGAGTCCCGTGCGATAGAGCCAACCCTCTAAGTTGGTCTTCGTGGGAGGAGGTTTCCGGTGAAGCCGCCAAAATGCCTCGGCGGCGACCGCCTCGGCGCGCCCCGCATAGCCCGTGACGCGGTACAACAGCCGCGCGAGGCGGGCATAGTAGGCGGTGAAAAGCTCGTCGAAGCCGGGCGCCGCTTCACCCGACACGCTCATTGGCAGTAGGCTCTCACAGCTGCTTTCCATACTGGCTTAACGACGCCCGGCAGCGGAAAATGACAGTCCGCGAGCAGACCGCGGATGAGGAGCCCGAAACGGCTTCGCGTCAGTCCAGCCCGAACACAAACAGGCCGTGGCCGGCGGCGATCAGCACATACTGCTTGCCTTCATTCAGATAGGTGATTGGATTGGCGATGATGCCGCCGCCCGTGTCGAAGCGCCAAAGCAAGTTGCCCTTCGCGGCGTCGAGCGCGAAAAAGGCGGTTCCGCTCGATCCAAAAACCAAGCCGCCCGCCGTGGTCATCAGGCCGGCGTGGGACGGCGAGTGCAGGCGGTATTCCCAGCGCAGCTTGCCTGTCGCGACTTCAAGAGCGCGCACCGCGCCATAGCCCTCTTCGGCCGGATTCTCGCGCTGTCCACCACCGTTGAAAAGAGCGCCGGGTTTGTAGTCGGCTTCTCCCTTGTGATAGTAGGCTCCGGCTTCCTTGACGTTCACATAATAGAGATCCGTCTTCGGACTGTAGGAGCTGCTGTACCAGTTACTGCCTCCGCCGAGGCTTGGCCACAGGAGATGCCCATCGGCGGTGGGTGAAGTGTTCGGCAGCAGCATGGGACGTCCGGCTTCGTCGAGGCCGCTTGCCCAGGTCTGCTTCACGTAAGGCGCGCCCGCGATGAAGCGCCCGTTCGTGCGGTCGAGCGCGTAATAGAACGCATTGCGATTCGCCAGAGTCACAAGCTTTCGCGGCACGCCGTTCACTACGGTGTCGACCAACGAAGGCGTTTGCGTTGAATCCCAATCATGCTCGTCGTGCGGCGTGTACTGGAAGTGCCATTTCCTTTCGCCGGTGTCGGGGTTGAGGGCGAGGAGCGAATCGGAGTAAAGGTTGTCGCCCTTGCGGACGTCGCCGTTCCAGTCCGGTCCGGGATTGCCCGTTCCCCAGAAGAGGGTGTTGCTTTCGGGGTCGAACACGCCCGTGACCCAGGTGGAGGCCGACCCGGTCTTCCAGCTGTCTCCCGCCCACGTCTCATTTCCCGTCTCGCCCTTTGCCGGGATGGTGTTAAACCGCCACGCGCGCTTGCCGGTCTTCGCATCGTAGGCGTCGAGGAACCCGCGGATGCCGAATTCGCCTCCCGCGATGCCGGCGATGATCTTGTCTTTAACGGCGAGCGGAGCGCCCGTGGAGGTAAAGCCCAGCTTGTAGTCGGCCAGGGGCGTGTCCCAGCGGACGCGGCCGGTTCGGGCGTCGAGCGCGATCAGATGCGCGTCGATGCTCCCGTAGTAGATGGCGTCGTTGAGGATTGCGACGCCGCGGTTGACGCGGCCGCAGCACATGCGCAGGTCCGTTGGGATCTGCTTGCGATACGTCCACAGGGCGCGACCGGTCCGCGCGTCCAACGCTTTGACGACGTTCGGAGGCTCGGTGACGTACATAATCCCGTCGACCACCACGGGCGAAGTTTCAACCGTGTCGGCTTCCTGGGCTTGATGCACCCACGCGACACGCAGACGTCCGGCGTTCGAGGTGTTGACGAGGTCGAGCGTGGAATACCGCTGGCCCGTGTAGTCCCGCGAGTAGGTCAGCCAGTTGCCCGGTTCCTTGTTCGCGTCGCGGATGCGCTCATAGGGCACGTTGAAGGGACCCTGCGCCGGCAACGCTCCGGCCGCCGCGAGGGCGGCGATAATGAAGACGGCAGTTCTCAAAACGGTCACAAGGCCTCCTTGAGAGAGCTTAAATAGGCGACGAGGTCGTCGAGATCGGCGCTCGACAATTGCTTGTACGAGGGCATGGTGGATTTCCCGCGATCCTTCTTCAAGTCCGAGATTTCATGTTTCCAAAACGAATGCACGTTCCCGGACGGGTCGCGAATCTGGATGGAAAACGAGTCTTCGTTGAGGCGCGTCCCGGTGATCGCATCGCCTGCCGGGGTGCGAAGACTCACCCATTGATACGACCTGGGAGCTTCCGCTTCCGGATCGGTGAGGGATGTTCGCAGATAGCCGGGATTGCGGCGGAGGCCGGCGTCGCTGAGGTCCGGGCCGGTGGAACCGCCTTGGCCGCGGATAGTGTGGCAGGCGGCGCAATTATTCCTGGCGTACAAGTCCGCGCCGTGTGTGGGATCGCCCGGAACGGGCTTGGAGGAGACGCGGCCGAGCGTCCGCACAAACGCGGCAACCTGGCGGGCCTCGCCGGCCGAGAGCTGCCACGCCCCGGGCATCTCCGTTCCGCGGACTCCTTCCTCGATCACCTTTAGGAGCGCGGCGTCATCGGCCGCCCTGGCCAGCTTGCGTCCGGCGAGTACCGCGCCGCGGCCTCCGTCTCCATTCGCGCCGTGACAGAGGGAGCAATTGGACTGATAGAGCTTCTTTCCCCGTTCAAGGTCGGCCCGGCTGGTGGGGAGCGTTACCTTGGCGGGCGGGTCGGCGCCGAACGCGGCGGCAGCAGCGAGTAGGAAAGCCAACGGTTTCATGCTCTGCTATGTTACACGACGCGACAGGGGGCTGTCACCGGGCGGCTGAAGAGTGTCGGCGCCAAATAGAAATGTCCTATTCTCTGCCAAGTAGAAATGTCCTATTTTGACAAGGCGGAAGCGGGGGTGGTGTTAAGGTGAAGGGGTCCGCGAGGGGTCGCGCCCGAGCGGACGCCCAAGGCCGATGCGACGGGGCTGGCTC
>CAMDED010000277.1 GCA_945893365.1 Candidatus Sulfopaludibacter sp. SbA3 | reverse complement strand
CTTCGGCGCGAGGCTGGGCGGGAACGGACACTCGGGAGGGAATGGGGACAGCGAAAACTGAATTGACTTACTCAGCCACGAACTGCATCAGCCGAACAGAACCAGCGCTCGGGACGCTGATAGTGTGCGTTGGTGTGCATAATTCAGGTACTACGCTGGTCACGGTGTGTCGCAATGGCCTCCCCGCCGCGAGTATCGAGACTACGATTACGAAGTCGACGAAAAGGTAGTAAGAACGGTGAAGCACTACCCCGCGGAAAACAGCTCCATGTTTCAGGGAGAGCTTGCGACGGTGCGTGCCTACCATGATTCGTTCTTTAAAGAGGGGGTGCTTGACGAAGCGCGCATAGAGAGAGGCGCAGCGTCGATCCGGGAGCATCCAAATGCGGAGTTCGCAAACATCACGATGATTACCCTGATCAATATGTCCCCATATTACACGGATCGCGCCGGGCCACGCGCGACAGCTAATTTCGTTTTGTTGCAGAAGCGTCGAGCGGAGTTATGGAAGCGGGCTGGTTTTCACGTAGTTGCGCTAATCGATCATGGTCCTGAGGATAATGGCGACCGTGTCCATTTGAACACCTCCGGGGGCTACAAACTTGCCCGCGCGGCCGCTGGAGAAGTGAAAAAAATATTCGAGACAGCCAAATAGCGGAGAGAGTTAGATGAAAGACATTCTTATGAAACTAGTGTCGGCGATCATCGTGTTCACCGCCGGTAGCTTGGTTGGTGGATTCATTCATTACACGCTCCACAGCCTGATGCTGTCCTCGGAGCCGTTTATATACGTAGTGTTTTGAGAGCCGGATTCAGCGCGTGGCCGTCGGATTCGAGATCCGCCTGAGAATGCGGCTGCCAAACACGAAGCGCTCACTCCGCGTGCGGGACCTGGTGGCGGCCTACGCAGGTTTCCATGCTCCTCGTCACCTCCGGTAGCCCGGTTGTCAATCCTTTGTACATCTCAGAAAGCGGGCTCTAAGGATCCGCGCTACGCTTAGCAGATTGAGAGAAAACGAACTTCACGAAGATTCTGGATTGACCGGGGTACAGGGTATACCGGCATGAGATCCGTGAGGAAGACAAGCCGATGCGGATGTGGGTGCGTCGGAAGCGGGGCAACCGGTGGCTGGAGTGCTCCGGATGCGGGCGGAAGTTGCTGGACTACCACGACTGCCGGGAGCGGGGGGTGCGTGACTTGGCGTGGGGGGAGTTCCGGGCCTCGGTGGTGGTGGAGGTGTACCGTGTGAGGTGCCCGGACTGCGGGGTAAAGGTGGAGAAGGTCCGGCAGTTGCCGAGCAAGGCGCCGTACAGCAAGCGCTTCGAAGAGGATGTGGGAAAGGCGTGTGAAAGCACGGCGGCGCGGCAGGTGGCGCGGCGGAAAGGATTGGCCGAGAGCACGGTGCGGGCGAATGACCTGCGGTATCTGGAGTTTCTGACGGTGGTCAGGAATCTGGAGACGGGAGAGCCGCTGTGGTTTGGGAAGGAACGGAAGAAGGAGACGCTGGACGAGTACTTTCGTAGCCAGTTGAGGAGCGGGCGGCGCAAGCGGATGGAGGCGGCGTGCGTGGACATGTGGGAACCGTTTCGGGTGAGCATCGAGAGTTGGGCGCCGCAGGGCCGGATCGTGTACGACAAGTTCCACGTTATCCAGCACGCCAACGACGCCTTGGACGAAGTGCGGCGGGCGGAGTTTTTCCGCAAGGGGGTGGAGATGCGGGAACTGGTAAAACGGAAGAAATGGTTGTTGCTGAGCCGGTGGAAGAGTCTGACCAGGAGCCAGCGCGGCGACATGAACCGGCTGTTCCAATTGAACCGGCGGCTATTCAAAGCGTATGTGCTCAAAGAGAGTTTGGAAAGGCTGTGGGACTACCACTACGAGGGGGCGATGCTGAACTACTTGCGGCTGAAGCACCTGGAGGGGATGCTCAACTACTGTCGGACGAAGGTGCGTTTCGGTGTCGTGGAGGCGATCAACGGCAACCTCCGCATGCTGATCAACCGCGCCTGCGGCTACAAGAACCTGCGCTATCTGCTGTTGAAGGCCAAACGCATGGCAGCTGCCAACACCGAATACGTCGCCTTCCACGCGATCTTCAAAGCCGCGTAGAATGGCACTGTGTACGAATTCTCGTTCAGAGCCAAATAATGGACAAATTCGTGATCAAGGGAGGGGTTGCGCTCCACGGCGAAATCGCAACCGGCGGGGCGAAGAATTCGGCGCTTCCGGCGCTCGCGGCCGCGCTGCTGACCGCCGAAACGGTAACGCTTCGGCGCATCCCGCAAGTGCGCGACATCCGCACCATGCAGGAGCTGATCGAGAGCATCGGCGCGCGCGTCGAGGTTACGAACGACGCCGTGCGAGTGGAGGCCCGAACGATCGTGTCGCCGGAAGCGCCCTACGAGCTGGTAAAGACGATGCGCGCTTCGAGCCTGGTCCTTGGGCCGCTTGTGGCGCGCGCGGGCCGAGCGAGAGTGTCGCTGCCCGGCGGTTGCGCAATCGGAGCGCGGCCGGTGGATCTGCATCTCGCGGGTCTGGAACAATTGGGGGCGCGCATTCATCAGGTTCACGGATACATCGAGGCGGAAGCGCCAGGTGGATTGCGGGGCGCTACGATCCATTTCGACCGCGTTACCGTAACGGGAACCGAAGACCTGATGATGGCCGCCGTGCTCGCACGAGGAGAGACCGTTATCGAGAACGCCGCGCGGGAGCCGGAAGTGCTGGATCTCGCCGAATTGCTGATCCGGATGGGCGCAAAGATCGAAGGCGCGGGCGGCTCGACGATCCGCATTCAGGGCGTGGAGAAACTTGGCGGGGCGGAGCACACGATCATCGGCGACCGGATTGAGGCGGGGACGTTTCTTGTGGCGGGCGCGATTACGGGCGGCGAGCTGACGGTGACGGATTGCGTTCCGGAACACCTCGGAGCGCCGATCGCGAAGATGCGTCAGGCGGGCATTACGATCGAGCAGACGGGACCGGGCGAGCTGCGGGTGCGGGGGACGCGCGCGCTCCGATCGGCGGACATGACGACCGAGGAGTATCCTGGATTCCCGACGGACCTGCAGGCGCAATACATGGCGCTGATGACGCAAGCCGAGGGCATCGCGATCGTGAAGGAGAACATCTTCGAGAATCGTTTCATGCATGCGCAGGAGCTGGCGCGGATGGGCGCGAATATCCGGCTCGATGGAAGGCAGGCGATTGTGGCGGGGCCGCGGGATTTGAGCGGCGCGCAGGTGATTGCTTCCGATCTGCGCGCCAGCGCGTCGCTGGTGCTGGCGGCGCTTGCGGCGCGCGGCGAAACCACGATCGACCGCGTGTACCACATCGACCGGGGCTATGAGAAGATCGAGGAAAAACTAGCGGGCGTGGGCGCCCAAATACGGAGAGAGTGACAATGGCGCATAATTCGGGATTCCTGAAACTGGTCAACGAGGCGAAGGCGCGAGTCAAGGAAATCGACATCGAAGGCTACAAGCGAATGCTGGCGGCCGGCGAGAAGCACCTGCTGGTGGACGTTCGCGAAGAGAGCGAATGGGCCGCGGGACATGCGGCGGGCGCGGTGTATATCGGCAAAGGCGTGATCGAGCGCGACGCCGAGACGAAAATACCGGATAAGAGCACGAAGCTCGTACTGTATTGCGGAGGCGGATTCCGTTCGGCGCTTTCGGCCGACGCCTTACGGCAGATGGGCTATACGGACGCGATCTCGCTCGATGGGGGCTGGCGGGCCATTCAGCAGTCGGGCCTGCCGCTCGAGAAGTAGCCGCTCATTTCGGAAGCGGCCAGGATTGCTCCCGCTCGAGCTTCTGCCAAGCCACGGCAACGAGCTTCGCTTTTTTCGCGTTGAAGGTCCCGCGCTGAACGTATTCGTTGGTGAAGTCGTTCCACGCCTTGACGAACTCCATCATTTTCTCGTGGAACCGGCGGAGGTCTTCCGCGGCGGCGCGGCGCTTGGCGTCTTCCATGCGGGCGCTCTCCGCGCCGGGGCGAGTATCGAAAACATGTTGAATCGTACTTGGGGCATCCTGAGCCTGGATGCCGTGAACGCAGATCGCCACCACGACGACGCGGACGGCGTTTCTAAAAGATGGGGAAGCTATCACGGGAATCTCTCTGCCTGAAAGCTAGCATGGGAGTGCTGGCGAATCGGCTTGTGGGAAGTTCGCGCGGGGAGTTCAAAGGCCTTATATTCAGTGATTTAGGCGAGGCAAAAGTATTTCGCTACGATTGTGACCGGCTTTTCGGCAGGCAGCGAATTCGGACGGTTGGTAGTATATTCCAATCGAAGAATGAGCCTGAAGGAGGAAGGGAGCGAACAGCCGCGGGGCCTCCTTTCTTGAGTTGAGAATGACCAAAAACTGCCCATACGCCGTACAATCTCCGGGGCCGACCAACGGGAGGTGGGACACCGCCCCC
>CAMDED010000276.1 GCA_945893365.1 Candidatus Sulfopaludibacter sp. SbA3 | reverse complement strand
TGGTCGGGTCAGTCGCCGGACGCCCGGCAAGTTTCGCACCCGAGTGATTACCGACGGCGTGGTTCCCTCGCTGCACGTCGACTACAAGAACTCCCGCATCAAACAGTACCACAAGGAAGGGCGCGCACTGCGCACCGAAACGACCATCGACAACACGCGCGACCTCGGAATCGGCAAGCTATTGAAGAACCTGCCGGAACTCCGGCAGGCCGGCTTTCAAGCCCAACCGGCGTCTACTGGACGTCCAAACTGTATCCCACGATTGTTCGATTGGCGAAGACGCGTTTGAGAAGGTGGTCCGTCCCATCGAAGTAGTAGGACAACGGGCCTCGGCTTTACGCTTCGGCGATGCGCGTGTGCAGGCATTGCTCAGCGCGCTGGTCTTGTTCCGTTTCCAAGTGCGGGTTTTACCAATCGGGAAATACGAGCCTTGCCGGCTCAACTACTGGGCCTCGACCCAGCCCATTACCCCGCGGGCCGAATGACCTATGACCTGCGTCGACTCCGTCTGCACGGCCTTATCGGGCGCATCCCGAAGAGTCACCGCTATGATGTCACCCCGGCAGGCCTCCGCATTGCCCTCTTCTTCTCGCGAACCTACGCCCGCCTGTTGCGTCCAAAACTCGCTCAGATCATGCCTGCTGGTCCACCCGGAGACTCCCCTCTCCGGGCCGCCTTTGATCGTCTCCAGGCTGAGATTGACCGCGGCTGCGAGGAGGAAAAACTCGTCGCCTGAAATCTTGACTCATTTACATTACAACCTCTTGGGTAAGGACTCTGGTGGCGCTGTTCGGGATGATGCTTTTCTTGCGAATCAGGTTTCCAAACGCATCGAAAAGCCTCCGAGAACACGGTCCTGGTGGCTGCTACAATCCTATTCTTTTCTTCTCGATCTGTAGCTTTTTCCTGACGCCGCGTCCGGGACCGGCGCGATCGGCCGAAGAATTCACGCAGATTCGGGCGTCCCGTTGAAGCGGTAGCCGACCCAAGGCTCCGTGGTGATGTATTCCGGATGTTCGGGATCGAGCTCGATCTTCTTCCGCAGGTTCTTGATGAACACACGCAGATAGTCCACCTGATCCCCGTAGTCGGGCCCCCACACAGCTTGCAGGAGCTCCCGATGCGGCACGGCCTCATTCGCGGACTGCGTCAGGTACCGCAGAAGATCGAGTTCCTTGGGAGTCAGATGGACGGTCTTCGTTCCGTTCGCCACCGTGCGCGCCGTGAAGTCTATCTCGAGTTTCCCGACGCGCAACCTCGCGGCCGACGATTGGGACGCCGGCACGCGCCTGAGAGCCGCGCGTATCCGTGCCAGGAGTTCCGGCGTGCTGAATGGCTTCGTGACGAAATCATCGGCGCCGGCGTCGAGCGCCTTCACTTTGTCGGCCTCGGAGTCCCGCACGGTCAGCATTATGATCGCGATGCTCGCGCCGGCGCGAATCGCCTTGCAGGCCGCCAGTCCGCCCATTCCGGGCATGTTGATGTCCAAAAGTACAAGATCCGGGCGGAATTCGCGTACCTTCTCCAGGCTCTCCTCGCCGGTCTTGGCGTCATCCACCTCATAGCCGGCGCCCGTCAGCGCCGTACGCATGATACGCCGGATCTGAGGCTCGTCATCGACAATCAGAATTCGGCCTGCGCTCAACCCGGTTCCCCCTTGGGGCCGACCGGCAATGTCATTCGAAAGGTCGTCTCGCCAGGCCGGCTCGTCACGGTCAAATCCCCGCCGTGCGCCTGCATGATCCTGTAGGCGATGCTGAGGCCGAGACCGGAGCCGGGTATCTGGTTATCCACGGCATGGCTTCTATAGAATCTTTGGAAGATACGCGGCTGCTCAAGGATCGGTATGCCCTTGCCATGGTCTGTAACCTCCAGACCGACTGTACCATTCGTATACCGCACCCGAAGCGTCACGGGCGAGCCGGGAGGCGAATACTTGAGAGCGTTATCGAGAAGCTGCTTGATAGCAAGCTTCACAAGCCGCCCGTCAAAGGCGATTCGAGGCGCTTCCGGATCCAGCAGCACCTCCAGTGGGCGGCCATCGATCGCGGTTTGCATGGACGCGACGACCGCGCGAACCATCTGACCCAGGTCCGAGGCTTCCGACTGCATGTCGATGTGCGCCGCGTCGAGACGCGCCATTTCGATGGCATCGTCGATTAGCTCTCTCAAGCGCTCCGCCTCTTCATCCGCGATCTTAAGTAGTTCGGTCCTGCTTTCCTCAGGCTGGTTCGGGCTGGCCAGGAGCGATGTAGTTGCGGCCTTGATCGAGGTCAGAGGCGTCTTGAACTCGTGGGCCATCGCGTCGATAAGGGTAGTCCTTAGCCGCTCGGCTTGCCGCGCAGCCTCAATCTGGTGATCGAGATCCTGAGCTTTTGCACGCTCCAAACCGATTGCGATCAAATTGGCGATTCCTTGCAGGACGGAATCCGGCATCGGCCCGCCCTGGATCGCGAGGCTGGCAATCGGCTCTGAGCCGAGCCTGACGGCCGTTAGGACGCGATTCCGCCGCGGGTCCGCGAAGAAAGTACCTTGTAAAGCGGATTCGCGAAGCTGCTCTTCCATGCCTTCGAAATCGGACGGGCCGGCACGATGGATTTCATCCGAGCGCCGGTCGTACAAGACCACGGCGCTCAAACCGAAAATCTCGGCCAGCTTCCCCGCCAGTTGCTTAGGGAACGGCGAGGCGCCGTCGATCAGCAGGATCGCCCGGCTAAACGTATAGAGGCGCTCCAGGTCTTCCTGCCGCTCCACGGCATCCAGAGCTCTGCGTTTGGCCGTTGCCGAGAGGCGGCTCGCGATAAGCGACGTCGCCAGGAAGCTGAAGAACGCGATCCAGTTTTGCGGGTCGGCGATCGTGAAAGTGCCTGCCGGCGGAAGAAAAAAGAAATTGAAGGCGAGCGAAACCAGGATCGAGGAAAATGTAGCCTCGAGGAATCCCCAGGTGCTTGCAACAACCAATACGAAGAGCAAATACGCGAATCCCACGGTCGTTGCGTTGACCGGGATCGCGCTGTAGGCTACGAACGTAATGATCGCCACGCCGCCGGTCGACGCAAGCAACTTCAATCCGCGTTGAAGCAATCCTTGCAAGGGGCTCAGGTTGAGCAAGGGGCTCAGGTTGATATTCTAGCAGCCTGCGGCGGAAGCGGCGCGGGCCAGGAGGCTGTACATGCCCGATTCTCTGGTTGACATGGAAGACCGCCGCGCCGCCTTGCTGGCTGACCCTGTGCCGTGACGCTGCACACGACGACCCAACATCCCACATCAAGGCCGGAGAGGAAGGTTGCTTTTCTAACACTGGTGGGGACCTTCAGCCCAAAGTCCTTACTCACCTGTTCCAGGAGATTCGGCACCTCTGCCCAGCTCCACCTCGGTAGAGAACAATTCCCTTGCCCGGTCAGGCGGCGCCAATGACACTTCTACACCCTTGGGTAGTTTCTTGCCTTTCGCGACGACCCTGCGTGCAAGCGCCTTCAAAAAACGATTCTTTGAGTCAACTTGCGCTGCGAACCATTGGCGGATTCGCGGATCATTGACCTCGGCGATGTTTCCTAAATCGCCTACTGTCAAGGACGTATCCTCCCGCAGCGACCGAACTAGCGAGTCCTTCACTTCATTTTCCACGGAGGGGAACGAGGCCAACTTGCCCAGCAACATGAAATGAAACGGACGCTGGGGTAGCCGTTTGCAGAGCGTCCAAAGTCGCAAACCATCGGCGGGCTTTGCCAGTAGTGCCAAATCTTGCGTCAGCGTACCCAGGGCCATCTCATATGTTTCGCACTGCCACCATGCGATCAAATCATCGAGAAAACGATAGGCGTGCGGAGTATGGAACCGCCCGTAGATGGCGTCGCGAATGTTTGGGGCCTTGACTGTGGATGCGATATTGCAGAGCACCGGCAGAACAGATTCGGCGATTCGCTTGTCACGTGAGTCAATGCTCGAAATGTATCGGAAACGGCATCCTGTTGCCGCCTCCACCTCCGCTAGCACCTGATCCCCTAGCAGCCCGTGGTGGAACCCCTCGGATTTCAGGAACGGCAAGACGAACCAAGTTATGCCGCTCTGAGGGCGAAGTCCGTCTCGGAGGCGATAAGCACTGAATTCAGCGCCGCCGCGAGCCGCTGCCATGCCCGGAATTGGCATGCGAACAGAAAAACGAGCTGGGAAGGGCGGTTTCTCCACTCCCGTGGCGTGCCGGAGCCAACCAACTTGCGCAGAATCAAGCTCAGATTGAATGCCCCGACGTGAATCAACTGCCGCTTCAGGATGTTGGAGTGCTTGTGCAGATGCGTACGTCGCATCCCTCCCGTGTCGTAGCAGTGCGCGAAGCTTCGCTCGACCAGTTCGCCGCGTGCGCGTAGGAGACGTTTCCCTTTGGGACGCTTTAGTCGTCGACGGTTCGCGTAGACGGCTTGTTGCGGTCCTTCCTT
>CAMDED010000275.1 GCA_945893365.1 Candidatus Sulfopaludibacter sp. SbA3 | reverse complement strand
GCAGGCCCTCACCGGAGTGAGTTTCACCTCTCCGCAGCAACTGCGAGAAGCGATCGACAAGTTCGTGGCGGCATACAACCAGACCGCAACGCCGTTTGAATGGACGAAGGCCGTGGTTCATTCGACCGGGCCTAAACCTAAATACTCTGACTTATGTAAGTAGGTACTAGGATCGAAAGCTCGGTGTTAACGGTCTCTCGAGCCAGACTCCGTTGTTTGTTGTCCCACGTGGTGTTGACGACCGGTTGTCCGTGCTGGAAACGATAGTAAAAATACGGGTCGCGCGCGCCCGGCATAGCATCCTCGTTTTCGATACGCTCGTCCTCTAATCGGAAACCCTGCTGGTCGCCCCGAAATGACAGAAGATGCCGAAGATTGTGTTTGGCACTAGGATACCTGACCACCACGTCGATAGTCGCTACATTCTGCCTTCCACCTTTCCACAACCACTCGCTTACGCCGCCACCACGCCGCACAACGCCACGCAAGTCGGCGTTAGACGCTGTTGATGAGACTGGCGTGGCCCGCATGAGCGAAAGCGCCTCAATCAGGTTTGATTTACCGGCCGCATTCGGCCCGATGAAAATGTTTAAGTTCTGCAACTCAAGCGGCGCAGCATTCGGGCCGAATGACAGCAAGTTCTCAAGCTTGATCCGCGTCAGCAGCCGTCGGTCGCCTTGTTGCTTCATGTGATTAATTGTCAGGTCCGAGATGTGGAACCCAATATCTCATAGTAGAGCCAATCCATCGCATCGGCATTTGGGCGTTACTGTGCGCGACCCCGGTTCAGCGGCCCGACTGAAAGTCCGGTTGTGGGAGGCTAGTGGGTTCGCGTGGTAGTTACTTTGCCGTGACACACCCTGTCACGCGGCGAGGGCCGCACTCAGGTCCGTCGAGAAGGAACGCAGTTGCTCGACCTGCTCCGGCGTCGCGGTTTGCTCGTAGCCACGGGCCACAAGATAGGGTGTCCCGGCGCGCCAGACCAGCACCGCCATACCCTTTCCCGTGAGAACGCCCGCGCCGCCGATTGCACCGAAGCCCGCTTCCGTCTTTTCCACGAGCGCGATGAAACCGCCGCGTTCGAAGACATAGTGAGACGCGATCCCGTTGGCGGGGAGCAGTTGAATGCCGGCGGCTGCCAGACGTTCCAGTTTGGCGTGCACGCGCTACATTTTGTAGCGGCCGAGATCCTCGTCGTTGAGTCCCTCAAGCCAGCGGCGGAGCTCGTCGTTGTTGACCTTATCGGAAAACGATCCCGTCACCTTCGAGGACTTCAGGACGGTGTCTTCGACGAAGATGGGGCAATCGAGGCGGAGCGCCAGCGCAAGCGCGTCGCTCGGACGCGAATCCACGCTGATCATTTCGCCGTCGCGCTCAAGCCAGATCAGAGCGTAGAAAGTGTCCTCCTTAAGCTCATTGACCACCACTTTCTTGATTCCGGTGCCCAGACCGAGCAGAAGGCTCTTGATCAAATCGTGAGTCATGGGCCGCTGCGTCGGGACCTTCTCGATTTCGAGAGCGATCGCGTTGGCCTCGTAGATTCCAACCCAAATGGGCAGAACGCTGTTGCCGCTGATGTCCTTCAGGATCACGATCGGCAAGTTGGTGACCGGGTCCATCATCAAATGACGAATCTTCATCTCGACTTCCATGCGGCCGCCTCCATGTCTATTAGACCACGCTCTGTTGAGCCACGCTCTCGCCGACCAGTGAATTCGGACCCGCGCGGGTGATGCGAACGGGAAGGTAGGAGCCCGTGAGGCTGTCTTCTGCGGCGCTCGAATGAACAAAATTCAAAGTCTTGTTCTCCGTGGTGCGGCCGATCCACTGTCCGAGCGCTTCGTTGCGGCCTTCGACATGGACCTCGCGCACCTCGCCGATGGTGGCGGCGTTCCGCCGGATCTGGATGGCGCGCTGCCGCTCGAGGAGGATCACGATGCGCCGTGTTTTCTCTTCCTCGGGGATATGATCCTCCATCCCGAGCGCGGCCGTGTTCGGGCGCGGCGAGTATTTGAAAGCGAAAAGCGAATCGTACTCGACTTCATCGAGCAGCGCAAGCGTCGCCTGGAAATCCTCTTCGGACTCGCCTGGAAAACCGACAATGATGTCCGTCGTGATCGCGATCGGGCGGCGCGAGTTCTTCATCCATTCGATACGGCGCATGTATTCGTCGCGAGTGTAGAGACGCTGCATGGCGCTCAGCACCCGGTTCGACCCGGACTGAACGGGAAGATGCACGTGATTGGCAAGCACGGGGTTCGCGTCGATGGCGTCGATGATTCCCTTGACGAAATCGCGCGGATGGGAAGTCGTAAATCGAACGCGGCGGATTCCGGGAATCTCGCCCACGCGCCCGAGGAGCGTCGCGAAGTCCCAGCCGTCCGGAGACGGGTCGCGGTAGCTATTGACGTTCTGGCCGAGCAGTTGGACCTCGGTGCAGCCGGTGTCTGCGAGCCGGCGCGCCTCCTCCATCACGCTTGCCCCGGTGCGGCTGCGCTCCGGTCCGCGCGTGAAGGGCACCACGCAATACGCGCAGGATTTGTCGCAGCCTTCGATGATCGTGATGTAGGCGCGATGCGGATTGTCGCGCCGGGTGAAGGGAGTGTCGAAAGTTTCGTCCGTGACCAGGCTGAGCCCCGTGACACGCCGGTTTCCCGCTTCAAGCTGCGTCAACATTTCAGGCAGTTTGGTGTAACTCGCCGACCCGGCAACCAGGCTTACATGCGGCGCTTTGTCGAAAATCCGCTCGCCTTCCTGCTGCGCCACGCAGCCGATCACGCCGAAGACTTTTCCCTTACCGGCGGCGCGCTTGAACTGTTGCAGCCGGTTGAAAACCTTCTGCTCGGCCTTATCCCGAATACTGCAGGTATTGTACAGAACGAGCTCCGCGGCCTCGGGCGTTTCCATCCGGGCGTACCCTCGCTCAAGGAGCGTCCCCACGACTTTTTCGGAATCGTGGGCGTTCATCTGACAGCCAAACGTCTCGATGTAGAACGTCTTATTCGTCACATGACTCCGAAACGCGTGAAAGCATCAACGGCGGACATGCCCGATCGGAAGGCGTCCCGGACGGTATCCTCGCTGTGCACCTTGTCGAGCGCTCGTTCGAACACTTCGGCGGAGAGGCGTTCGGGTACGATCAAGACTCCGTCCCGGTCGCCGAATACGATATCGCCCGGCGCCACGGGAATCTCCCCGACGACCGTTGGAACTCCGTAATCCGTCACTTTGCCGCGGAACCTCACATCGAGCGCGTACGATCCCCGGCAAAACGTAGGGAAACCGAGTTCGAGGATAGCCTTCGAGTCGCGGGTGTAACCGTTCATCACCGCGCCGGCCGCGCCAAGGTGCGCCGCGCGCATCGACAAGAGTTCGCCCCACAGGGCGTATGGCGTCGCGCCGCCGTTCGTGATGTAAACCTCACCGGGCTGAAGCGAATCGAGGGCTTCAAGCAGTTTCCCGAAAGGGTCGCCTGGCGTAGCGGCGGCGTCCTGAACGACTACGGGGCGAGCGCGTCCCACGACAACCATCTTCGGCTCGAGAGGCTGCACGCGGCCCGGGAGGAAATTGTGCAGATGCCCCATTTCATCCAGTACATCGCCCACTACGGCTGTGTAGAGGTCCTGGCGGATGGCGCGAAAAAGCTCGGCGTCGTTCGAAAACGGCATGGGTGATCTACGCTCAGCCGTGACCCGCGAACATTACCCAGCCGATACCGAAAAGGGCTGCAATGAAACATCCAAAGCAGTACAGACCGTATTGGAGGCGTTCTTTGTCGGTTCTCTTGGTCACGACTCCAAGGATGATCGAGGTGAACAGGGCGAACAGAAAGGCGGCTTCGAAATGGCTGAGATTCATCTTGGGCATGTGAAGCTCCTAGCTTTTTCTCTTCGCGGCAATCTCGTAGGCATCGACGATTGCAAGCAGATTCAGAAGGCCGGCCGTTACGAGAAACTTGCTGCCATAGTCGTGTACATGACCGGCCACATCGGGCTGGGAATAGCCGAGCCAGGTAGCGAGCAGGTACAGGACGCCGGAGCAAAGGTTACCGGCATAGCCCCCGTAGTTGATGAGGATGGTGAGAAGGTCGCCCGACTGCGGCTGGAACATGGCTCCGCGCATCATCAGGCCGAATAGAAACATCGACGCGACCGAAAAGAGCACCAGCGCGGCGCGCCCGGAGCGTTTCAGTAGAAAATGTCCACCACCCGGGATGAACCAGCCAAGCGCGACGACCGGCGCCCAGACGCTCAACGGCGGCATCGGATCTTTCTTTACCTTTTCGGCCATATTTTCAGTCTACCACCGGTTTTTCCCGGTTAGCGATCGGGCCAAGTGCGCGGGTGTGCGACATCAAAGTGCGATGGCGGTAGGTTTCTTTTTTGTGGCGTAAAGCTTAGCGTTGTTATACGCTAAGAGAGGAGGCCCCACCATGAACGACTCTTTGCCTCAGTTGGAAGCCCAAAAAGCCGCTCTGCTGCACCAACT
>CAMDED010000274.1 GCA_945893365.1 Candidatus Sulfopaludibacter sp. SbA3 | reverse complement strand
TCGGGGGCGGTGTCCCACCTCCCGTTGGTCGGCCCCGGAGATTGTACGGCGTATGGGCAGTTTTTGGTCATTCTCAACTCAAGAAAGGAGGCCCCGCGGCTGTTCGCTCCCTTCCTCCTTCAGGCTCATTCTTCGATTGGAATATACTCTGCGCTCAAGGCGATGCGGCCAGTGTGGGGTAGCAGCAACGCCGCAGCCATGTGCTACGCTGTAGCACATGAGGAAAACCTCAGTCCGAGAACTCCACATCCACACTTCGGAACTTGTGCGCGAGGCCGAGGAAGGCGCCGTAATCGTGATCGAACGGCGCGGCGAACCCGTCGCGGAGTTGCGCCCCATTACCTCTCCCCCGCGCATGCCGGCGGATAAAAAAGCCCGTATTTTCGCTTCCATGCGGGATATCTGGGCTCGAATGCCGCAAACCGGAGACAGCACGAAAATCATTGAAGAGGATCGTGATCGCTAAAGATTAAGCCGCCGTGTATCTCGACACGTCCTATATTGCGAAATTCTATTTCAATGAACCCGAATCTCCCCAGGTTCGCGAGCTTGTCCGGGGAGCCGATACGATCCATTCGTCGCTCTGGGCTTTGGCTGAGTTCCACGCGGTAGTTCATCGACGCTTGCGCGAAGGTTCGTCATCGCCGCGCGACGCGCGCGATCTGGCTTCCCGATTCTCCGAGCACGTAGAGGAAGGTTTGTGGAATCTCATTCCCGTCAACGAAGCTCTGCTGCGGAGAACCAGCGCCCTGATGGTTTCCGCTCCCCTCGATCTCTTCCTACGTACGGCCGACGCCGTGCACTTGGCGACGGCGCGCGAGATCGGAGAGCGCGACGTGTGGACCGGCGACCGCCATATGCTCGCGGCCGCCTCGTATTTCGGCCTGACGGGCCGGTGCGTCTAGCGCACCGTCTCCCGCGTTTCCATTATTGCGGGCAGATCCGGAGCCGCGGTCCGAAAATGTTTGGAGGGGCTACATCACACGCGGTCAAGTAGGGCGGACCCCTTGGTCCGCGGGCGACCCCCCGGTCGCCCTTCCCGCGCTTGACCATCGGTACTGGTGGGCTTCCGCCGCCAACCCGGCCCGCACGGGATTTTGCTCAATGTACTTCCGTATCCTCTCGAACTCCCGCTCATCCCGAACCAGGCGGTCAAAGCTTTCCTCCTGCCAAAAAGGACTTCCCGTCGAGGCCAACATCGCGTTGGCACGCTTGGCCGTGATCCCTTTCAACGACTTCGTCAGTTTGGGCAATGCGACCGCCGGAGCAGCCAGCATGTGTACGTGATTCGGCATGACCACGAAGGCATGTAAAAGGTAGTGCCCCAGAACATCGGCGTTGTACTGAATGGCTTCCGCAATCATGTCCGCAACGGCCGGCAGGCGCAGGTGGAACGGACCCGTGCGGGCTTCGTCCAGCAATCGATCCATAGCGGCAAATGCCCGTCCGGAATTGCCCGAGTCCGTTGGGAACGCCCGGTTGGACGGCAGACTGCCGTGGAGACGCCACGTGAGGAAGACAGGCCGGTCCGCCTCATAAATATGGGGAAGCCGCCGCCGGTAGAACGTCATACCGGAGCAGTGGTTTGAGTGGCGCGGAATTCTCACGGGAGAGGGGCCGACCAGGGGTCGGCCGCGGACCAGGGGTCCGCCCTACTCGATTCAGGTAGAATGTCCGTGCCATCTTATGCCCAACTTGCTTCACTTGTCGGATCTGCATTTCGGCTACGAAGACGCAACAGCCACGCGCCAACGCGCCGAGTCGCTCGATCTGCTGGTGAAGGAGTTGGCGAAGCTGGACGAGCGTTGGAGACCCGGCATCCTGGTCATCTCGGGCGATTTGGCGTATCGGGGCAAGGCGTCCGAGTACGCGAAACTTGCGGAGTGGCTCACGAAAAAGCTGTTTCCCGCTACCGGCCTTACGGCTGCGAATTGCGTTATCTGTCCGGGTAATCACGATATCGATCGCGACGCCGCGTTTAGCCTGCTCGACCGCGCGCAGGATGCGCGGAAGGCGGATGCGGTCCTGCGCCCGGAACGGCTGGCCGACGGATTTGCGCGGCCGTTCGCGGCTTTCGTGAAATTCGCCGCGGACTTCGGCATCCCCGCGCCGTTGCTGGACGGGCAGCCCAACTACCTCGCCGGAGTTCGCGAGGCGGGCGGCATCCGTTTCATCTGCGCGAACTCGGCGTGGTTTTGCCGGGACGGCACGGACCGCGGCCAGTTGTGGCTGGGCCTGCCGCAGCTTCGATTGATGCAACTCATGCATGAGGACGAGTACGATACGGAGCAGGTCACGGTGGCTGTACTGCACCATCCTCCGGGATGGCTTGCCGACGCCGAATGCGATTCCTACGACGGCCGCCCAGGCGCCTATCGCTACCTCGGCGAGCGCGCGCACGTCATTCTCTCCGGCCACACGCACGGCGCAATCGAACGGCCCAACCGGCTCTATGACCGGGCCCGTTCGTTTGCCGGGGGAGCGGCTTACGACAACCATCAATACCGCAATAATTTCTCGGTCCTGAAGATCGACCCGGCGCGTCGCACGGTCATTCGACAGCCGTGGGAACTCGATCCCCGCCGGCCGAAATGGGAAGAGAAGGAGCCGCAGAAGTATTCGCTCGGCATCGATAAGATTGAAACGCCCACGCGTGGCCAGGCGAACCCGGCGAAATATTTTACATGGCTGCAAGGTGAAACACGCTCAATTGAGCTGAACGAGCTTCGAGGCGCCCCCGACAAGGCGCCGCCGCCCGCGATCGATACGCTGTTCATCAAGCTGACGACCGCCAATACGGGAAAGGACTCAACCACACCGGGAAGACCCGAGCCGATGCCCTTGGAGGAGGCGCTGCGAAACCACCGGAGGCTTGTGATTGAAGGCAAACCGGGCTGCGGCAAGACCACGTTCGTCCGCTGGATCGCATGGATGCTGTGCCGCCCCGGCGGCCCGCCGCCCAACCTGGCGTGGCTGGCGGGATTCCCGATTTGGGTGCGCATCCGCGACCTCGACGAGTGCGTCCCCAAAACGCCGAAGGACCGCCGGCCAGGGGACCCCAGAGCGGCTGCGGACCCCCGGTGGATCGCGCACTTTCTGGCGTCCAACGCGGAGTGGGGCCTTGACGCGGCGTTCTTCGAGAACAAGCTCCGCGCGGAGGACACGGTGCTTCTCCTGGACGGTCTGGACGAAGCGGGCAACGAGCCGCGCCGGTTGAACATGGTGAAGATGATCCGGAAGGCGGCGGGGATGTACGGCTGCCGCATCGTCGTAACCACGCGCCCCGGCGTACACGAAGGCCGGGCGACGCTCAAAGAATTCGGCTTGTCGTCCATCGACGAACTGGAAGATCCCGCAATCGACGGGTTTCTGTCGCGGTGGTGCCTCTGGCTCAGGCTTGGGGAAAAAAGCTCCGCGCAAAAATACTACGAGGAATTGCGCAAGGCGGTGGCGGTTCCCGGAATCCGCCACCTGGCCCGCAACCCGCTAATGCTGACCTCGCTCGCGGTGCTGCACAACCGGCGGAACCAATTGCCGGAACAGCGCGTGAAACTGTATGAGCAGATTCTCGACTGGCTGGCGGAGCAAACGGTGGACAAGCATCCCCAATACCGGAAGGACGCGCTCCTGGAGCGCCTCGGCCTGCTGGCGCTGGGCATGTTGGAGTCCCAGGGCGGGCAAAAGCTTCGGATCGGCATCGGTGACGCAGCCGCCCTCCTGACCAGGAGAGGCTCGCCCGCGCCGATGAGCCAGTTTCTGGAAGACGCGCAGGTCGATAGCGGCATTATCACTTTGCACGGCAAAGAGATCGCGTTCTGGCACCGCAGCTTCCTGGAGTATCTGGCGGCGCGGACAATGAGGGATCTGCCCGATTCACAGATCCCGCCACGCGCGCGTGAGATGCTCTATTCGGCGGAGGGGAGGGAAGTATTGCCCTTGCTGGCCGGATGCCTGGCCGAAAGCGCCAAACAGCGGCTGAGTCTGCTGTTCGAAGATCTGACGCGGCACGCCGTATCCCAGAAGCTTCTCGAACGCAAGGCGCACGCGGCGGGAGTGTTGGGCAAGATGCTGAGGGACGTTGCGCCATTCGAATATGAGTTGAGCGGACCCGCGGCAGAACAGTACGGCGAGTTGCGCGATGCGGTCATGGCTATCTTCGAGAAAGGCAAGGCCGGGGATATCGGTCTGAAGACGCGAGTGGCGGCTGCGGAAGCGCTGGATCAAGCCAGCCAGACGAGGCTGCCGACGCCGGGCGAAGAGGCGTACTGGAAGAAAATCGAGGCCGGCACGTATACCATCGGCGGCGATAAGAAGGCGTTTCAGAGCCTGCCGAAGAAGTCCGTGACGGTTGCCGGATTTCGAATCGGCCGGTTTCCCGTGACGGTGTGGGAGTACGGCAAGTACCTCGACGAAACGGGCGCGGAGGCGACGCCCGATTGGGACGCTCAGAGCGGACATCCCGGCCGCCCGGTGGTCAAAGTGACGTGGCATCAAGCGCAAGAGTACTGCCTCTGGGCTGGATGTAAGCTGGCAACTGAGGAGCAATGGGAGGTGGCTGCGCGCGGCAGCGAGGGCCGCATTTGCCCATGGGGCCCGGAGGAACCCGACGAGTACCGGGCGAACTTCGCTAACAAGGTTGGTCAGCCGACTCCCGTGGGCATGTTCCCGGACGGCGACACGCCGGAGGGCGTGGCCGACATGGCGGGCAACGTGTGGGAGTGGACGCGGAGCGATTTCGACAAGGAGCGCAAGAGCGTGCGTGGGGCGTCGTTC
>CAMDED010000273.1 GCA_945893365.1 Candidatus Sulfopaludibacter sp. SbA3 | reverse complement strand
GAACAGCCCTTCTACATCCTGAACCGCAGCAGCATCGTATTCAAAACGCATAGCTCTTTCGTGCCGTTCCGCAGAGGCTTCCTTCAACGCGCCGTATCGAAAGCACCGCGGCCCGACCACCCAGCCGCTCAGTATGCTTTCCTGCCGCGCTGCCTCCGATACGGTCCTAGGCGTTGTGGGAAGTTGGAATCAATCGGGAGCCCGAGACTGGATCGCTCGCAGCCGAGGTCACTTTGGCTTACGGCCTATTTTAGCGCCTATGCCTGCCCTCCCCCGCCACCCCGCCACAATACGCAACTGGACATCCCGGCTTAAATCGCGCCCGTGACGTTCGCGTTCATCCTCATCTGGCGCTGATTGTGGAACGCGACATTCGCCAGATGCGGGGCGCTCACCGCGCTCGCTCCCACTTCGACCGGCGCGTTCGGCTCCTTGCGGGACTTCACGCAGTCCAGGAAGTTCTGAATGTGCGATTCGATCGGAACCGCCGCCTGCATCTTCTGAATCGGCTCGCGGTTGGTCTTCCACGGTTCTTTCCACACGCGGAAGCCCTCTTCGTCGACAATCATCGTTCCCTTGTCGCCCTGAAATTGGATGGACCAGCCATTCTCGTAAGAGTTGGTGTAGTTCAGGGTCCAGGTCGCCATGAAGTTCGAGTATTCGAAAACGGCGCAGAAAACGTCGGGCGTCTCCGATCCCGCCATCTTCGCCACCTGTCCGTAGGAGATGGCGGATTTCGCGGTGCCGCCGTTGGTAAACCACTGCACGACGTCCATGAGGTGCGTCCCCTGATCGGTCATGTTGCCGCCCGAGTAATCCCAGAAGTAGCGCCAGTTGCGGAAGCGCATGGGCTGAAGCTCGCGCTCGCGGGCGCCCCCGAGGAAGCGCTTCCAATCGAGCTTGCCGGGTAGAGGCGCGTTGTTCAACTCGGCGGAAATATTCCAGTTCCACTGCGGTTTCACAAGCGTGATTTTGCCAAGGATTCCGCTGTCGATCAACTCCTTACCCTTCAGGATCGCTTCTGCGCTGCGCCGCTGCATTCCAACCTGCACGATCCGGTCGGTTTTGCGGACGGCGGCCACCATGCGGGCGCTCTCCCCGAGCGAGTGCGACATGGGCTTTTCAAGGTAGACGTCTTTCTTCGCTGCCAGCGCGGCAAGCAGGTTTGGTGAGTGCTGATGATCCGGCGTGGCGATGACGACCGCGTCAAGATCCTTGTGCGCGAGGAGGTCTTCATAGTCGAGGTAGGCCTTCGCGCCGGCGGCTTCCGCAAGCGCCAGTTCCATGTTGGGTTCGTAGACTTCTGAAATCGCGACGCACTGCGCGCCAAGTTTCTGGAAATTCTTACTAAGATAGCGCCCGCGGCCTCCGGCGCCGATCAGTCCATAAGTCAGACGGCCGTTTGCGCCCCAAACGGAGCGCGGAATGAAAAGCGGCGCGGAAACGGCCGCCGTGAGAAATCTCCTGCGATTCGGGGTTAATTCCATGAAGGATGCTCCTTTCGTCAACTAGTCTATACTCTTTTTCATGGGCCGGACAATATGAAAACGCGCGTTGTTTTACTGCTGGTTTTCGCCGCGGGCTGTCTGTCCGCGCAGGTTACGGGACGCATTTCGGGATCGGTCACGGACGCCTCGGGAGCGGCGATTCCCGGCGCGGACGTGAGCCTCTCGCTCGCCGGGGGCCGGACCGCGGTCCTCAAGACAGCTACGACGGCGGAGGGTCTCTTTCACTTCAGCGGCGTCCGCGCGGAGAGCTACACGCTGACCGTGGAGGCCAAGGGATTCGTAACGTACACTCTGCGTCCGGTAAAAGTGGACCCGGCGAGAGAGACGCCCCTCCCTGCGATCAAGCTCGATATTGCCTCGGTCGCGACTACGATTGAGGTAACGAGCGGCGCGCAGAACGTGCAAACGTCGAACGCCGAAATTTCGAACACCGTGACGAACGAGCAGGTCCGGTTGCTTCCCGTCCTTGACCGGTACGTGCTCGGCCTGATCCAGACCCAGGCGGGCGTGAGCAGCGGGAACGGGCCGACGGTCATTAACGGACTGCGGACCACTTATAGCAACGTTACGCTCGACGGGATTAACATTCAGGATAACTACTTCCGTGAGAACGGCCTCGATTACGTGCCCAATCTGCTTCAGCTCGACCAGGTCGCGGAAGTCACCGTTTCCACGTCGAATACGAATGCCGCGGCGGGCGGAGGCGCTTCCCAGGTGAGCTTTGTGAGCCGCTCCGGCACCAACGAATTTCACGGAGCGGCGATGTATTACAACCGCAACAACGCGGCCGCGGCCGGCGATTGGTTCGATAACAAGGATGGCATCGACAAGGCTTTCCTGAATCTGAATACGTTCGGCGGATCGCTCGGCGGCCCGATTAAGAAAGACAAGCTGCTGTTCTACCTGAACTACGAGGCGATTCGCGAGCGCCAAAACGCCTCGCAGGCAACCGCTATTCTCACGGATGACGCCCGCAAGGGGATCTACACGTATCGCGACACGCAGAATGTGGTGCGTAAGGTGAATATTCTGGGTGCAATGGGGGTGACGGTGGACCCGGTCATCCAGCAATTGCTCACGCAGGTGCCTGGGCCGGACAAGATCAACAATTTTCGCGCGGGCGACAGTCTGCCCGACCTGCTTCGCAACACGGCGGGCTACACCTTCGCCGCGCACAGCAATCACACGCGGGATCACCTCACGAACAAGCTCGACTACAATCACTCGACGAAACACGTATTTTCGGGCAGTTTCGTCTGGAACAGGGATAAGCTCAACCGTGCCGATGCCGGGCTCGACTATTCCGTCGACCCTAAGGTGTTCCTCGATGACATAACCAAGCTTGCGTCCGTATCGTGGCGTTGGACCCCCACCGCTACTCTGACAAACGAGCTGCGCGGCGGATTCAATCTTTCGCCCGGTATTTTTCAGACATCGGAGAAGTTCGGCCCCTATCTCATTAGTGGAACCGTGTTCACCAACCCCGTGAATAATTTCCGGCGCGAGGGGCGCGACACCAACACCTATTCGGTGCAGGACAACGCAAGTTACTCGCGCGGGAAGCATAATTTCCAGTTTGGGTTTCATATACAGGTCGTCCACGCCTCGCCCTTCGAGGACTCGGGCATTACGCCCGAATACGCGCTGGGAGTGGGTACCGGACAGGAGGGCCTCACGACCGGGGAATTGCCCGGAGCCCGCGCCGCGGACATCGCCGGAGCCAACAACCTGCTGGCCACGCTTGGCGGCCTCATCGACTCGTACTTCCAAACCTATAATGTGACCAGCCGCACTTCGGGATTCGTGAATGGCGCGACGAACCTGCGGCGCTTCGCCTACAACAATTACGCCGGATACGCTCAGGATTCGTGGAAAGCGGCGCGCCGGTTATCCGTCAATCTGGGCCTGCGATACGACTACTACGGCCGCGTGGACGAGCGGGACGGATTGGCGCTGCTTCCCGTCATCAAGAACAACAATCCCATCGCGACGCTGCTTTCCGACGGCACGCTCGACTTCGCGGGCAAGGCGGCCGGGCGGCCCTTCTACGGTAAAGACTTGAACAATTTCGCGCCGAACCTCGGAATCGCCTGGGACGTGTTCGGCAACGGAAAGACGGCGTTTCGAGCCGGCTACTCGATCAACTTCGTCGACGACAACACGATTGCAACGCTCATGAACAGCACCAGAACCAACCGTGGGCTTGCCGCCGACGTATACGAGGAAGGCCTCGATTGCCGTCTCAGTTCTCCCTGCGCAATCCCCGTGCCGAAATTCCAAGTGCCGCGAACTTTTTCCGACAACTACGCGGAGGACCCTTCAACCGCATTCGGTCTCCCGGATCCGGGCCTGCGGACCCCTTACGTGCAGCAATTCTCGTTCGGCGTTCAGCAGGAAATCAAGGGGCTGATCGTCGAGGCTCGTTACGTCGGCAATCACGCGACGAAGCAGTTGCGGGCATTCGACTATAACCAGATCGTCATTTCCGGGAACGGCTTCCTTGACGACTTCAAGCGAGCCAAGAACAACGGAGACCTGGCGCGCCGCGTCTCCTCGGCGGGCGTGTTCGATCCGCGTTTTAATCCCAACATTGCGGGCAGCCAGCGGCTCACGGTGTTCCCGCTTCTCGTGTCCGGGGGCTTACTGACGAACTCCACCGTGCGTAACCTGATCGATCAGAGTCAGGTGGGAGAGCTCGCTTACGTCTATCAGGTGAACGGACTGAATGGAGACGTCGATTTCTTCCGAAACCCGGTCGCGAACGGCACGAACATGGTGACCAATTTCAGCAATTCGACCTACAATTCGTTGCAGGTCGAGGTCCGGCGGCGCATGGGGAAGGCTCTGCAATTCCAGGGCAACTACACGTTTTCGAAGGTGCTCAGCGACGCGGCCGGAGACGCGCAAGTGCGCTTCGAGCCGTTCCTCGACATCGACAACCCGAAAATCGAGCGCGCCCGCGCGCCCTTCGACCTGCGCCACGCCATTAAAGGCAATGGTGTTTACGCATTGCCCTTCGGCAAGGGTGCGCGGATCAATTACCGTCCTCTGGAGCGGCTGCTGACGGGGTGGTCGACGAGCGGGATCTTGATTTGGCAGTCGGGCACGCCCTTCTCGATTCTCTCGGGACGCGGGACGTTTAATCGCGGTTCGCGATCCGGGGAGAATACGGCGATCACGAATCTTGCCGGCGGGCAGCTCGATGCGGTCGTCGGATACCGGATGACGGGCGACGGCCCCAAATTCATTGATGCGAAAGCCATCGGTCCGGA
>CAMDED010000272.1 GCA_945893365.1 Candidatus Sulfopaludibacter sp. SbA3 | reverse complement strand
AACAGGCCGTCGGTTATGATGCTCGAATGGGTATCGAACTATTGACGTAACGATTCGCGAGCCAGATTACCGGGGTGCTTTCCTGCTACGACCGGATCCTCATCCAAGGAACACTGCCGAAGTGGTGCTACGCCGGTGGGATGACCGAGTATTTGTACACGCACAGGATTCGCATCTTCGACTATCCGAAGTGGGCGGAACCGATGCGGGAGGCCATTCGGAAAAACATGGAATGCATCGCCGCCGACAATGGCATCAAGGTCGAGTTCGTGAAGGGCAGGAAGAGCGTCCGCAAGGAACAGCGCGTCAAGGAAATTATCGAGAAGCGGGGAGAAGAGCCGGGGCTGGTGTGTATCCTATCGGCCATGGAGTCGTGTGCCAGCTACAAGCCGTGGTATGACAAAGGGACCAAGCGTACGTACCTGAAACCGGACAGCGGCATGTGCCTGCACTACTACGTCTATTTCATTGATGCGGACTTGGGGCTGTGCTACGTGCGGGTGCCGACCTGGTGTCCATTCCGGCTGCAGTTCTACTGCAACGGGCACAGCTACCTGGCCCGGCAGTTGAGCCAAGCAGATCGAGTATCGGATTCTGGACAACGCCTTCGGCTGGATTGCCGGCTTTGAGAAGGCGCAGAAGTTAGCCGGCGAGTTCTCCGTCGAAAGGGTGCATCGCAAGCTGGACGAGTTCGCGCAGCGGTACTGCCCGGTGGTCCGGCAGTTGGACCTGAGCTACCACTGGAGCCTGGACCAAGTGGAGTTCGCCACCGACATCGTGTTTGACAAGCAAAGCGATCTCCAGGCAATCTACGAGCGGCTGACGCGAGCCGCCATTCATACCGTAAAACCGGACAACATCGCCACTTTCCTGGGCCGGAAGCTGAACGGCAATTACCAGGACGAGATGGGTAACCGGTTGAATACGCGCATCGAGGGGACACGCATCAAACACACCATGGGGCCGGTATCGATCAAGATGTATGACAAGTTCCGGCTGATCCTGCGAATTGAGACCACCGTGGTGAACGTCTCCTTTTTCAAGCACTTGGCCCTGAGGCGAAGAAGACTGCCGTCCTTATCCCCTGACAAGCAGAGGCGTTCGGCTGCGTCTGTGGTCAACGAGGTAGAACACAACAACGGCACGCGCAGTATGGCGTGGGCGGAGATGAAGAAAAGCATCTACAGTCTGGCTCCGTTGCGTGAACTGCTGCTGGCCGCCAATCGGCGCTACCTGGAGTTCATCTCGGCCATCGAAGATCACAAGGCCGGCACCGGCAAGCTGAACAGAATTACCCAGCCGGTCGAGCAAAACGATCGTGCGTATCGAGGCTTCAACTTCTTCGATCCGGAGGACGAAGAATTGTTCGAATCGCTGGGCAGCGGCGAGTTCAACATCAGCGGCTTTCAGAACAAGGACCTCCGCTGGCGGATGAAGAGCCAGAACAGCAGCCAAATCTCGCGGACCATGAAACGGCTTCGAGTGCATGGTCTGATCAAGAAGGTCGGCCGCACCTACGAATACTACGTCACCGCGCTCGGCAAACAGGTCATCGCCCTTGGCCTCAAGCTAAAGGAACTCTACATCATCCCGGCTCTCTCAGCAGAACCGGCCAGCTGAAAGTTCTGCCAAATATGGTCAGAATCTGTCGATAAAGGTACTAATAGCCACTCGTCGAAGTGAGCCACCGCCAGTTCAGTATTCGGCTTGCTTTTTAATGTCCTCCGGCCTCGGCGAGTACCACATTTCCTGGAACTTCTCGTCGTCGGCACGAGCAAAAGCTCATCCCCCACGCCGACTCCAGAACCTTGGAATCGTTGACGAGCTGTTTCGAAAATGAAGGGCGCCCTCCGCATGAAATTCCCACAGGAGCGGGTCTCTGCGCTTTGGCCAATATAAGGCTCTGGACAGTCGCAGTAGAGCTTCTCCAAGCGCGTTAAGTCGAGGCGGCGATCACCAAAACTGCGATCACCAAAACGGTCCTCGCCCATGGTGGACCGTGGAACCAGACAGTCCGGGCATGAGTTGCAGCCTACCCGCACGCCAAAGTTCCATAGGTCGACAATATCGTTGTAAGAACGAGCAGTGATTCCAAATGGGCAGAAGCGCTCCCCGCCAAAATGACCGCCGCATCGAGAAAACAAATCCGGACTTCCAACTTCGCGTATCGTAGCGGCTTTCCGGCGAAAAATCCAGCGCCGCATTGCTTGCCGTTGCGGGAAAAAGGCTCACTACCGAGAACTACGCTCCAAGTCCATCTTTACGGCAGTCGTGAAGGTGGACGTATCGCTTCCCTACTGCCTGTGCCCGCAGTCCCATAACGGCCAGTTTCCCAGCCGACGTCGACCTGGATGTGGAGAACGGCGAATTGTCTCTCGACGTACGGCGGATGCAGGCTACGGTAGGCCAGGAGCCCCGTTCGATCAGGGCCGTAAGCAGATGGAACAACTCGCCGGTTTGGAGGTGACCACCATATTCCACGATACTCCACCACCTACACCGGCGCGATTGAAACGGCGGAAGAGTTTGGCAAACGAATCTACCTGGAAGCCTGGAAGCACGTTTGGAGCCGCGCGCAAGACAAGATCGTGACGGGCGATGGAGCCGAATGGATCTGGAATCTCGTCTACCAATACAGGGACTCCGCTGCCGCGCGATTCGGATCGTCGATCTCTTTCATGTCCGCCAACACTAATAGGAACCGGCACTAAAACTGTACCCGAACCTCATCGATAGCGGATACTTTGAGAAAAAGCCACGGTCCCATCTCTGATAGCGGTCCAAAGGCGTCATCGGCGTCGTGTGTGGCGCTCGAAATCTGCTCGGCCAGTACCTCGCGCTCATTGTAGGCGTCATTCTGAAATCGCTTCCGGTGTTGGCACCTTCTCCTGGTAGTAGTTGAACTCTCCGCGAGTGCTGTTCAGATAAAATTGTCCCTTGTACTACGCTATATGAGTCGGCGCTGCTGAAGGTGCGGGAATCCGGTTTGACGGAAGCGCAGACGAAAGCGGTTCGAAGAAAATGCCAAGCGGCTCCTGGCGAGGTAGACAATGCGACTAAGCCCACTTGCGCTGCTGTGTTCGATCCCGCTCTGCGCCCAGGACGCGCTTCTCCAATGGATGAATGGAATCGCTCAGCAGCAACTGGCGCAGCGTGAGCGCGTCATGGCCGGGATCCGCAGCACCGCCGATGCCGAGCGCCGGAAGCAATCGGTCCGCGCAAAGCTCTTAGAGATCTTGGGCGACCTTCCCGACTACCAGGGACCCTTGAACGCCCGGGTCACAGCCCGCCTCACGAATGCGTCCTACACCCTCGAGAAGGTCATCTTCGAAGGTCTGCCGCATTATTTCGTGACGGCCAATCTCTATCGGCCAAACCAGCCGGGACGTTATCCCGCGGTGCTGATGTCAGCCGGACACACTACCCTCGGCAAGACCGAGAACCACCGCATGGCGGCCAACCTCGCGGCCAAGGGATTTGTAACGCTCGCGTACGATCCGGTGGGCCTCGGCGAACGCGTGCAGGCCTACGACCGCCGTGTCGGCCGCGGGATCGCGGGCTGTTGCGCCAACGAACATCTGCAAGCCGGAGCGCAAAGCATTCTGATCGGCGAGAGCGTGGCCCGGTACTTCATCTGGGACGCCAAGCGCGCGCTCGACTACCTGGTGAGCAGGCCCGAAGTGGATCCGGAACGCGTGGGCGCCGCGGGATGCTCCGGCGGCGGATGCCTTACGACCTACATCGCCGCCTTGGACACGCGCGTGAAAGCTGCCGCCCCCGCCTGCTTTCTCAACTCGCTGCGCGCGCTGTTTACCGGGCCTTTCCCCGATTCGGAGATGAGCCTCCCTCGGTTTCTGGCGTCGGGCCTCGATCACGCCGACTTCCTGGAAGTTTCGGCGAACATACCGTGGCTCATCCTGGCGACGGAAGGCGACTTCTTCACGCCTGCCGGTGTCCGGCCGGTCTACGAAGAGGTTCGGCGCTGGTATCGCTTTTTCGGCGCGGAAGACCGCGTCGAGATGTTCATGGGACCCGGTCCGCACGGCACGCCGCTCGAAACACGCGAACGTCTCTACGAATGGATGATCCGCTGGCTCAAAGACGGCAAAGGCGACGCGCGCGAGCGGGAGATACCTTTGTATCCGGACCATGAACTCCAGGTCACTAAGTCCGGCCAGGTGGAGGACGAGCCGGGCAGCCGCAAGCTCCACGAGGCGATTCGGGAAGAGTTCGAGAGGCGCAAGCAGCCGCGCGGGATTCCGGAGCTGCTCGCGGAGCTCGGCCGGCTTAAAGTCCCATCCCATGGCCGCGCGACGGCATCGAAGATTTCGGAGGAACAGAGAGGGCGTTTCCGCATCAGCCTCGAAAGCGAGCCCGGCGTGACCGTCGGCGGCACGTTGTATGTTCCCGGGACGCCCGGACGCAAGCCGGCGCTCTTACTGGTGAAAGATCGATCGACTTCTGCACTTGCGGAAGCGGCGGCGGCCAAGGGAAGCGTCGTCCTGGAAATCGAGCCGCGCGACTCGCCATCTGCCAACGACAACCGTCCCTACCTGGGAAACTGGCTGACCAACGCCCGCGCGGACTCAATCGGCCGGAATTTGCCAGCCATGCGCGCGCACCTTTACTCGTTTCAGTTCGTTTGCTGTCAATTCGATCACCTTCCATTTTGAAATGGGGTGACAGAGTTTCGTTGCAGTTAAGGGGTGACATATTATGGGGTAAGCGTCAGAGGAAACCATCTGTTCGGGTGGTGAGTTTAGTGATGAAGTAGGGGCATGAATGAAGAACAGGTTTGCGCAGTACGGCGACGGCGGAGCCGGCAAGAGGTCGAGCAGGTAGTTGCGGAGTACGAATCGAGCGGATTG
>CAMDED010000271.1 GCA_945893365.1 Candidatus Sulfopaludibacter sp. SbA3 | reverse complement strand
ATTCGCCGGCCGCTCCGCAGCACTACCGCCAGCGCGCTGCTGGTGGCGGCAATAGGCGCCGGCGTCCGGCCGCATACCTCCACCGCCAACAGTGCATTACTGCCAGCCGCCGCTTGCCGTCCCTGTCGGCTCCGGTACCGCCCCAGCGTACTCAACGCCACCCCCCGCTCCCGGCAGAACTCCATCCGACTCAATCCGCTCGATTCGTACTCCGCAACTACATGCTCGACCTCTTGCCGGCTCCGCCGGCGCCGTACTACGCAAACCAGTTCTTCATTCATGCCCCTACTTCATCACTAAACTCTTCACCCGAAAAGATGGTTTCCTCTGACGCTTACTGCCTAGACGGATGGTTCCGGTCATTACGGTCCATAGGGGACTCACACCCCTTGAAAACGACATCATACTCGACACACAACGACAATCGCCTGCCCCACCGCCTGCCAATGCAACAGTTGCTTCAGGCCAAGTCCCTTAGTGCGCCGATGGCGCTTCCGTAAAAATCTCCGGAGGGCGCGCCCCCGGCGGCGCCGGGGCCAGAAGCCGTTCCTTACGGTAAACGAGCGTCGAAGTGTTAAAGCTGGCGATTTCGAAGCCATGGCCGTGCGTGATGGCGTCCGTGGGGCACGCCTCGACGCAGTAGCCGCAGAAAATGCACCGGCTGTAGTCGATATTGTACGCCTGCGCGTACCGCTCGCCGCCGCTGATGCGAACGGCCCCGGTGTTCTCCGCCGCCTCGATGTAAATGCACTGAGCGGGGCAAGCCGCCGCGCAGAGGAAGCAGGCCACGCATTTTTCAAGACCGCTCTCATCGCGCTGCAGAACGTGGACGCCGCGGAAACGCTCCTCGAACTTCGGCGGTTCATCCGGGTAGTTCTCCGTCACGGTGGGAGACATCATCTCCTTGAACGTGACGGACATTCCCTTGGCGATGGCGGCCGCGGTTTCGAGAATTTCCTCAATCTTGTTGGGCATCGAATTCCAGGATAACGCAGGCCCCCGCCGGGGGCTAGTTCTTCGACCCTCAGCCGGACTTCCACTCCGGCACGTAGTCGCCCTCTTGAAACGCTTCCGCGCCCAGGCGCAGCCCCAGTTGCTCCAGGTCCCGGCGCGAGAAGCCGGTCGAGGTCCATGAGATCCTCCCGTCGGTCTCCACCATAAACATGGACGGGACATGCGAGATTCCGTACGCGTTGCTGGCGGGGTACAGTTCATCTTCCCGATCGAGCAGCGTCGGCAAAGCAATGCCGAATTCCGTGTGGAATCCGCGAGTGTCTGCCCGGTCGTCCTGCGAGATGGCTACGATGCGCGGAGAGCCGTCCGCGCGGTTACGATTCAGCCGGTCGAGAAACGGGAACGTATACTGGCATGTCGGGCAGGCGGTCTTGAAGAAAACGAACAATACGGCGTCCGCGGAGTACAAATCCCGCAGGCGAGCGGCTGGACTATCGAGACTTTCGAGGAGGAAATCCGGGGCCGTCGCGCCGGGTTCGAGCATCTGGCGCTGCCGTGCAGCCACGGTTTTTTCCTAGCGCCTTCCGCCGCGCGGCGGACGCCGGTCGAAGCTACCGGCCGGCTGCGGGGGACTTGGCATTCCGGCGGGATAGATCACTACCTGGCGATGAGAACCAAGGCCCACGCTCTCACTGCGGAGCGTGGTTTCATTTCGCATCGACAGATGGATCACCCGCCGCTCGCGGCTGTTCATCGGGTTAAAGGTGAACGGCGTACCCGTCCGCTTCACGCGGTCGGCGGCAGCGGCGGCGCTGAGCCGCAGTTCCTCGATCCGCAGCATCCGGTAGTCGTTCGCGTCGAAACAGAGCAGCGCGTGGTGATCGGACGGAACGCCGAGCGCCTCCATCGTGACATGTTCGAGCGCCAGGAGAAGCTCGGCTTTGTTCGAGAGGAGCAGATCGACGTCCGGGCCCGTGAGCTTCACCACCACTTCCGGATCTTCCACTTCGGGATGCACGGATTCGCCGTCGACGATCTGAAAATCCAGCTTGAAGCCGGCGGCCTTCAACAACGGGCGCAGAAATCGCTCGATTTTGGGACCGCTGGAGGCAACGGTATATTTTCGTTCGCGCACGAAGCTTATTTCCCGAACTTCTTCTTTTTTGTGACTTCGACGGACTGGACGGCCGCCGATGCAGTTGCCGTCTTGTTGAAGAACAGCTGCTGCGCGATGCCCACCAGGTTACCGGTCAACCAGTATAGCACCAGGCCGCTCGACATGTTATAGAACATGAAGCCGAACACCAGCGGCATGAACAGCATCATTTTCTGCTGCGCGGGGTCGCCCCCGGTGGCAGGCGTCATCTTCTGCATCACAAACTGAGACGCGATCATCGCAATCGGCAGGATGTGAATCGGCAGCGTTTCCGGAGCCGAAAGATCGCCGACCCACAGCCAGCTTGCGTGCCGCATTTCGATTGCGACGGAGAGCACTTTGTAGAAGGCGATAAAGAAAGGAATCTGGAGGACCATCGGCACGCACCCTCCCATCGGGTTCACGCCGTGCACCTTGTAGAGAGCCATTACCTCCTGGTTTTGCTCCTGCTTCTTGGGGTCGCGGATGCCTACGCTCTTGTATTTCGCGTTAATGGCGGCGATCTGCGGCTGCAGCGCCTGCATCTTCTTCATCGACTTCATGCTGGTCAGCTTGAGCGGGAAGAGGGCGAAATTGATGAAGACGGTGACCAGAACGATGGCCCACCCATAATTGCGGGTATAGTGTTCGGAAATCCAATGAACGGCCAGGAAGAGCGGTTTGGCAATGAAGCCGAACCATCCGAAATCGACCATCTGCTCAAGTTTGGGGTTGACGGTGCGCAGGATGTCGATATCCTTCGGACCCACGAAAAGGGAGAGCGTGTTGCGTCCCTCGCCGCCAACCGCCGCGCCCACGAAGCTATCCTCCTTCGGCTCGAACTTCGTTGCGACCTGGTCGCTAATGGTGAGCATCTCAAGCGAGCCGTTTCCGGCTGGCAGGAATACGGCAGCGAAGAACGTGTCCTCGATTCCGGCGAAAGAAAACGTCCCGGCTACAAGTGCGGGGCCATCCTTGGCGGCCTTGGCTTCGTTCACTTCAAGCTTGTTCGAGGCGGAATCGAAGTAAATGCTGTGCTGAGTTCCGACGGCATTCAGAACCGACAGATCGCCGAATCCTCCCCGCCAGGCGAGCAGATGAGGCACCGCCACTCCGCCTTCGAAGACTTCCGACGTAACTTGCGAGAGGTAGCTGTCCTTGCGGAAGCGGAAGGACTTCTTCACCCTCGTCCGGCCGCTCGAAAATTCGAAATCGACGCCCAACCGGTCCGGCTGCGGTTTCACGGCGTAGAGCGCCGCGTTGAGATCGACGGAGGGTTTCTGGCCGCGGAAGACGAGCGAGAGAGGATTTCCGGCCTTCGGCGCGGCGGTGACGTTGACAAGTTCGAGCGGTTTCTTGCCGCCGTCCAGATATTTTTTGAGGGTCCAGCTCTTAATTGTGGCGCCGCGGTTGGTGAACTCGACACGGCAGACATCGGTGTCGAGCACAAACGTCTCTTCCTTCTCCGCGGCGAGCGGGGCGGACTCGGCCGGAGCCGCGGCCGCCGCGGACACATCGGGGGACAAAACCGGCTTCGGGGCTGGCGTAGCCGGTTTTGCGGCGGCCGCCTCCGGCTTTTTGGCCGCGGGCGCCGGGGTCTGGTCCGTATAGAAATAGGGCGTGAGGAACAACACCGCACCCATCAGAATGAACGCGATCAGGAGCCGGTGCTCGGTCGAAAGCTCGAACTTCTTTTTCGGTGGACCAGCCGGGGCTGGAGATTTGACTTCGCCGTTGTTGGAATCGGACATTATCTTCTTATTGAACCGGGTCGATGCCGCCCGCGTGGAACGGGTGGCAGCGGGCGAGGCGCCTGACGCCAAGCCAAACCCCTTTCGCCACGCCGTACTTCACGACTGCCTGGTGCATGTAGTCGGAACAGGTAGGATGGAAACGGCACGCCGAGGGGAGCAGCGGCGAGACCGCGTATTTATAGAGCCGCAAGAGGCCAATCACCAGTGTGCGCCCACGGAAATCGGCGTTACCCGCTTGCCGATGCGCTCCGTCCCGTAGTGCACTGTAAACATTCGATATCCGCCACCGAACCGCGCGCGTGAGCATGCGGTATCGGCTATGTGAACTGCTGAAATCAGTCGCTAGCCGTTGCATTTGAGGAACAGCTTTTCCACTTCGCGCTCGATCTCCGCAAAGGGCGCAAGTAGAATCCGGGAGCGGGCGTTAAAGACGATTTCCCAGCCACCGCCGAGGAGAGCGAGGCGTGGACGTATAGCTTCGCGGAGGCGGCGTTTCATACGATTTCGAGTGACGGCGCACCCCATGGCCTTTGTGACGGTGAAGCCGACGCGAGGCGGGGGCATTGCAAGATCCGGGGCGAGATCCTGCGCGAGGTCCGGCGGCGGATTGCGCAGGCAGAATGCCGCGAAGAAGGGGCCGGAAAACCGGACGCCTCGGTCGTAGACCTTACGAAAATCCCTGGATTGCAGGATCCTGGCACCTTTTGGGAAACCCGCGATGAGGCTACCTCTCGGAACTGACGCTGAGCTTTGTGCGTCCGCGCGCGCGACGGCGCGAAATGACGGCGCGACCGTTCTTGGTCTCCATCCGGGTGCGAAATCCATGAACTTTGGCGCGCTTCCGGTTGTTCGGTTGAAACGTACGTTTTGGCATCTGATTCTCCGGGCCGAAGAGACCGAAAGTCCGTCGTGGCCCAAATGGGTTGAAATTACAGTATAAGGCAGTGGGAGGAGGCGGGACAAGTGGGAGTCTTGTCCAATACAAGATGAGCCTGAAGGAAAGGCTGTTTCCAATACAAGATGAGCCTGAAGGGGGAAGTTGAAGCATGCTGGGGTGTGATCATCAGGATGCGGAATGCGAAGAAGTTGAGCCAGGAGGAAATCCAGGCGTTTTT
>CAMDED010000270.1 GCA_945893365.1 Candidatus Sulfopaludibacter sp. SbA3 | reverse complement strand
GGGGCGGTGTCCCACCTCCCGTTGGTCGGCCCCGGAGATTGTACGGCGTATGGGCAGTTTTTGGTCATTCTCAACTCAAGAAAGGAGGCCCCGCGGCTGTTCGCTCCCTTCCTCCTTCAGGCTCATTCTTCGATTGGAATATACTGGGGTATGCGGGGCGCGCGGGGCGCGCGGGGCGCGCCCGATGGCTCGCGCGAGGTTTGGGGGTGGCTGGGGTGAAGCTATGGTTATTCGAAATTGCAAGCGCACACGCCTTTGCGCCGAGCCGTTGCGCGTAAATCGGGCTGCACGAGGCAGGTAGGAGGGTAGGATGGTGTTGAGAGGCAAGGGTCTGCTGTGTCATTGGGTTTGCGGAAACCAGCGGAGCTCGGAAGCGGCTAGAAACGTCCTTTTTGGGAGGGCTTCATCCTCCTCTGCGGCGATACAGTCTGTGTTTTGCCATTCTGAGCGGCTTCGGCGGGGTGTCTGGAGATCGGATTAGCTTCGTTCCTCACTTTTTGTTCCCGTTGGACCGGGCGGGTTGGCGAAACTGGCTGGACAAGGGCTGGTCCATCACTTAAGTCTTGGCTGGTTATGGGGTTATAGGCTTCTTCAGAGGCCGGTGGCGGCGGTACGGGGGGTTCGGGAGGCTGCGCGGAAACCGGGCTTGGCGGTATGCGCACCTCCTGTAACGGCGCGTTTTCTTCCGTCCAAGCCTCTTCGCGGCGGTCATCCTCGCGCAGGCGCATAAGGTTGTCGAGGGCTCGCTGGAACATCCGCTGGAGACGGGCCTCGTGGCGGTGAAGGAGGTTGAACTCCGGCGACGCCGCGAGGGAGGTGAAGGCGTAGGCGGGGCGTAAGGCGGGGTCAGTGTCGCCCTGATCCTGGATGTTGGACTTCATGAGGGTGGTCTCCATGGCGCACACGCGGCGCATGCGCCAAAAGGAGGAGACCATTTCTTCGATGAGACCGTCTTCGACTCCATCAACGGGGAGGAAGCGGTCGCGGAATTGACGATGGAGCTCCTCGAAGTTATCGCGCGATTCTTCCTTAAGCAAAACGCAACTGGCGAACAGACCATGGCGGTAGGCGTTCTGAGCAGAACGCGCGAGACCGGCGGGAGTTTTACGGCCACGGCCAAGAGCGCCGTTGGCGCGGGCAGCGTCAATTTTACGTTGAGAACTCATAGTGAGTTACCTTCTTAAGACCAGCGTACACCACGATGTCAAGTGTTTATTTGTTAAGTAGTTTGTTATCAGATAGATTTACCTGTGAAACGGGTTTTTGGTTGTGCGCGGTTTCTGGGGCGCGCCCTTCGAGAGGGCTGCTGACGGCGAAGTGTCTCCGGTCGGGCAAGGGTGCAATACGGCCCAAACTGACTTGGAGTCGCAGCCGTTGCGGGGTAGACAGCGGGCGGGAGCGGGCGGAATCTACCGGGTAAGGCCCCGTCACGCGCGCGCGACTGGATCAAACCGGTTGCGCAGCCTTCTCAGGCGGCAGTTCCGTGAACTCGAAGGCGGACGCCAGACCCTCAAGCGTCATATTGCCCAGAATCGAATCGTGGGGTACGAGCATATACGACCACGGCTTGTCTTGATTCACGCTGGACGCATGGTTGCACCAGAGCGCGGCAGCGCGCGCTTTCGCGAGCACGATTTCATCATCCATCTCGGACGCGCGTTTCGGCTCGCAGATCCACTTCCGGGCTTTCGTCTCGACGACAAAATCGGGCTCGTATGCCTCCTCCTGGCGGTAGTAGATCTGGAAATCCCCTTTCGAAGGCTTGAACCACTTGAGGACATCGGTATCGTCCTCCAGGATGACGGCGAAGCGGCGCTCCGAGTCGGAATCGAACTTCTGCGCCGGATAGAGACACTTCCTGAAGCCGCCAAAGAGCATTCCCTTGATCAGCAATTTCTCGTCTATCGTGGTCCGGAACGACCGCGCGGATTCGCCCGCAGGAACGGAAAATGTTCCGGGTTTCAGCGTGGTAAAGCCCTTACTGACGTGAGCTTCGTAGGCGGTTGCCTTTTCCTCAAAATGCTCCATCATTTGAGCGTGGATGAGTTCGACCAGGCTCTTCTGGTGATACTGAAGGACGTTCTTCACGTCGTCCGCGGTGGAGAGGTAGGACTGCAAGTGCGCGACCACCTGCCCGGCCAGTTTGTACAGCAACTCGGCGTGATCGTCGTAGCTCACATCGTTGAAGTCGATCAAGCCACGGATCAGATAGTTCTCGAGGCGGTCTTCCGGAATGCCGCCATCCCCGCTCACCAGCCGGTACCGCGTTTGATCGCGGAGATGTTGAATGAGGATATCCCTGGTCACCGGCTGCAGCCTGATGTTCCGGCAGTTGAGATTGAAATCCCTGAATCCAGACGAAACTTCGCCAGCCGGAACCACGATGATGCGCGGAATGTCGATCGACATCTCAACATGAAGATCAATGGTCCTCGCCACGACCTCCGCGAGGTTCACCTGCTCTCCCACTCCGCTCAACTCGCCTTGGACTGGCTCCAGCTCGGCGGTCACCCTCTGAATGATCTGCCGCAGAATCTCCGGCCTCTGCAGATCCGCCGACCGGGGCAGCCGCTCGAAGCCCGGTAGCACGCGTAGTGTGACTCTGGCCACCTCCCTTTCCCTGGCGGTATTGAAGGCGATTGGCGGTTGCTCGGGAGTCCCCCCGGCACCGGCCTGCCCGTCAGTGGGTTCAGTCACTCTGGTTACGAGGTTGGACTCAACCACCACGACCTTCGCCCGAGTGTCGGGGATGTCGCGGCCGATCACGATACCGGTGCGGATGATGGAATCGGGGCGGTTGGCCTCATCCACGATTTCCTGGAACTTGTCGTGAGATACGATGGTCAGCCGGTCAACATCGGCGACCCCGGTGCGCTTGCCATAGGGAAGGCGCAGGCCGCGGCCGATGGACTGCTCGACGAGTGTGCGCGAGTTCGCGGCGCGTAGCGGCACGATCGTGTAGAGGTTCGTGACGTCCCACCCCTCCTTGAGCATGTTCACGTGGACCACGATCTCGGTCGGGTTGTTGGGATCTTCCACCGAGAGAAGTTGCTGGACCGTCTCGTCTCGTTCCTCGCCAGATTGGTTCGAGTGAACCGTGATGACGCGACCTTTGTAAATGCCTTCGAAGAAGGAGTCACTGCCGATGGTTTCCACGAGCGCGTTGGCGTGGGCGGTGTCCTGCGCCACTACCAGCATGAACGGCTTGACGATCTTCCTCGCGTTTTGACGCGCGTAAACTTCCAGTTGGACTTTCGCGTGCTCGTGGATGCGGACGCCATCTTCGAGCTTCAGCGTTTCCAGCCCCTTTTCGTCGTAGTTGGCCGGGTTGAAATTCTGGCGGGTTGCGACGGCAGGTTCCTTGACGAAGCCGTCGTTCAAAGCGCTCGACAGTGGGTAGCTGTAGATGACGTTCTTGAACGCGGCCGTCTTGTTGCCGGTCTCCACCTGCGGCGTCGCCGTGAGTTCCAGACCGAGAATCGGCTTCAACTCGTTGATGGCGTGGACGCCGGCGGTGGCCCGATACCGGTGCGACTCGTCCATCAGGAGCACCAAATCATCCAGCTTGGAGAGGTACTCGAAGTAGCTTTCGCCGATATACTCACTCAGCCGCTTGATGCGCGGGCTCTTGCCGCCCCGGACTTCCGAATTGATCTTGCTGATGTTGAAAATGTTGATGTGGACGCCGATTTCCCCGAACAGGTCGTACTTGCGCACTCCTCGTCCGCTTTCGTAGTTGTCGCCGGTGACGATCTCCGGCGGGTTGTTGGCGAAGTCGGCGATGCCCTGAAAAACGTACTTTGGCGTATTCGGCGTGAAGTCGGCGATCAGTTTGTTGTAGATGGTAAGGTTCGGCGCCAGGACGAAGAAGTGCGAGATACGTTCAGCTTGGTGAAGGTAGGATATGAAAGCGCCCATGAGACGCGTCTTGCCGACACCTGTCGCCAATGCGAAGCAGAGGGACGGGAAGTCGCGCTCAAAATCCGTTACTGTGGGAAATTCGGATCGTATCGCGGCGATCGCTTGAGCGGGGTCGGCGCCCTTTTCGAGCGAAATGATCTCGCATACCCGGTCGAGAATCTCCAACGATTCCCGCTGCGGCGGACGGAGACTGAGTCGGTTGCTGATGGAGTTGACGGTGGGCTTCATTCTTCGGAACCGCCGGACTCCGGATCAAAAAGGGTCATCTGGTTGCGCGCCTGCCGGGCGGCCCGACTTCCGTCGCCTGGCCATGATGGAGCGGACTCGACTGGCGCCATCATGGGAAGGTTCGCGACATTGAGGCTGTAGTCGTCCTTGCCCCACTCGCAACGATCCAGAACCGCTTGCGGGATCTTGGTCAGCGTTAGATTCGGGAACGCATCCGGCTTGCATCGGAATGCGCTGCAACATACCAGCAGGGAGCGCTGTGGTCCAACTTCATCGCTCAGTTTCTGCAACTGCTCGTGTGATAGGGTCTGCGTAGTCACGTAGATGAAGTCCTGCTCGGTGGATGGCCGTGCTGCCAGCAAACCGTGTCGCTCGGGGCATAGGTGAAAGCCATCTGCTTGCACATCGCTTCGGCGAGCATTGTGGCGTTGTATTGCTTGCTGATGACGAAATTCCCGAACTGGTCCTTTTCCAGGAGGGACGGGGCCATGTGGTAGTAGCGGAAACCGCCACCGCCCTTCCAATCCACCGCCTCTGTTATGCCGCCGGTGTCCTCGCCGTCGATTACCTTCTTGAGCCGGGGAACGATGTGCGTATTGCAGTGGTCGCCGAGTTCGACCATGATCCACCGACGCCCATTTTTGTGGGCAACTGCGCCGGTTGTGCCGGACCCAGCAAATGAGTCCAACACCCAATCGCCTTCATCGGTTGAGAGATCAAGTATCCGCTTGATCAGTTGTTCGGGTTTGGGGGTGTCAAACGGTGTTTGCCCCGCAATTAGCGACGAGAGATGCGCCTTCGATTGGCGTGACGTTTGCACGTCGGTCCAGATCGAAGGGTACGGTCGGGATGGACTAGTACCTACTTGCAGAAATCAGCGAAGTCTGCAATCATGAACTATGAGCCAACCGGCTGTGGTTTCCTTGACCGCTGAAGAAGAGCAGACTTTACGGCAGTGGGCAAGAGCGGGTACGCGCGAACATCGGCTCGTCGAACGGGCG
>CAMDED010000269.1 GCA_945893365.1 Candidatus Sulfopaludibacter sp. SbA3 | reverse complement strand
CGCTCAATCTGCGGAAGGTGAGAGCGCTCGAGACGCGAGCGCGGGAACTCCAGCAGCACGCCCAGGCGCTCGACGTGACGGTCAATTTTCACATTGACGGCCCAAACCCTTACGGAATGATTCAGCGGCCGTGTATCCAATGCGGCGATTGCGTGACCGGCTGTAATTTCTCGGCAAAGAACACGCTGTACATGAACTATCTGCCGCTGGCGGTGAGGAACGGCGCGGACATCTTCACTCAAACCAAAGTCGAGTGGCTCGAAAAGCTAGGCTCGGGCGCGGGGTGGAGGATTCACGGGCAATATTACACCGACGGTGTTGCACATAGCGCCTTCACGCTCGATGCACGCAACGTGGTGCTCTCTGCCGGCGCGGTCAATTCCACGGAGATTTTGCTGCGATCCGAAATGCATGGGTTGAAGGTATCGCCATTGCTCGGCACCGGTTTTAGCGGGAATGGCGACTTCTTCGGCCTGGCTTACAACGGCGACGAGGAGACCGACGTGCTCGGATACGGGAACCGCGTTCCCACGGCAAAGGAAGCCCGGCAGCCTGGTCCCTCCATCGTTGGGGCGATTCGATACAACGCGTCCGCGCCATTGAAGGATCGCATTACAGTGGAAGATTTTTCGTTTCCGAGCGCCTACGTCCAAGCCGCCAAAGCCGTTTTCGCGGCGCTCCGCGGAGACGACATGAAGATAGGCAACGAGGCGCAGCAGGCTGAGCGCGTCCGCGTCGATTTCGGTCCGAGCTCGGACTATACACCGCACGGCGCGTTGAACCACACCATGCTCTACCTTGTGATGGGACAGGACAACGCGCGCGGGACCATGAAATTCGACGCGCCCTGGTTCGAACGGGACGGACGCATGACCATCGAGTGGGACCGCGTGGGACAACAGGTCGTCTTCACGCGGATGAATGAAGAACTGCGCAGGCATGCGCGGGCGCTCGGGGCCTCCTTTATTCAAAATCCGACGTGGAGCGTATTCCGCGCGCGGCATCTGATCACGGCTCACCCCTTGGGCGGCTGCCCCATGGGAGAAGACTACCTGCACGGCGCGGTGGATCAATTCGGGCGGGTCTTTTCCAGTGATGGAAGCGTTCAGGAAGGGCTCTTCGTGGCCGACGGCTCGGTGATTCCGTCCGCTTTGGGCGTGAATCCGTTCATGACGATTTCGGCGCTCTCGGAGCGCATCGCGGACCGGAAGATCCGGGAAATCCAAGGCGACCCGTACCCGAAACCGAACACATCGGTCAGCATGTCCGCGATCGATCCTGTTGATGTCCTCAGCCGGAGCGAGGCGGAACTCGAGAAATTGTTCCACCGCTCGACGACACTGCCGATCGAGAGGATCGTGAACCGCGGCGCGGCTCCGAAGATCGACGTCGCGTCCAGGACCATACGAAACGACGTTTACTGGAAAGGCTTCTTCCCGAAGGGCCACTTCCTCGAGGCGATGTCCTCCGCTATTTTCACGGGCTTCAAGAAGGCTTTTTCAAAAGACGGCGCCAAGTACACCGGCCTGACCAGCGATACCGATGGCCGCATAAGAGCCCGCAACTCGCTCGAAGAAGTCACCATCACGAAGCAGAGCGGGTCGCTCGAGCCGGGCAAGTACATTCTGCTCCGCTATCTGGACCCGCCCTGGACCGGCTATTACGACACCTTCAAGCTGATCAACGACGACCTTCTGATCGGCCGCGTGTATCTGGGCGATTTCCCCAACGGCTTCCGCGTCTTCACGTTTTCCATGACGCGGAAGTATAGCTTCGACGAAATGACGGTGGCGGATCATCAGGCGCTATACGCCGCGGGCGCCGTGCCCTCGAAACAGGAACTGGACGGCGTGTGGCGCATGGACATGATCGGCAACAACAATCGTCTGGGCTCGGCGGCCTACCTGCGATTCGAATTGAAGCCCGATGGGCGGCTGGAGAGCACTTATCAACTCCTCGGGTTGATCGAGGGATTCGTCATCCCGAGTTTCACTCAGGACCATTTTCAGTTGAACGATTTCACGCCGTTCCACGACGAGATCCGCAAGGTGGACGCCAATTTCATGGCCGGGCGGTACGTCACCGGAATCCTGCCCGATCTGTCTGGTGTGTTGGGAGGCGCGGACCTTGGAATACTGCATTCCACGCCCGGATCGCGCGACCTCGGTTTTTACTACACGCTAACCCGTGCCGCGTCGAGCACGCTGCCCGCCGGGCTCCTGCTTCAGCCATTTCTCGACGTTAGTCTTCCGGACGGCCTCGGCATGACCTTCGACGAGCGGTTGGAGGGCTGGTACTTCGAAGGCGCGCATACCGATGCTCCCGGCCGCGCGGGCGATCTGACGATCGCGGACCGTATTCCGCCATCCGGCGACCTCAAAGACGGTGTTTCCTGCGTTTTCGAGGGGCGCATGACGGTGCGGGATATCAATGAATTCGTCGATGGGTTCGCGCACGAAGCTGCAATAAAAGGCAGTGTCCGGTTCGGCGCGCTGCACGGCGGGAACGGCGGCGCTTTCCCGATCGACGAACAATCGAGCGCGTTCCATTACCTGGTTGTCAATTCCGAGACCCACGAAGCCGAAATGCGGTATCACGTGGAGTTCAAGACGGATACCGGAAAGCGGTATGTACTCGAAGGCAAGAAGTACATGCATCGGACCGGCGCAGGGGGCGTCAATGCCATCCGCGAGCTTCTGTACAACTACACGACGCTGTACTGCCACGTGTTCGAGCGCGCTGGCGGCGCTTTGACGGAGATCGGAACGGCTTTGCTGAAGTTCCGGACTTTTGAGGATCTCGCCGCCGTGGGGAGCACGGCTGCCTTTCTCGCTTCTTTCAATGTCACGGGAACAAACGATCCGGTCCTCAGGCTTCAGGGGCAGATGCGCTTCCTCGCCTTCACGGCTCAGTTCGTACAGCGGGAGTACGATCCACTATCACCGGATCTGGGCTCGTTGTCGCTCGACGTGACGAGTGAATTGCTGCGCGGCGCAGTCGTACCGGACTACTTCAGCTCGCGCGCTTCCGGAGATCTACAAACCATTCTGCATGACGTGGTCACGCTGCCGCTCGCAAAGCTGGTGAACACGCGGGCAGTGCGCGTCGACGCGCCGAATCGCCGTATCCACCGCGACATCTTCTGGAAAGGATCGTTCGCAAAGGACAGCCTGCTCGGAGGGGAGGAGCGGCTGCGGAATGCGGCGCTCGCGGGAGGAGCCGCGAAAGCCGGTGCGATCTTTACGGCCGGAGCCTTCTGGAAGCGCTTCGACCGTGTGGAGAATGACGCCGCGACCGGACGGGTTGTGAACTATGACCTCGACGCCATACCTGGCGATCCCGTGGTCCGCACGATCTCATACCCGGACGACAACCGGCGTTATTTTCGAAAGGGAGACAGCGCGCTGTTGCTGCACTACCGCAACGCGCCCTATCAACAGGTGTACGACACAATCAAGATTGTCGACGGCGACAGCGCGATCGGGGTGATGCACCTGGGCGAGTTCCCGAACGGGGTGGAGGTGGCGACGTTCGTCATGGAGCGATACAGCTACTCGTTTGAGGACATGTCGATAGAAGACCACCAGATGATTTTCTCGGACGCGGCGCTCTCCAGTCCAGCGCCCGCACAGTTCACGGGCAACTGGAGGGGGAACTTCATCTTCCTGGAGCATCCGAATACGGCGCTGATGGCGCGCAGGGCTCGGATTCCCTTGCGCCTGGCCGTAGGCCCGAACGGCGTGTTTCACGTGGAACCGGGGGGCGGCGTCAACCCCAATGTGACCGGCACGCTCGCGTCCGGGGACATGCGGATAGTGGGTCAGGACACGCTTGTCGGTCGATGGAAGTCCAGTAACCTGAGCGCCGGCGCCCTGGGTATTCTGCGCGACTATTTGGAACCGTATTCGAATACGTTTGTGCTCTACTACGTGTTAAGGCGGGCCTGAGGGGCCGCGCCCGGTTGTAAGGTGTGAGGAGGAAAAGATGTCATCACCGGCATTAGCGCCAACCTCGTGTACGCTCACAGTCGCCGTCTTCGACGGGTCGCGACAACCGCTTGCGGGCGGCCAACAGGTGCTGTTCACCGTAAAGGACGGCAATCGGAAGGGCGTCTATCGGGATTTTCAACAGGCTTCCAGCCTTACTTTGAAGGAACTCCCGATCTTCGATAATTTCGGTGACAATTACACGGTAGTCGCTTCGGCGGATGGCCACGAGCAGGCTGGCATCTTCCCGGTCAAGGCGATTTCCGGTGTCCGCGTGGTAGCGGATCTGATGCTCTTACGCACGGACAGCGGCTTCAATTTCAATCAGGCGAGCTGGGAGAAATTGCGGCAGGAACGGGCGGAGATGGTGAATCTGCTGGCGGCAGGCGCGGCCACCGCCAATGCGGCCCGCAACCGGTACGCGGACCTGATCGAGCGAGATGCACCGGTGCTGGCCTGCTACTTCAATCTCATGACGGCGATGTCCCGGATCCACTTGCCCTTGGGCACGCCCGTCGAGTATCTCAAGGAATTGATCTGGGACGAAACCATGACCCAGGCCAGGTTCTTCGCATGGGCCGACCCGGAGATTGTCAATCAGGCGCTCCGCGCCGAAGCGCAGGGCGTATTCGTCCGGGCCCCTGAAATGGACCATCCGGGCGCGACCCGCAGCTTCAAACAGGTGCAGTTTGGCGAGGCAAACGTACAGTTGAGCCTCCACGAGAACGACCGGCACGTGGTGGATGGCGTCAACTGCATCAAAGTCGAACCGGACATGGATTATTTCAAGGATCCGCTCGCGCACGTCCTGCTTGAAGTATTGCCGAACCGATTGGTCAAGGGCCGCCTGACCGATCCGCGCCAGGTTTACGTGTTGCGCTGGATCGCGGGCAGGCACGCGGGCGTGCCCGAGTTCGATCCACCGTATACGATTGTGTAGGCGGGCGGAGGGCGCTACTTCGCGGGTATTCCGGGAGCCGATAGAGGAACACTTGTTTACTACTCGCCGGGAATCGGCCGTAAACCGGCTTCCGCGCTCAGCCGCCCAGGCGGTAATGTTACCTTCACCCGCGTGGGCGGCGCTAAAATGGAAGGGAGCTATGCCCGCTTGACCCGAGGCATGGAGAATGGGGTTGCCCTGTTTGGCGAGACAAACAGTTAAGACACTGTGTACCGTTCGATGATAATTCCTTTCCCCTGCTGAGGCAATCGTTTTATTCTGGTACGGTCGGTGAAGCGGAGAGGGGCTCTGCAGGCGTGCAACCCGATCAAGGAAT
>CAMDED010000268.1 GCA_945893365.1 Candidatus Sulfopaludibacter sp. SbA3 | reverse complement strand
CGGGGGCGGTGTCCCACCTCCCGTTGGTCGGCCCCGGAGATTGTACGGCGTATGGGCAGTTTTTGGTCATTCTCAACTCAAGAAAGGAGGCCCCGCGGCTGTTCGCTCCCTTCCTCCTTCAGGCTCATTCTTCGATTGGAATATACTTGTACTGCTTGACTTTGGCGCACGCCGAGACTAGTGTCAAAAGGGTAACGACGGATTTCGAAGGGAGTACCATGATTCGTTGTGTATTCTCGGCCGCCGCATTATTTTTGGCGGTGGCCGGTTCTTCATTCGCAGTCCCCGTGGGCGTCGATTCAACGAGCCCAAGCCTGCCGGCTGTCGACGGACAGTACGTCGCGCCGCCCGGGTACCAGGCCTGCTACGCGGTTGGCGCATTCTGTTTTGGTGAAATGGTCCTTGACGGTTTCACAAACATCGTGGGCTCCTTCGACGGAGCCGGCCAGCACTTGACCTACGTAGCATCCGTGTCCGGCTTTGCCGTGACTCCCGGTTTCTCAGGTCACGCCGTATTCACAGGTGCGGTCGGTCTCACCGTTTTCGGACGAACCTCAGACGGCGAAACGGGGACGTTCGCGACGGAAATGATATCCCTGAACCTCTTCGATCCGTTCGGCGCGAGGATCCGGGAGTCTCCTACTCTCCTTTCACTCGGGCAGACCACCATTACGCCGATCCCAGGCGGCTTTCATATCGACAGCTTCTTCGACGTCTTCACGGACTTGAGCATCGATGGCGGGAATGCGTGGATTCCGAACGACGGCGGACCGGCGAACTTTACCTTAACGGAAACTCCCGAGCCGTCAAGTTGGATGCTGATGTCTCTGGGCGTGGGCCTGCATGCCATCACGCGGCGGACGCGGCGCGCCGAGCGTTAAACTCCGCGAGGGCCGCAATGCTAGCATGAAGGACGGAACATGGGTGAGAATCCGTTCATGCGGCAGGCGATCGATCTCGCGGCCGAAAACGTCCGTTCGGGAAGAGGTGGGCCGTTTGGAGCTTTGATCGTTCGCGACGGCGCGCTGGTCGCCTCCGGAACCAATCTGGTAACGGCTTCGAAGGACCCGACCGCTCACGCCGAGATTGTGGCGATCCGTAACGCCTGCGCCGCGCTGGGCGCGTTTCACCTGACCGGGTGTGAGATATTTGCAAGCTGCGAGCCATGCCCGATGTGTCTGGGCGCTATTTACTGGGCCCGGCTGTCGCGTGTTACTTTCGGATGTACGCACAAGGACGCGGCCGAAGCGGGGTTTGACGACTCCTTCATCTACTCGCAGTTCAGAGTCTCCGGCGCCGAGAGGCGAATTCCCATGTCGGGGCTGATGCGCGAGGAAGCGCTTGAGTGTTTCCGCGAGTGGGAGCGCAAGACGGACAGGATCGCCTACTAGTCGATGCGAACTTCTCTGTCCGCGGGAACCAGGGAGCGCATCGCAAAACGTCTGGGCGCTGCGAACCTGGAATTCGCGGCGAAGTTTCCGGGTGAATCCGGGACGCGTGAACCGGTGCACACGGTCTACGGCGGAGCCCATCTGTTTCGTTCCGGTACAGCCCGCAAGTTGGGAGATCTGGCGATGCGGTCGCTTGCGGAGAATGCTCCGGATCCGGGCGCGTTTGCGGATGCGCTCGGCATTGACGGCGCGCTCGCGAATCAGGTCTATGCACGGGTAACGGCGAAGCTCAGATCGGAGCCAGTGGAAGACTATCGCATCGATTTTGAAGACGGATACGGGTACCGGACCGAAGCCGAGGAAGACCGGGACGCGGAACGCACGGCAGTCGAAGTGGCCGAGGGACTGGCGTCCGGAAGCCTGCCTCCCTTTCTGGGCATTCGCATCAAGGCGCTCACCGAAGAGCTTCGGGATCGGGCCATCGGGACGCTGGATATTTTCCTGACCACGCTCGCGGAGCGGACTGGCGCGGCGCTGCCGCCGAACTTCGTGGTGACGCTGCCGAAAGTCACGGTTCCGGAGCAGGTGGCAGCGCTCGCCGATGCTCTCGACGCTCTGGAGCAACAGCTTGGAATCGCGCCTGGGTCGCTTGGCCTTCAGATCATGATCGAGACGCCGCAAGCCGTGGCGAGACTCTCTGAGTTGGCGGAGGCGGGGCGGGGACGATGCCGGGGAGCGGATTTCGGCGCCTACGACTTCACAGCCGCCTGCGGCGTGACGTCCGCCCACCAGCACATGCTGCATCCGGCCTGCGACTACGCGCGGCACGCGATGCAGGTTGCCCTGAGCGGAACGGGGATCCGGCTCTCCGATGGCGGCACGAACGCGATGCCGGTACCGCCACACGTCCATTCGGCGTGGAGATTGCAGTACCGGCACATTCGGCATTCACTCATGTGCGGATTCTACTCGGGTTGGGACCTGCACCCGGCGCAATTGCCGGTGAGATATGCGGCGGTTTACGCCTTCTTTCTGGAAGGTATGGAAGAGGCCTCCGAGCGGCTGCGGCACTTCCTGGAGAAAGCCGCGCGCGCGACGCTGATGCGCTCCGTATTCGATGACGCGGCAACAGGACAGGGCCTTCTGAACTTTTTCCTGCGGGCGGCCGGTTGCGGCGCGCTAGGCGAGGCCGAGGCGGAGGCGCTCGCGGGTTTGACGATCGCGGAGCTGCGGTCGGGTTCATTCACGCAGATCCTGAACGGCAGGCGAGACCAGTGAATCCGCGTGAAGTGATTCCGGGAGCGTGGAGGATCGAACTGCCGCTGCCGTGGCTGCTTGGGACGATCAACATTTTCCTGCTGCGGACGGACGACGGCTATCTGCTGATCGACTGCGGCATGGACACCGAAGCCTGCGCGGCGGCTCTCGACGCGGCGTTTCTGGATCTTGGCGTGGCCTGGACGGACGTGCGCCGGATACTGCTCACGCACGTGCATCCCGACCACATCGGGATGGCGCCTCGGCTGTTGAAATTGACCGGCGCGGAACTCCTGATGCATGCCGACGATCTGGAATTCCTGCACGAGATGTCGGACAGCGGGCGGCGCGGCGCGCGCGTGCAACGGACGCTCGCCTTGGCCGGAGTTCCGGTCGAGATGCGGCGCGACGACGCGTCGGCGGTGGAGATTGAGCGCAACTTTCACAGGCTGTCGCCGGACAGGCTGCTTAAGTGCGGAGACGTTTTCGACACCGCCTGCGGACCGCTTGAAGTGATCTGCACGCCGGGCCATTCGCCGGGGCACGTGTGCCTTTACGCCTCGCGTCACAAGGCCTTGTTTTCAGGCGATCACATGCTCGAACGGATTACGCCTAATATCAACTGGCATCCGGGCAAGGACGCGCTGGGAGACTTTCTCGATTCTCTGGAGAAGGTGGCGGGGATCGATATCGAGCTGGTGTTGCCCTCGCACGGGTCGCCTTTCCCTGGACACCGGGAGTGGATCGCGCGGACTGCCGGGCATCACGAAGACCGGTGCGGCAAGATTCTCGAGGCGCTGCGGGATGGTCCGAAAACCGCGCATGAACTGGTGGCCGATCTGTGGACCCGCAAGCTGCCGCCGTTCCATCACCGGTTCGCCGTGTATGAGGTGCTGGCGCATCTGGAGTACCTGCGCCTTCGGGGGCGGGTGCGGAGCGAGGCGGATGCCGGCGGCGCGCTCTGGTGGTCGCGGGCGCCGGCGGGCGAGTAAACAGCCGAGCGGCCTGGCCCCGCCGCCGGAGCACGCCAGAAACAGACTTTTCCCGGATTGCCGTTTCGGGACAAGGTTCGCGCCGGCTCTTGAGCTCGCTGGTATACTCAGTCGCAGTGACCAAGTCACGTCCTATGAGCGACGGCCGTCCTTTTCCTATTAGGTTGTTTGTCTGGTCCGTACTGTTGGTCGCAGTCGCCGCCGTCAGCGTCTATCTGGCGCACGAACTCGTCGTCGCGCCGCGTCGGGCGCTGCAGGACCGGATCCGTGAGCAGAAAGAGACTATCGGCAAGCTCGAACAAGAAAAGCAGCGGCTGGAAGCCTACCTGAAGGTCCTGAAGCACTTGGACCGCCGAGCCCGGGTCGAGGTTCTGCGGCAGGTGAGGGACCAACAAGGGAGCTTGCAAACCACGATCCGGTTCACCGAGATCGACAGCGCGGGCAAACCGGTGAATGTCTCGCGAGAGCTGAGCCTGCCCGGGCAAGAGGTCTATTTCGACACCCTCGTGATCAAGTTCGACGATCACTTCGTCGAGCAGGGCGATCCCTTAAAAGGCCGGGCGCTCATGCTCTTCCGGCGGATCTTCTCCAGCACGATGCGGGCTGAAGATGGATTCGTGATCGACAGGGAGGGCCAGGCGCCCGAGATTTACGCCGGGAGGCAAAGCCCCAGCGACTTTGAGAAGGAGCTCTGGAAACGCTTCTGGGAGCTTGCCAACGACGAAAAACTGGCGAAGGAGCACGGGGTGCGCGCTATTCACGGCGACGCCCCCTACATGCATCTGGAGCCGGATCGGGTGTATGAGGTCTCCCTGCGGTCGACAGGAGAAGTCGTCATCACGCCGGGAGCGCGGCTGGCGCCATCGCAAACGACTAGGTAGAGCCTCGGGACAGTCTCCAAAGGAGCCGGAGCTTCCCATTCGACAGGTTCGCGGAGTGTTTCTCGGCGAATCTTGCTATCAACTTGAATCCGGCGTGAAAGCGCGGATTTCATGGCTCAAGGTAACCCTGGCGAGGATCTTGTCAGCCAAGTCCTCTCTAACATTGGCGACGGCCTCAGCCTGAGCAAGGGGCGATTTTGTGGTCCAGTCAGTTCGCCGGGAATCAGAAATAACCTTATAGCGGAGCCGTTGCAGCGTGAGGCTTTGCCAAGATTCGTCAAGACAGGCGTGCTTGTCCGGGATCCCCAAACGCATGAAGATCGTCCACCAGTTGTATACCAGGGCGATGATTCGTCCCATGATTTGACATCGTTTCCGGTCTTGTGAGGCTATTGCAAAATTCTGGAGTGCGGACATCCATACTGACACCAGAGTGGCGTAACTTGGCTGCTGAGTGTACGTTGCCGTGAATACCGGGTGGTTGAATCAATATTTCGTGGCTCCAACCAGAGCGTTCCCGGATTTTCGGCACGCCGCAACCATAGCGTTACTGCTTCCTTCGATTTTGTTTCGGCGGCAGCCAAACCGTTTACGTGATCAGCCGCAGGATCTGGTCGCAGGTGAGCGCCACATGAGATGGCACTCACCTTTTTGTTGCCGCGCACCCGTACCGTGCTCGCCCCGAACTCGTCTTTCAACCGCGCATTCACTCGTTCCACCGTGGTTCGTTCGTGAAAGCGGATCTGTTCGGCTGTTGTGTGTCCCAAGCGGTGGCGGCGTTGCTCTTCCGCC
>CAMDED010000267.1 GCA_945893365.1 Candidatus Sulfopaludibacter sp. SbA3 | reverse complement strand
AATTCCGACAACAACGTCACGGTCTACGCGACCCGCAAAGCCGCCACCGAAGCCCAAACGGGCATCGCCTTCACCGGCGAGGACAACATCGCCGAGCTACTGGGCGCAGACAGCAAACGCCTGATCGCGATCTACAACAGCCTGCCGGGAGTCGTCCCGGTGAAGAAGTTCACCAGCAGCGCGGTCGCCTCGAAGCGCATCCTCACCGAGCTTCAGAAGCTCGAAGCCCCGGCTGTAGCCGAAGGCGAGACGGCCGAGCCCGCGAAGGCGCCGAAGGCCCCCAAGGTCGCGAAGGCGAAGGTGGCCAAGGTAGCCAAGGCAGCGAAGCCCGCGAAGGCCCCCAAGGCCGCGAAAAAGGCCAAGGCGGCGAAGCAGCCGAAGACCGGCACCAGCAAGAAGGACGAGGTCCTCGCCCTGATCTCCCGCAAGAACGGAGCCACCCTCGAAGAGATCATGGCGGCGACGAGCTGGCAGAAGCACACGGTTCGCGGGTTCATCGCGATCCTCGGCAAAAAGGGCACGAAAATCGAGTCCTTCAAGAGCGAGGCGGGTGCCCGGACCTACAAGGCTGCCTAAGCGCAGCCCGCAGGCGACGGCCCACCGGTAAGGGTGGGCTTTTCGCCGTTTATAAGCAGAATTGACTTGGCTTTCTGCCGCTGAAGAGTGATGAATGGTCATGCAAGGAGACAAGCAGATGAAAACGGAACAGACCATAGGGCCGGCCGCGGAGACGACCAGCAAGGACAAGGCTGACGCCATCCTGCAGATCGCACGGCGAATCGGGATCGAGACACTCGAAACACGGAAAAGCGATTCCCTCGACTTCCACGACATCGCGGTTTGGACTCTGCGCGAGGCGCTCGAAGCCGCGTACGAAGCGGGAGCTGCCGCAGCAGCGCAACAGAGCGCAGGCCGCACACCTTCTCGAGTCAAACCAATCTTCAACGGATGGTAAGGAGATAAGCAGATGGCACCGACCACGAAACAGACCAAGACGCAGAGGACCCCCGGATTCTCAATCCAACTCACGCCTGACACCGACCTCCGAATCGCGATCCTGATTGTCGAAGACGAGGAGGGCACCTACGAACCGGTGGACGCAGCCTCGACGATTAGCGAAGGCAAGGAACTGGCGCAGGGCGACCTGCGAGCCCGCGAGCACCGCCTGGAGAACGACGAAGACCCCGGCCTCTGCCCCTACGCATACAAGCTCTGGGCGCGCGGGATCGATGGCACCCACCGGGTCGTTGCCACCTGGAGCGTAGCCGACCTGTAGAAGCGGCTTCACGCAGCCTTCCCCACCAACCGGTCTTTCGAGACGTCCTCGAAGGATCGGCCTTCCTCGTTGTAGGCCTTCTCCCCACTCCACAACTGCCACCGGCGGATCACGACATCGCAGTACAGCGGGTCGATCTCCAGCAGCCGGGCCGCGCGGCCGTGCTTCGCGCAGGCGATCAGCGTCGAGCCCGATCCGCCGAACGTGTCGAGCACCACGTCCTCGTTCCTGCTGCTGTTCAGAATCGGATACGAGATCAGGTCAACCGGTTTCATCGTCGGATGGTCGACCGAGCGCGCGGGCTTGTCGAAATTCCAAACCGTCGTCTGCTTCCGATCGGTGAACCAACGATGCGGTGCGCCCGGCTTCCAGCCGTAGAGAATCGGCTCGTGCTGCCAGTGATAATCCTGCCGCCCCATCACCAGCGTCTGCTTCACCCACACGCAGCACTGCGCCAGCTTCCAGCCCGCTTCGACCAACGCGCGGCGGAAGTTCATACCCTCGGTGTCGGCGTGGAACACGTAAATCCCCGCGCCTTCCTTCGTGACGCTGGCGAGGTTCCGATAGGCCGCGAGAAGGAAGCTGAAGAAGGCGGCGTCGGCCATCTTGTCGCCTCGGATCTTGAGCTTTTCCTTCGTCGCGCCTTCGTAATCGACGTTATACGGCGGATCGATAATCACCAGATCCGCGCGGGAGCCGGCAAGGACTCGAGTCAAATCCGCCGGGACGGTGGCGTCGCCGCAGAGCAGGCGGTGCTGGCCGAGGACCCACAGTTCGCCCGGTTGGGCCACGGGGGCTTCACGCAGGGCCGGTGCGTCGTCGTCGGGTGTTAGTCCCTCCTGGCCCGGCGACGCTGCCCCGGCGAGGAAGTCGGCAATCTCCTGCTCGTCGAAGCCTGTCAGTTCCAGATTGCCGTACCCGAGGTTCTGAAGGTCGAGCAGCTCGGGCCCGAGCAGCTCGAAATCCCAGGAAGTTTCATCGTGCGACCGATTGTCCATCAGCCGGTATGCCTTCACCTGCGCCGGCGAAAGATTGTCGGCAACGTGTACCGGTACCTCGGTGAGATCGAGCTTGCGCGCTGCGAGCAATCGGGTGTGTCCGGCGATGATCACGCGATGTGCATCGACTACAATCGGCTGCCGCCAGCCGAACTCCTGAATCGACGCAGCGACTTTGTCGACCGCCGCGGCGGTGATTGTTCTGGCATTCCGCGCGTACGGAATGACCTTGTCGATTGGCCACTGTTCGATCAGCATCGGGATAGCACCTTGTCCCTGACCGTCTCGGCGATGGCCTTCATCATCAGCGGCGGAACCGAATTCCCGAGCCGCTCCCACTGCTGCGCATACGTTCCGATCAGAATGAAGTCATCTGGGAATGCGCAGATGCGCCGCAGTTCCGCGATCGTGAACTTGCGCCGTTCGGTTGCACCGACGACGTGAAAGTGATTGCTGGCCCCGCCGCCATCCCGGCTGATGCTGCCAACGGTAATCGCCGGTGAGGGCCGGTCGGTGATGTCGCCAGCGCTGTAGCTGGGACTGCCGGTGTTATGAACCGCGCGGCCGGACAACTCGAACCGCTGGACCCCGGCGCCCTGCGCGTTCACGGTATTGAGCGGCCCGTCGAGACTGATCTTCTTCCGCTTGAACTGCCCACCGACCCGGCCCGTCAGTTCCGTGATTGGCGCCGCCGCCGACTGGACCTGGTGTCCCGTGTAAGCAGCTCCGCCCGAAGCGGTCACGGAAGGCGCAGGGCTGTGAAGATTCAGGTCGGTCTCTTTCGTGAAACCGTGCGAGGACGTCCTGCATGCCGCCAGGTGCGGCAGCGCGTCGCGGACCGAATAGCGGTACCGGAGCGGTTCCGGGTGAACTGGCTCCAGACGGAGATCCTCACGCACCCCGACGAAGATGATCCGTTGGCGCATCTGCGGGACGCCCAGCCATTGAGCGTCGAGCAGCCGGGCGGTCACGCGGTAGCCGGAGGCCTTCAGTTCGCGCAGCACTTCGATGAACCAGCCTTTGGCTGTGCCTTTGACGAGCCCGCTCACGTTCTCGGCGACGAACGTCTTCGGCTGGAGCCCGCGCAGCAGCCGGATGTATTCGTCGAACAGCGTCTCGTTGCACTGCGAGGCACCGTGCTCGTAGGTCTTCTCCTTGCCCCAGCCTTTTTCGCGTGCGCCTGCCATGGAAAACGACTGGCATGGCGGGGAACCGTCGAATAGATCGAGCTCACCGCGCGTGAGGCCGGTCGCCTGGAGAATCTCCTCCGGTTGCACCAGCCGGATATCTCGGCAGTCGAGGACGGAGTCGCTGTTCATGTTCGCGCGATACGATTCCTGCGCCGCGGGAACGAACTCGTTCGCCCAGACGACCTTGAACCCAGCCATGCGGTAGCCAAGGCAGGATCCCCCGCACCCCGAAAACGTGGAGGCCACCGTGAAGCCGTTCCATGGCGTCCCTGCAACCTCGCTCATTGACGGCACACGGTAGACGGGTTTCTCAGGTGCCGCCTGACGAGGCATCTCGGGCTGGCCGTCGGTCTGAACCGACAGGTCGGCAGGGCGGCTTTTGATCGAAGGGCAGGCTTTGTTCAGAACGTTGCCCTGGTTCCGGTGCTGGCCGTTCGTCCGATGCATCACTCGCGTTGCCATGGTTATGCCGCGGCTTCCTCTGCAGATGGTGCTTCGGGCTTCGGCGCCGCCGCTCCGCTCCAGGTGTAGCCACACTTCGGACACTCGTGAGCCGTCGGGATCGATTCGTCGTACTCCTTGAACTCGTCCGGGGGCGTACCCTCCGAGCCGTTCGAATCAAGGAACTGCGCAATCTCCTCGGCGTCGAACCCGGCCAGCGCGACGTCCACGTTCAACGCCTGCAACTCGGCAATCTCGGGACCGAGCAGCTCCGTATCCCAAGTGCTCTCCTGGTGGCTGCGGTTGTCCATCAGCCGGAACGCTTTGATCTGGCCCGGCGTCAGGTTGGTCGCGACGTGCACCGGGACCTTCGCCAGCCCGAGCTGCTTTGCCGCCAGCAGGCGCACGTGGCCCGCGACGACGACCCGCTCGGAGTCCACGACGATGGGTTGCTGCCAGCCGAATTCCTTGATGCTGGCGGCGACCTTGTCGATCGCCTCCTGCGGAATTTTGCGGGCATTCCGCGCGTAGGGAATTAAGCGATCAATCGCCCACTGAACTATTTTCATAACTCGGCCAGTATCAATCTGCGCTCCGCTCCCCAGTCATGAAGTCCGAGAAGCGCGCATTCCAGCGGCTCAACCCCGGCGCGGATCGCCGCCTCAATCTCCGCGATCTCCGCGTCGCACCGGGAGAGGTCTCCCTCTGGTTGGTTCATTTCGGCTTCAAACACTTGGGCGTTTGTTTAACTCGGTTAGAATGAGCGATTTAACTTGCTAACCCGGCCAACCAGAGCCATGATGTGATCACCATGACAAACGAAGAACAAACCAGCCAGCCGAAGCCGAAAACGGCGAGAGAAGTGACCCGCGAGATGATCGCGAAAGCCGCGAAGAAAAACGGCGGCAAGCTGGCAACGCCCCGCGGACAGGAAGCCTACGACGCCCGCAGGTTCCGCCGCCTCTAAAGCAGCACGGAAAAGGACAACCACCCAATGGAAAACACGACACCCACGAACCCCATGGCAAACAAAGAGGCGGTTAGATTGAACCGCGTCAACCAGATTGTCAGGTCGCTCTTGAAAGAGGAACCGACCTCGTGGGAACTGGACCTCGCAAAGCAGTTTCCTAAAGCGTCACGCGAAGACCTGCTGAGGAAGATTGCCGACGTGCAGACAATCGAACCCCTCGGCAGCAAGATCGCTCGCGGCCTGAGCTTCGATGCGGCAAGCCAGCCGCCCGAGTGACGGCCAATAACAGATTCCGCCGCCTCTAAAAGCCAGGACAAGGACATCGACATGAGCATCCACTCCCACAGCATCGCCGCCTACCCGATCAAGACGGGCGGATTCCGCGGCGCGATTCTCAACCGCGCCACCAAGGAACGGAAAGCCAGCGAGGTTCTTTCCACCTTGGAAGCCGCAAGGTTTTGGGCCAAGACGG
>CAMDED010000266.1 GCA_945893365.1 Candidatus Sulfopaludibacter sp. SbA3 | reverse complement strand
TGATTCAAGTGCTCGAAGAAAGTAAGCTTCATAAGGAGGGGAATCCTTCTGGTTTGGAATTGGCTTCGAAATCCTGTTTTAAGCCCGAACTCCCCTCTTTAAAACATAAATAATAGTTATTGTTTCAATTGATTTTGCAAGAGGCTCTTTCGTAGGAAATGCCGTAAGTGGGATACCCGCGTCAAAGAGCGCCCTCTGAAATATCTTGGAGGGCGGAAAGGCCGCAGGTTCAAGGGCTAACTCGACACCGTCGACCCCCTCCGGCGAGGCGACGGTCAGCCACCTGAACTCACCCATTGGGATGTCCGATTTCTTTGCAAACCCCAAAATGTCCGTGTAAAACCGAAGGGCTTTGTCCTGGTCGTCAACCATAACGCCGCTGAGCGTGATCCGCATGTAGTCTCCGATTTTGCTTGGTCCCGAACTTAGGCCAAGGCTATCACGGGAATACGGCTTTGCGAAAGCGATCCAGGGCTTCTTGACCTTGGAGGATATTGCAACGAAAAGGCCCGCATGCGCCGCCTCCAATGCATCTCCGGGAGCAACTTGCTTCGTAATTTCAGAGGCTTACGGAGCCTGGAACGCGCTGGGCCTCTGACGAGGCCCTTGACAGGCCGGGAGGCTAGACGCCTCCGCATTCCCCGGCATTCCCATGATTTGTCGCCGCACGTCGCAGCCAGCTGGTTAGTTGCCGGGCGGTATCCGAGAAGCAAGAAAAAGACGATGCTTCCGCATCGGCTGAAGGGGCGTCGTGTCGCCCCATTTGCCGATCAACGGTAAACTTCACGGCGGTTCTTCACGCAGGTGATGACCATGGTGTTCTCGTCCTTGTGATCGAAGAACACGCGGTAGCCGCCACAGCGGAGACGGAAGCCGGTGAGCGGCGGCTTGAGCTTTTTGACGTCACCCCGCAGCTGGCCAGGTAGCGATCGACGCAGTGGAGAATCTGCAATGCGGTCTCTCGCTCTATGACCCGCAGGCCGGTGCGAGCCTCCGGTGACCAGATGACAGAGATCCGCCCGGGAGCCGGGTCCTCGTTCACTGATTAAGCCCGAACTCGCGCAAGATCGCTTCGTGCGGGATGCCCTCACCGCGTGCAACGGAAGCACGGGCGCAGTCCAGCGACGCGGCCGTCTCAGGCGTGATCTCTTCGTCTTCCACCGGCGCCAGAGCGAGCGCGCGAGGCAGCGGATCCACCATCACTTCCAATAGAGTCCGCACGGCATTCAGCTTTTCGACCGGCAGCATGTCCAGTAGCGCGTGGGCCTGCTGGCGTTCCTGATTGAGATTCGGTTCCATGTCCTATCCTTTAGCGCCTAAAGCTCGGTTATCACCCTGCCGACCCTGGAGCGCCTTACCAGGCTGTCGAGCGCGATGACCAGCGCCTTCCGATCCTCATCCTCGAGCTGATCGACTTTCTGGTACAAACGGTGCAAACTCCGGGTTATGAATGTGGGCATCGCTGTTGCTTTCCTTCCTTCCAGCGAGCTCGTCGAGACTGACATCGAGGATGTCTGCGATTTTGACGACGGTCCCAAATAGCGGTGTGGCGTCGCCGTTTTCCCAGTGGGTGTAGACGCGGGGGTTGACGCCGAGCAGTTCGGCCACTCGGGTCTGGGTAAGCTTGCGAGCGGCGCGGAGTTGTCTGAGCCGCTGATGGAAGTCCGACATGTTCCAGCCGGGCGGAGAACCCTGAACTCGGCTCATCGTAAGACCTCCTAAAAGGGGTCATGCCTCAAACTGTCTACGATGTCATCACACACCATGACATCGCAGTCACTTGACAAGAACATCGCCATTTCCGACCACTACTACGACGAGTACGCAGCACGGGGGATGGCCCTGGTGGCTCGCGGCGACCTCGCTGGTGCATGAGTCCACGCTTGGAACCCGGTAGTAGGCGGGGAAACCGGACAAGGCTGCGCAGGTCGAGGCCCGGCAAGCTGGGTACGTACCCGGAAACGAAGCGGCGGTACGATGGACTGGGGAACGTCATCGAGACCCGTTGTCCATGAATTCAGATCGCTACTCGAATCGGAGCGCCGCGACGGCATCCGTGCCGGCTGCCCGACGCGCTGGGATGAGACAGGCTAAGGCACCCACAACGAGCAGCACCACAATGACGCCCGCGATCGTCAGGGGGTCGGCCGGCTGAACCCCGAACAACAGGCCGCGAATGGCCCGGCCGAGGAAGAGAGCGAAGGCCACACCGGCCGCCAGGCCAATGACGACCGGGGCCAGACCTTGGCGAATGACCAGCCAGAGCAGTTGGGAACGCCGCGCGCCGAGCGCCATCCGGATGCCGATCTCGTTTCGGCGGCGAGCTACCGAGTAAGAGACAACGCCGTAAATGCCGAGGCTGGCCACCAGGAGCGCGGATGCGGCAAAGACGACCATCAGGGTCAGTTGGAATCTGCGCTGCGCAACTGAGCGGTCGACCACCTCCTCCATAGTGCGGATGGCTTGGATCGGCAGTTGCGCATCCTCGCCGCGAAGGACGGCGCGAAGCGAACCGGCGACGGAACGCGGATCGGCGGATGTCCGAAGAACCAAGTCAACACTGGCGGGTACGCGTTGCCAGTACGGGTAATAAGCCGTCGGCGGCGGGTCGCGGTCGAGCACGGCGCGTACCTCGGCAACGATTCCGACCAGAGTCTTCGGCTTGTCGTCTTCACCCATAAAGCGCCGGCCCACCGGGTCCGGTTCTCCGGGCCAGAGGAGTTTTGACGCCTTCTCCGAGAGGACGGCGACGCCCCGGCCCCGATCGCTTTCCTCGAACGCCCTGCCACTACGGATGGCAATGTTCATCGCGCTGAAATAACCCGGGCTCGAGTACCGGTTATTGACCGTGTGGCGTTCTTCGAGCCGGCTGGCGCCTTCGAGGTATATCGGGTCGTTCCAAGTTTCGCCGAGCGTTGGCAGCTCGGTGGTGACTCCGGAGGCCTGGACACCGGGGATGGCTCCCACCTTCGCGAGGACACGGTCAAAGAACCTTTCCCGGTTGACCGATTCCCGGTAGAGGTCGCCGGCGAGGTCGATTTCGACGGTGAGAACGTGGCTGGCGTCGAATCCTTTGTCGACCTGGAGCAAGCGGGTGAGACTGGCGCCGAGAAGACCGGCGACAATCAGCAGCGCCGCGCTCAGGCCGACTTCGAGGCCGATCAAGGCTTCGCGGCGCCGCAGGCCGCGGCGTCCTTCCGTGACCGTGCGGCTTCCGGTGCGTAGCGCCTCCTGAGGATCGTTGCAGCCAAGCCGCCACGCGGGAAAGGCGCCGAACAGAAGCCCGGTGAGCAACGTGAGACAGAAAGCGAACACGATAACACCCGGATCGAGGCGTACTTCATCGAGCCTGGGAATATCGAGCGTGCCGCCGGCGACGAGCAGTTGCACAATCCAGCTTGCCAACAGAATCCCAACAGCTCCACCCAGCACGGCCAGCAACAGGCTTTCCGTAAGCGCCTGGCGGAACAGGCGGCCGCGGCCGGCTCCGAGGGCGGTCCGGATAGCCGCCTCGCGGCTACGCGCGGCAATGCGCGAGAGTAAGAGATTGGCCAGGTTCACACAGACGATGAGAAGAACGGCGCCGACCGCGGCTGCCAGCATCCACAAGCCGAGCCGCGCGCGCCCGGTAACGATCTCGTGCACAGGAGTGAGCGTTGCCTTCAGATCCCTTCTGCTGCCGGCCAGAAATGGGAAGCGCGCCTGGACGACGTTGATTTCGGCGAGCGCCTGCTCGGCGCTTACACCGCGCCTCACCCGGACGACGGCGCTGTAGTTGAAATTGCCCATTGGCCGCGAGAGCTCCGCCTGGGCGAGTACGAGAGGACGAAAAATTTCGAACCGCACGTTGGAGGTGTCGCGGTAAGGGAGGCGGAACGAAGCGGGAATGATGCCGACGACCTCGTGATTCCGGCCGTCGATCAGGATCGACTTGCCAACCAGCGACCGGTCTGAATCGAAGCGAGAGCGCCAGAGCGATTCGGAAAGGATTGCGACGCGGTCGTTGCCTTCCCGCTCCTCTTCGGCGAAGAATGTGCGGCCCAGGATGGGTTCAACGCCGAAGAGAGTGAAGAGATTGTGGGGAACGCCGGCGGCCGGTATGGAAGCCGGCTCCCCTCCGGCGGCGATCTGAGCACGGCCGCTGCGCATCAGTGCGACATGTTCGAGCGACAGGCACTGCTTTGCCCATTCGCGGGCGTGCATTGGGTTAACGGGTGACGGTGCGGGATTTCGGCCGGGTCCAAGAAGTTCCCGGACCAAAAATACGCGCTGCGGGTCCTTGTAGGCAAGCGGCCGGAGGAGCACGCCGTTGACCAGCGAGAAGATGGCGGTGTTGGCGCCGATGCCGATGGCGAGCGAAAGGATAGCGACGGTGGCGAAGCCGGGATTGTTGCGGATGCCGCGAAAAGCATAGCGGAGGTCCTGGACGAGGGCATCGAGGGCCGGCATACCGCGCTGATCGCGGTAGCTCTCCTTCGTCGACTCGACACTGCCAAACTGGAGTCTGGCGAGGCGATGCGCCTCATCCGGCGGGAGACCGCGGCGGATGCCTTCCTCAGCGAGCAGCCGGATATGGGAATCGAGCTCCTCGGCGAGATCGCCGTCGGCATTTCGGCGGAAGAGGCTTCCGAGTAAGCGATTCCAGGTGCGGCGTAGTGTGCGAATCATGCTTTCATTCCCTTGAGCGCGATGAAGCGCGCGACGATTTCGGTCGCCTGGGCCCACTCGGTCACTTCCGTGGCAAGGTGTTTCCGGCCGGACTTGGTGATCCGATAGAACTTGGCCCGGCGATTGTTCTCCGATACGCCCCATTCCGACGCGATGGCGCCTTCCTGTTCGAGCTTGAGGAGGACCGGATACAGCGTGCCGTGGTTGATGGACAGAAGATTCTCACTGGTTTGCTCGATGCGGCGCGCGACGCCGTACCCGTGCTGGGGACCCATGGCATTGAGGGTTTTGAGGACCATGAGGGCCAGCGTGCCCTGCCAGACTTCGGCTCTTGTGTTCATATTGGTTGCCCAAATGAGTATCGCAGGATTCCTGTGGGAAAACAATAGGGCCTCGGAAGGCGGATGCCGGATCGCGATAACGCCGCAATCTTTAGGAATCTCACGTGGTTGCGTTAGTGGGCATCCGGACCCTTGCCGCTCGCGGTCCCCAAACGGCCTTCCCGGAAGTGGCGCGGCCAACGCCCAGAGCCGGCCGCTCGGGACCAATCCTTTGATGAAAAAGCCGACGGGCCGCGCGGAAGAGCCTCTCGCAGGCTCATTCGCAAGATGGATCTCGTCTCAAGTACGCGGCCGAACTTCTGAAACGGCGTACGAACTCAGCCCGGCCGCTTCCGTCCAAGGGACTCCCTCACCGATTTGAACGGGTGCGCGACATAGAAGTGGAGTTCATGCGGCCCGGCGCGCCTCCCAGTAATCCTCAAACCGGCCGTTGAGATGGCAGCATCGCAAGGCGATGATGGCGTTGGCGCCGCGAACGGTCCAAAACATCCCAGACTGTTTGAGGCGGGAA
>CAMDED010000265.1 GCA_945893365.1 Candidatus Sulfopaludibacter sp. SbA3 | reverse complement strand
CGAAATGGAGCCTACCTTAAGGATCATGTCCAATCGGAGGTTTTCGCCCAGGCTCAAGCGCACGCCGCCTTGAATCTGCCGGTCGAATCCATCCGCAGAGGCGGTTATTTCGTAAGTGCCGGACGGGATCGCCAGCAGGTTGTAAAAACCTGTGTTATCGGTGACCGTGGTTCGGGTCAATTGTTGCTCGGCCGAGCGAGCTGTAATGTTGACGGCGGGGATTTGCGCGCCGGATTGGTCGCGGACGAAGCCGCTGATGCTGCCGGCGACCTGCCCTTGGAGGGGAGCGATGGCGGCTGTTTCCAGCAAGAGCGCTCCGAGTATGGCAACTGAAGAAAGACACGAGCGTGCGAACATGGCATTCCTTTCTTTCGGTTCGGGTTGAGGAAACTTCAGGCAACTAACTGTGGAATCAATTCTCCGTGGACGTCGGTAAGACGCATTTGACGGCCGTTGAAGTAATAGGTAAGACGTTTATGATCGAGGCCGAGCAGATGCAGGATCGTCGCATGAACGTCGTGGTAGGAGATCGGCTGCTCGGTGGCTTTGTATCCGAAATCGTCGGTTGCGCCGATGACCTGGCCGCCGCGAATTCCGGCGCCCGCCATCCAGAACGACATGGCTCCCGGGTTGTGATCGCGCCCAAGACCCTTCTGCGAGATCGGCATGCGGCCAAATTCCGAATGCCAGATGACCAGCGTGTCGTCGAGCAGCCCGCGCTGCTTCAGGTCGCGAATCAGACCGGCAATCGGCCGGTCAATCTCGCGTGCGTGCGCACCATGGTTGTCGGCGAGGTTGCTGTGAGCGTCCCAATCGTCGACGTCGGTGCGGGCCTTCGCGCCGTTAAACAGCTGAACGAAGCGCACGCCGCGCTCGACAAGCCTACGGGCAAGCAGACATTGACGCCCGAAAGGTTCGGTGACGGCGTCGTCCAATCCATAAAGCTGCTTGGTGGCTGTGGTTTCCTTCTCCAGGTCGACCGCCTCCGGAGCGCAGGCCTGCATGTTGTAAGCGAGCTCGTAGGAAGCGATTCGGGCCGCGAGCTCGGAACTGCCGGGATAACGCGCGGCATGTTCTTCGTTGAGCTTTGCCAGTTGATCCAGGCGCGCCCGCTGCTGCTCCGGCCGGATTCCCGCCGGAGGGTGGAGATCGAGAATGGGATCGCCCGACGGACGAAAGACCGTGCCTTGAAACGCGGCGGGCAGGAACCCGCTATTCCAGTTGGCAACACCGGCGTTCGGTCCGCCGCGAGGATCGTAGATCACGACATAGCCGGGCAGGCTCTGGTTCTCCGTGCCGAGGCCGTACGTCACCCAGGAACCCACGCTCGGGAAGCCCATCAGCAGCGAACCGGTGTTCCATTCATAGTGCGCAAGCACATGGTCGTTCGACTTTCCAAAGCCCGACCGGATGAGCGCGAACTCATCGACAATCGAGCCCATGTGAGGAAAAAGCTCCGAGACCTCAGTACCGGACTGTCCATATTTTTTGAACGAATACGGACTGCCCATGATCGGTCCCGGGTATCCCTGCCGCACGACGATTTCGCCGAAACCCGACAGCGGCTGTCCGTGATGCTTTCGGAGCATGGGCTTCGGATCGAAGGTGTCGATGTGGCTGACGCCGCCCGTCATGAAGAGGGAAATCACCGACTTGGCGCGCGGGCGGAAATGAGTCTTTTGACGACCGTCGCTTGCCGCGCCCTTGGGACTCGAAGCGCACGCCTGGCCCGCTACCGGCGCGCCGAGAAGCTTGTCCTGGGCGAGGAGGCTCGCCAGCGCCACGCCGCCGATGCCGCCGCCCGCGCTGAACATCAGGTCCCGTCGCGAGATGTGTCTGGATGTTTTCATTCGGCGATTCCCTTCAATTGATATACAGAAACTCGTTGAGGTTAAGGATCACGTCGCACAGGTCGACGGCCGCTTCGAGCGCCGGAGACGCGGAGTCCCGGTGCGCCGCGAGTTGCCGGTTCAAGAAGGCTACATTGCTGCGCATCTCTTTCTCTCCGGGGTCCCGTGCAAGGGCGATCCGGTAAGCCGCGCGCACCTGCGCCGCCTGCTCCGGGCCTGCCAACTTCAAGATGCGTTCGGCGAAGTGCCGAGCTTGTTGTAGCACAAACTCGTTATTCAGAAGCGTGAGCGCCTGCGTGGGTACCGTGCTGACGCTGCGGCGCTCGCAGGTTACATTCGGATCTGGCTGATCGAACACTTCGAACATGGGGAACTTCATACCGCGTTTGAAGTACGAATAAACGCCGCGGCGCCAGACATCCGGCCCCTCCTCATTCACGACCCAGATGCCCTTGTAGACGGACTGTCTTACGCGCTCGGGAACGGGCGGGAAGTACGCCGGTCCCCCCGCCTTGAGGTTGAGATTTCCGCTCGTCGCCAGGATCGAGTCGCGGATCGCCTCTCCTTCGAGACGCCGTGGAGGGTAGTGCCAAATATAGGTGTTCTCCGGATCGGACTCAATTGCTCCGCTGGCCCCGTATTCGGACGCCATGCGGTACGTCTCGGAGTTCATGATCAGGCGGTGCATGTGCTTGACGCTCCAGCCGGATTGGACAAACTCGGTTGCCAGCCAGTCGAGCAATTCCGGATGCGAGGGCCTGCGGCCCAGGCGGCCAAAATTGCTTGGAGTGGAAACGAGACCCCGGCCGAAGTGATGTTGCCAAATGCGATTCACCATCACCCGCGCCGTTAGTGGATTCGTTCCGGAAGCGATCCACTCTGCGAGCGCCCGGCGACGCCCGGTCGTGACGCGGCCGTCCTTCGGCGGAATTGCCGTCGGCGTATCCGCGTCCGCGATGATCTCGATGAATCCGGGATTGGTCTCGGCGCCGGGCGACTGGTAGTCGCCCGCTTCGAGGAAATAAGACTTCGGCGGGCGATACGGCTTGCCAAGGACAGGGATGTAGGATTCATTCACCTCGTCATCGCGGCCCTTCACACCCTTGCCGGGAGCTTCATCGTCGCCAGGACCCATCGGGGTAAGGCGATAGTCGCCGTCCCGAATTCCCATAGCGACGGGAAGCGGCGCGGGCAACTGCTTTTCGAGATCCTTTATCCGGCGTGTGAGCGCGTCCGCCGCAGCTCTGTCTTCCGGCTTCATCAGCGACCGGTAATTGCCGCCCCTGATGCTTAGGACCTGCGTGGCAAGCAGCTTCTGCCCCTCGGTGCGCTGGTCGGCAGGCGTGCGCACGGCAGCCTGAATGTCGGCGGGAAATGTCGCTAGCTTTTTCTCAAAGGCCGCCTTTCGATAGGGCTCTTCGATTTCACGGATTCTTTGACGCAGCGGACCGGTTTCAGCCGCGACCGCCGCTTCCCTGCCCTGGTACGCCGCAACTTCGGCGGACGAGGCCAAAGGGTGGTTGTAATTCACGTAGGGATTGAAGACGGCCATCAACCGGTAGTAATCGAGTTGGGAAATCGGATCGAACTTGTGATCGTGGCAACGGGCGCAACTCACCGTAAGCCCCAGAAAGGCTCGCGTGGTGGTGCCGATCAGGTCATCGAGGTAGATGTAGCGGTATTGCGGGTTGTCCTTTTCCCTGAAGCCGACGGTCGCGCCGACGCGATGGAAACCGGTTGCGATCAGGGCGTCATGGATGGCGGCCGTGTCGTTGACGGCGTCGAGTTCGTCACCGGCGATTTGTTCGCGGATGAACTGGTCGTACGGCTTATCCCGATTGAAAGCCCGAATCACGTAGTCGCGGTAGCGCCACGCGTCCGGATACGTGAAGTCCTGCTCGTATCCGCCGCTGTCGGCGTAGCGGGCCACGTCGAGCCAGTGCCTCCCCCAACGCTCCCCGTAATGCGGCGACGCGAGCAACCGCTTCACCAAATCCGCGAACGGGTCCGGAGAGCTGTCCTTGACGAACGCGTCCACCTCCTCCGGACTGGGCGGAAGGCCCGTGAGATCGAGATACGCTCTCCGGACGAGCGTCCACTTGTCCGCCCTCGCGACCGGCTTCAGATCTCTCTCCCGGAGCTTGGCGAAAACGAACGCGTCGACCGGATTCGACTTCCATCTCGCATCGCCCACGGCGGGCGGTTCGCGCCGGACAGGCTTGACGAAAGCCCACCACTTTCGATCCGCTTCCGTGATCCGGCGTGGAGCGGAGGCAGCAGGCGCGGCGCTCGGAACGGATTCGTCCCAACGCGCACCCTCGTCAATCCACCGTCGAACCAAAGCAATCTCGGCCTCGCTGAGCTTGCCACCGAGCGGCATGCCCGGTTGAATGCTGCCCGTTAGACGCCGGACCATGGCGCTCTCACTTGACTTGCCTGGAACGATAGCCGTCCCATGCAAACCGCCGTGAACGGCACTCTCACGCGTCAGCAGGCTCAGTCCCGACAACTGCTGCGAGGAACCGTGACAACTCAGGCAGCTGCGTTCGAAAATCGGACGAATGTCCTTTGAAAACGAGACTGTACCGGCGTGAGCGGCTGCGATGCCCGCGACGAGAATCGCAATACCGTTAAGCCACCGCATGTTGCACACTCCCTTCGGCGAGCGCTTCAAGAGCCCTGACGGAATGGCTGCGCCAGCTCTCAATCCGCTCAAGCGTCACTTGGGCGGCGGCCTCCGGGCTCGTTTCGAGCGCGAGAATTACCTGCTCATGGTCCTCCGCCAAGCCGGCATAGTCGGTGGGAAGTGCGCCTTGACAGTCGCAAAGCAGATAGGCAAAGGGGGCCGCGGCGATCGCCTGACAGGCCTGAATCAGGAACGAATTTCGTGTCAGGCGATAGATCTTCTGGTGGAACGTGTAGTCGGCAAGACAGAACCGTGGCACGTCTTCAGCGCGGGCCGCGCGCCGCATGTTGTCGACCTGCTCGGCGAGACTCCGGATGCCCTCGCGCGTGAGTTGACGGCTTGCCTCGGCCGACGCCATCGGTTCGAGCACCGTCCGCACGGCAAAGAGCTTGTTGATTTCGCTCGCCGTGTAGCGGCTGACGTTCGACGACCGGTTGAGGATCTTGGTGACGACTCCTTGATTGTGAAGATCCTGAAGGGCGGCGTTCACCGTTGCTTGCGAAACGCAGAAATCCTTCGCCAGATTCGCCTCGACAAGGCGCTGACCGGGGAGAAGGCCGCCGCTGAAGATCAACTCAAGGATGGCTTGGCGAACTTGGTCCACTTTGGTGACGGATGAAATCGGTTTCATGGCCGGATTAATGATAATCGATGATTGGTCGGGTGTGCAAGCGAGCGAGTGGCGCGCCCTGGCGCGCCGGGTAAGGGCGGAAGTCGAGCGCGGTCGGGCGAGGTTCTGGCGTGCCAATGAGGTTAGTGGTTGTCCGTCGGAGCCGGAAACAGTCAAGAACGCTTGCTTCCCGGCCACCGGGGCCTCTTCAACGGCGAAACATCCTGTGTTTTGCCGTTCTCGAGCGTCTCATAGCAGCCCGTGGTAGAAGTGGCAGGAAAAGAACACGGAAACATGTTACCTCTTGAATGTTTCAGGCGTCATAGAGGGTATGGCGATGGGCAAGCGGAAAGCGAAGCAGGTGGTGCTGTTTTTCAGCACGCAAGAGATCCCCAAGGCAG
>CAMDED010000264.1 GCA_945893365.1 Candidatus Sulfopaludibacter sp. SbA3 | reverse complement strand
TACGAAACTGCTCCAACTGGCGTTGCAGTTGCGCGATTGGTTCTGGAATCGGTGAGCTTTCACGCTTCATTTTCAGCCGCACCTCGGCGACTGAATGAATTTAGCAGGGCGCGTCAGATGCCGTCACGCAGGCTTGCCGAAAGGACACCGAAGAACCGGCCCCTCTTTTGAAGCGGCCCCCTTGCCTCTAAAGAATCCAAGTTCCTGGCCGAACTCCAGTTCTAAAAGCGGATTCTTCATTATTTCGGCGGCCGATTTCACCTGCTCACCACGGAATATCGGCAGGTGGCAGTTGAAGGTTGGACCGGGATCGAGAAAGTACTGGGCCGTTTTCGTGAGCAGGTTCACCATCCACACGTCCGGCTCGTTGACGATCAGCAAACCGTGAAGGCCACGCTCGGGATCAGGGAGCTCCTCAGTACGACAGTAACGATTCCCAGCCCGGTACATGGGCTTCGGCTTTGCAGCAAAGCTATCTTCCGAAATCTCCGCGCCTTGCAGGCGCACAGAAAGCTTCGTCATCGTTGCGGGAGCATCTTGACCGACAGCAAGCGCACCCACCATCAAGAGCATCAGTACGGCTTTCATTTCAACCTTCTCGAACGAGCCTCAGTGCCGCCGATACGTCAAAACGCTCAGCAAACCATACGCGCAGACCGCCAGTTCGGCAGACAAAATCACCGTCGGAATCGCTCCTATTCGCCAATGCCCAACCCCACGGTTAAAGCGACCAAGCAGTAGCGCCGCGACTAAGAGTATGCCAGCCGTTGCAAAGACCACCTTGTCAAACGTCCGATCGTCGCCCGGCGTCTGGCTGAGAAGGACGGAGAAAGCGAGCAGCAGCGATCCGATGCTGAAGAGGATCCAGAAGGTGGCTGCTCGCATAGCAAATCGCTCCTGTTTTCGCCGCCCGGAACTGCTATTGGCAGACCTGCTTGCCATCCTCGCCCGTGTAGCAGATCTTGGACTTCACTTCCTCCCTGGGCCGCAACATGAGCATGATGAAATCGAAAGTGTTCATTCCGAAACGCGGGGAACCGTAGTCCGCTCCCTGGCGACTGTCGATCCGCAGGGTTTGAGACTGCTCGCCGTACCGCATGTTCGTGGTTGAGAACCGTTGCATCGCCGGATTTGAGACTCTCCCGTACAGATCTGTCCACAATCCGAATGGAGTGATGCTTCCATAGTTCCACGGCAAAATCCCAATCGCCTTCAACGCGTCCCGGCATACCGTCGTGAAATTTGTACTGTAAAGCCTGTACAGGTGATCTGTTGACAGACTGGTCGAAAACTGGTTTATGAAGTTGATCACATCCTGCGCTTGCCCCGGACTCGTCTGAATCGAGAGCGCAGCGTAATTCTGCCTGAGCTCATCAGCAGATTTCGGCCAGGCGAATGTCGCCGTACTGCCCACCGGCCCACCTAAAACCTGGATGGCACGGGTGCCGGCGCTTGTATCGATCGGTCCGAAGCTCATCATCGCTGACTTGCCATTTGAAGGGTTGTTGGCAAACAGCATGAAGTGTCCGGGCATGACCCCGTTGGGCGGTTCCAGAAGAGCAACCACATCTCGCCCGTCAGGGTCCTTAAAGCGGAGCGGATTGTTTGCGGCGTAGGCGTACGTGTTGAAGGAACTGGGAACCAGCAAGCGATCATCTGTGGCGTTAAGCTTATCCGGCGTCGTAAACCTCCCTTGCGCCGGACTCATATACCGCGCCCCAAAGTAATCGAGCCCCGTCTCGTTATCTCGTTCTTTACCGGTGAACCGCAGTGCATTCCGCGTATCCACGTACTTCGCCGACCGTCCGTTCACACCGCTCAGATCCTGCCCGAACGGCCGGTAATCATGCCGCCTCACCACCCCGCCCGCCCCGTCCGTCACCAGCCGCGTACTCCCCAGATGGTCCGCCGTCAGGTACTGCGTCCCCGCCGCCTGCGCCGTCGCCGAGTATTCCGCCGTCAACTGTCCGAACGCGTCGTACACATACAGCGTTTTCAGCACTCCCGCGGTGCTGTCCGTGCACGCCGCCGTCCCGGTGCAAGTCAGCTTCTTCACCCGCCGGCCGTCCCCGTCATACCAGTACTGCGCGCTCCCGTTCGACGCGCTGGTCGCCGTCTTCACCCGGTTCTCCGCGTCGTAGCTCAGCGTGTACGGATTCACCTGCGTCTGATTTCCGCCTCCATCATAGCCCACCGCCGTCATCCGGTTGTCCGCTCCGCTGAACCATCCCGCATGCGTCGGCGTCAATGGATCGCTCGTCGGAAACCCGCTCTGCGTCGCCCAACGGTTGCCGTAGGCGTCGTAGTCGTTGGTTTCAGTGGCGCCGGATTCCTCGAACGTCGTCAGACGGTTGATCTTGTCATAGCCGTACGTCTGCGTCCTCTCCCAGGCCGCCTCCGGCCCTACCGCATCGTTCCCGATCCGCTGCGAGCGCATGTTCCCGTTGTTCGTGGTGCAACCCGGCGCCTGTCCCGCGCAGTAGAAATACTCCAGCTTCGTCAGGTTCGCCGAACTGTTCCGCAGGTTCACCCGCGTCTCCATCGGCTGCAGGCGGTTGTTGTAGCTCCACGTCTCGGTCATCACCTCGGCGCCGGCCGCGGCATTCCAACCCAGCTTCAGGATCGCTATCGCGCCATGCGCGGTAAAGGTCCCCACTTCCGCGTACGGCGTCGTTCCCTGCCGCACCTTGTAGGATCGCCCGGCGCCGTCGTAATCGGTCTGCACCGTCCGCCCTGATGGATAGATCATCGAGGTCAGGTTGCCGGCAAGATTGGAGCCGTAGCTGGTGAAGGAGAAGGGCTGCTCACCTGTGATAGTCATGCTGGTCGAAGTCACACGGCCCATCGCGTCATAATTGTTGTTTCGCGAAACCGAGATGTCGTTGGAAACCGAGATCAACCGCCCCAGTGCGTTAGCCGCCGCCACGCCTCCGCAGGCGGTCCCCGAGTCGTAACACAAGTTGACCGGCGCTCCCTGGGTGCTATAGTTCTTGGTCGTGAGCCGGTTCAGAACGTCATAGCTGTAGGTGGTCGTGATGGATCGCGTGTCGCTGCGGAAGGTCGGATTGCCGTTGTTATCGTACTCATAGCTCGCCCAGGCGCTGGACCCCGTTTCCGGGTTCTGCGTCTTCCTCAGGCGGCTCAATGAGTCATACACGAAAGCCCGCTTACGGCCATTCGAGCAGGTAACTCCGCTGAATGCGCTTCCCGGACAAACTCCAGTCAGATTGGCCAGAGCGTCGTACTGATAGTAGGTGGTAAAGGTTTTCGATCCGCCCGGATCCTCGGTTACGCGATCAAGCCGGCCAAGCGCATCGATCACGGTCTCCTTCTTCACTGCATCCGGATCGGTGGTGGTTGTCTTACTGCCCGCGACCGCGATCTGGGTGGTGGAGCCGTCCGGCGCTGTGATGGACTTTACCCGGTCGAGCCCGTCGAACGTCTGAATAGTGTAAATCTCGCCCGCCTGCGGCGAACAGCGGGAGGGAGCGCTTCCCATCGAGTACGGATTCGTAGTCCGCCACGCTCTTCCGCCTCCATCAATTTCGGTCCTGGTGCGGATGAGCGCCCCGCCCGCGCCGCCGTTCAAGAACTGCTGGGTCTCGCAGGGACGGCCCAGGCCGTCGAAAACCCGTCGGCTTACAACGGTCCTGGATGCATCGAGCGCGAATCTCGACTCGACAAATCCCGCGGCGGCGTCATACGTGTAGCCCGCGGACCCTCCATCCGGATAGGCGACGGTCTTGACGCGGCCGAGCTCATCATAGGTGCGCGAGGTCGGTTGGTTGTTGACATCGCGGCTGGTGCTCAGCAATCCGAGGTTGTAGAAGTACCGGGCGGTGGAGGACTGTCCGAGCGCATTATCCACCTCGGGTCCGGAATCATTCCCAAGATCGAGGAGCTCGGAGCCGAGTCCGTGCGCCCCCAAGCTGGCGATTTCGGTGAATGCCTCGACCGAGGAGATGGGCAGAAGTTGATGCCGATCACGCGCGAATATCATCTGGCCGATTTACCCGACGCTTGCAGGGCGTATCCACTGCGGAACTGGGAGCGGTTCACCTTCGAATACTGCCTGCTTGTTGGCGTCAATGACACGGATGCCGATGCGAGGCGGGTTGTGCGTCTGCTGGCGCGCCTGAAATGCACCGTGAATCTGATCGCGCTCAACCCGGGGCCGGGCATTCCCTATGTAACGCCGGAGCCGGAGAGAGTGGCTGCGTTTCAAGCCATCATCCGCCGGTCGATTCCCTGTTTCCTGCGAAAACCTCGCGGGCGGGATATTTACGCTGCCTGCGGCCAGTTGAAGCGGAACTCGTAGCGCGGCTTGGGCAAATTTCTTTCGGATTGGAGCGCTTCACCGGCACGGGAGGCCCGCCGATCGCCGGAAGACCGATTGCCGACCTTCTCTCGTTTCGCTCGCCCTACGGTTGATCTTTTGCTCCTCCGAAACGGTCGAGGGCCCTCTCGGCATCCCGTTCTTTCCCGGTAGACCTGCCCGTCGTAACCGTAGACGCTACCGGAACAGCCGCTGGAGCCATGTCGCTAATTGGTTCTGCGCTACACCGAACGTCGAGATGCCGGTGGCGAAGTAAAGAACGATTGCGCAGATGAACGTGATCGATAACGTCGCGATGAGCGCCAGGGTGCATCGCCAAGGCAAGGGCCGATCGGGGGTTGAGAGCGCCGCGACGAAGCCTGGGCGGAGTAGGGGGGTACGGATGACCAACCATACGCAGAAGGGCTGGAGAATGAGAGCAGCGGCCAGCGCGAACAGCGCCGCCCTCGATGCTCCATGCGCCTCCGTTCCTGACCAATTGCCAACGCGCCAATCGAGAAACATATACAGCAGGTAAAGCTCAGCGGAAAGCAGAATCAGGGCGGCGAGAGTCAACCGCCCTGGTTCGGCATAAGGAGCCGGAGCGTCCGCATGCACTTAGTGACACTCCGTCTCGGGTCCATTGGGACCCTGTACGGTACCTACTTGCATAAATTAGAGTAGTTAGGTTTAGGCCCCGTGGGATGAACCACGGCCTTCGTCCATTCAAACGGCGTTGCGGTCTGGTTGTATGCCGCCACGAACTTGTCGATCGCTTCTCGCAGTTGCTGTGGAGAGGTGAAACTCACTCCGGTGAGGGCCTGCTTGCTGAGCATGCTGAACCAGCATTCCACTTGGTTCAGCCACGACGAACAGGTCGGAATGAAGTGCGGGTGGACCTGCGGGTGGCTTTTCAGCCAGCGATCGTCTTTCGGTTTGTGTGTGTTCAGGTTATCCAGTACAGCGTGGATCTCGCGATCCGGATACACTGCCACGATTTCATTCATGAAGTCCAGGAACTCTCGCCTGCGGCGTCGCTTGTAGTGTCCGGCCAAGATCTGCCCGGTGGCGATGTCGAAGGCCGCGAATAACGTGGTTGTTCCGTGGCGCTTGTAGCCGTGACTAAATCCATTCAGCGCCTTGCCATTGGGCAGCCGCAGCCAGCCCTGCGCCCGCTCCAGGGCCTGGATCGATGGCTTCTCATCCACACACAACACCAAGGCGTTCTCCGGCGGATTCAAATACA
>CAMDED010000263.1 GCA_945893365.1 Candidatus Sulfopaludibacter sp. SbA3 | reverse complement strand
GGGGGCGGTGTCCCACCTCCCGTTGGTCGGCCCCGGAGATTGTACGGCGTATGGGCAGTTTTTGGTCATTCTCAACTCAAGAAAGGAGGCCCCGCGGCTGTTCGCTCCCTTCCTCCTTCAGGCTCATTCTTCGATTGGAATATACTGACTCTGAGGAAAATCTTCCGCCTGTACATCCAGAACAGCATGAGCCAGTAGACCGCCAACACCGCCGCCCCACGCGCGGGCGGTTCGAGCGCCCCGAAAATCCGGAACGCATTCGGCCCCAGGTGAATGCGAAGGGAATCCTCGATGAACCGCTCGAACAGGTGAGCGATCATGTACGCCGCGATGGAATTCATGCCTATCACAAGCAGCGGGAATGCCCACGTCCGCCAGCGCTTTACGTCCAATATCCAGCTAAAGGCGGCGAGCAGAAGGAAACAGGCGCCGCCGCTGAACAGGGTCCAACTCGGCGTCCAGATTCGCTTGACAACCGGACAGATGCCGGACACATGCAACAGCGCCCCCGCGGCGAGGCCGGCCGCTCCCGCGCCGAGGAGTTGTCGGAACGGGATGCGCGGGCTCGCTTCACGCATCCACCGCCCGGCCGCGAGCCCCAGGATCATCGTTCCGAGCGTCGGAATGAAGCTCAGCGTCAGGTAACCGCCGCCATTGAAAACGAATGGCTTCTGACGCGGAAACAGGTTGAGAAACCACTGGTCGAATGCGGACCCGAGGTTGGCGTTCTTGTTCCAGTGCGCCGCGAATCCCGTGTAATGATGCTGCCAGTCCGCAGGCACGCCGGCCGCCTGGTAGTCGAATCCGGGAGCGGCCACGGGATAGAGCGCCCAAGCCAGCCAGTAACCGCCAAGGACGACGGCGAGCGCGGCCCATTGCCATCGCGGCGGACGGAATCCCAGCAGAAACAGCAACGGATAGCCGAGTCCAATCTGCGTCAGGGTGTCCTCAAAAGTGTAGTTGGTTTGCGGACCGCGGGTGGAGCGGAGAAAGATTCCAAGCGCCGCGAGAAGGAAAGCCCGCCAAATGGCGTGTCCGAATAACTTGCCGAAGGTCGCGCCCTTGGCGAGACGGCTTGCTATCGAATAGGGAAGCGCCGCTCCGACAAGAAACGAGAACGACGGCTGGATCAGGTCGTGAAGCGAACATCCCGCCCACTCCACATGCGTCTGGTTGTAAGCAAGAAAGCCCACCAACCAGTTCCCAGGTAAGGCGCCGGCGGCGCGGGAGAGCCGCAGCACTTCCGCCATCATGAGCAGCATGACGAAGCCGCGATAGACGTCCAGCGCGTGATTCCGTTGGCTTCCAATGGGACTCATGGGAAGACGGTATCACGGATGCGCGCGCCGCGCACACGGTTCCGCTTACGACGCTTACGCCGCTTCTTCTTCGAGAAGCGCGGTTGTGACCCTCGCGACCTTCACGCCGCGGGCGATTCCGAGCCACTGCAGGGCCCGGATGTGCATCCAGGATATGTCGACTTCATACCAAGTCAGGCCGTGGCGGGCGGACGTCGGGTGGGCATGGTGATTGTTGTGCCAGCCCTCGCCGAAAGTCAGCAGCGCGACCCACCAGCTGTTGCGCGAAGCGTCGCGCGTCTCGAAGCGGCGGCGGCCCCACATGTGTGTCGCGGAATTGACCAGCCAAGTGGCGTGAAGCCCAATGGTTACACGCATAAAGATCCCCCACAGCACGAATGGAAGACCGCCCACGGCGAGCAGAACGAGCCCGAGAACGACCATGGGGATCCAGTGGTAATTGTTGAGCCAGACGTAGAAGGGGTCCTTGGCAAGGTCAGGGGCGTAGCGGGACATGCGGTTCGTGTTGTTGTGATTCGCGTGGCCGAAGATAATCCAGCCCATATGCGCCCAAAAGCCGCCCTTTACCACCGGCGAGTGGGGGTCGCCATCAAGGTCGGAATGTTGATGGTGAACGCGGTGCGTGGCAACCCAGAAGATGGGACCGCCTTCGAGCGTCAGGGTGCCGCAAACGGCGAACAGGTATTCCACAAACTTCGGCACGGTGTAGGAACGGTGGGTTAACAGGCGGTGGTACCCCATCCCGATGCCCCAACAGATGGCCATCCAATACAGAACGGCCGCGGTGATCACCGCTTTCGTGTCCCAGAAGAATAGCGCGGCGACGGCGCCAACATGAAAAAGCCCCATGAATACGGTGGTAACCCAGTTAATCTTACGGGGGGCGATCGCGGTGGGTGTTTGTCTCAATGTCTGCTCCATTTTTTCAGCCTGCGATATCCAAGTTAACAGGACATTGGGTCTTTCTTCTGTAAGAGTTGTGTAATTTCGAACCGCCCGGTCCCGGTTTAACGATTCGGGTCGAATTCCCTCGCCGGGGGTCTCGAAACGGATTGAAGATGCCGATTCCGTGAACGGCGGGATCGACGGCTCTCCGGAAGTCGCTGAGGCCAAGACGAGGGCCACACCGCGCGCAGGCGGGCGGACTTGCGGCTGCCGCGATCTTTCGCACCCGAAATGCCTTCGCGGGAGACGGAAGCGCCACGTAAGCCGTTCAATCCGCGGTCGTACCCGCCGGCGAATCGGCTTGCGATCGGGATCCCGTTAAGTCCACGCGCCGTCCGGCTTGTACCGGTGTACCCGCGAGGGCTGCCGGGCCGGGGGCGCCACAGTCCATGGTTAAGCTTTTCGCCCCGCCTGGCCGTAGGGCGGCCGCGGGGATTTCCGGTTACCTCTTCTTCCGCTGACCCTGCACCAGTTTTGCCACTTTCTTCTTCAGGGACCCGCGGGCTACGCCCGTGGCTCGCTTGGCTTTAGGCGCAGCCTTCTTGCGCACGGCCCGCTTGGCGGCCTTTCGTTCTGTCTTATCGGTAATCGTCTTTGTGTTCATCGATCTCTCTTCAGTCCTGCGTATTTCTCGACCAACTTTTTCAGGCCGTACTTCTGAAAGCTGATGGTGAGCTTCGCGTCCTCACCTTCACCTTCGCGCCGAACCACGGTGCCAAGTCCGTACTTCGGATGCTCCACCGTCATTCCCGTGGCGGGAGGCTTTCCCGCCCGCTGTGCAGCCGGAGACGGCGGCTGGCTTGCCCTGGGTGAAACCGGCGAAGCGGGATTCACCGGCGGCGGCGTGGCGGGAACCCGTGCCGGGGCCGCGGTTCGGTACGGCATTCCGCGCTCCGCGAAAAACTGCGAAATATTGTCCACCGAGTTGTACGACTTTCCGGTGTACGTACTCCGCCTCGCGCCCTCCCGCTCCGCATTCCGGTCCGGGGCCGCATCCGCTTGAGGTCTAGCTCCATTCTCGCTCAGATTCGCGATCAGATGCTGCGGCACTTCCTTGAGGAACCGGGAAGGGACGGTCCGCTCCATCTCGCCGCCGCCGAACCGCCTGCGGTAGCGCGCCCACGTGAGCGTGAGTTTTTTCCGTGCGCGGGTCATCCCGACGTAGCAGAGCCGCCTCTCCTCTTCCATGGCGGATTCCACGTTGAGCGAGCGGCTGTGAGGAAACAGCCCTTCCTCAAGCCCCGCGACGAACACCACGGAGAACTCGAGACCTTTCGCGTTGTGCATGGTCATGAGCGTGACCTGCGCTTTTTCGTCGACGGAGTCGGCATCGGCAACGAGCGCGGCGTGATCCAAAAAATCGGACAGGCTCTCTTCGCGCTCCACGGCTTCGGCGGCCGCATTCAACAGTTCGTTAAGATTTTCTATCCTTCCGTCGGATTCGGGATGTTTGTCCTCCTCGAGCATCTGCCGGTAACCGGTGCGGTCGGTCGCGAACTTCACGGCCTCCTTCGCCGGCTTCGTGTCCGCCGTTTCAGCCAGATCTTCAATCAGCTTGCGGAATACTCGAACGGCCGATTCCGCGCGCGTGCCGAACACCTTGTCGTCGAGCATGCGGCCGATCGAGTCCCACAGATTGAGGCCATTGGCCTCGCCGTACTGCTCGATCTGCTCGACAGTCGACCTCCCGATGCCGCGCGCCGGCGTGTTGATCACGCGCAGCAGACTTACCGGGTCGCGAAGGGACATTGCGAGTTTCAGATAGCTCAGAACGTCCTTGACTTCGGCGCGCTGATAGAAGCTTGTACCGCCCACAACAAGGTACTTGCGCCGGTAGCGCCGCAGCGCCTCTTCAATCTGCCGCGACTGAGAATTTGTCCGGTATAAAACCGCGACGCGCTCGCGCGGATTCCGCGCCATGCATTTCTCGATACTGTCGGCGATGAAGAGAGCTTCATTCTCGCCGTCATAGGCTGAATAGAGGCCGATTTGTTCGCCGGCGGCGGCTTCGGTCCAGAGCGTCTTTCCCTTGCGCTCCTTGTTGTTCGCGACGACGGAGCCCGCGGCGGCCAGAATGTTCTTCGTCGAGCGATAGTTCTGCTCAAGCCGGATCACGCAGGCGTTCGGGTAGTCGTGTTCGAAATCGAGAATATTCTTGATGTCGGCGCCGCGCCAGCTGTAGATCGACTGATCCTCGTCGCCGACCACGCACACGTTCTTGTGGGCGGTCGAGAGCAGCCGCATGAGCTCGTATTGGCTGCGGTTGGTGTCCTGATACTCGTCGATCATCAGGTAGCTGAGGCGCCGGTTCCAGGCGTCGCGCGTCGCCCGATCGTGGCGGAGCAGGCGAACCGATTCGAGCAGCAGGTCGTCGAAATCGAGGGCGTTAGCGCTGCGAAGGCCCTTCTCGTACTCCTCAAAAAGCACTGCCAGGCGTACGGTTTCCGGGTCTTTCGCGTCTTTGTGCAGGTCCTCCGGGGCCTGCTTACGGTTCTTGCAGGCGCTAATCCGGGAGAGCGCGGCGCGGTGCTGCATGAACATCTTGTCGTCGAGGCCGAGACGCTTGTAGCCGGCCTTGATCAGCGCCATCTGGTCGTCTTCGTCGTAGATGTTGAACTTCTTTGTAAAGCCCGGGCGGATCTGCGCAAGCGGCTCGCCGTCGCGCCGCAGGAGGCGCACGCAGAAGGAGTGAAACGTGGAAACGTTGGGTGTCGAAGAAGGGGCCGCCTCGGAGAGCAGGTTGCCTACCCGCTCCCGCATCTCCTGCGCTGCCTTGTTGGTGAAAGTGACGGCCAGAACGGCGGATGCGGGTACGTGGTGGGCGGTGACGATATGCGCGATGCGATGCGTGATGACGCGGGTTTTTCCGCTGCCGGCCCCGGCGAGGATCAGAACGGGACCTTCGACGTGGCCGGCCGCTTCGCGCTGTTGTGAATTGAGGCCTGCGAGGAAATCCATTCTATATCAGGGGAACGCTTCAGTTTAGCACGCGATTCCGTTGCCGCCTCGTTCTGGTTTTATGAAATGCTTAGTCCATGGCATGCAACCCGGACGTACTTAGAACCATTCCGCTTTTCGCGCTGCTTGGCGATGAGGAAGCGGCGGGTCTATTCTCCTGCCGAGGACGGAACCGGCGCGTGGTTTGCCCGAAGATTCTCGGCGGCACGAACTGGCCGTCAATGGCGTTCTAGGAGTGCTTCGAAATGAAAATGTGCCCCAGTTAGAATCAACAACATACAAGGATTTTACCTTCACGGATGGCCTGTGAGTTGTTGATTCCACGTGTGATGATTTTTCACTCTTGTCCAAAACAGGTTTGACTTCCGTCTGAGGAAAAGAAGAGCCCCCCTATAATGAACGTTGGCGAATCGATCCTGGCCGGAGCGTCGCCGTACGTCACCCACAAGGAGGGCAAGGCCATCATACAAGTCGCGAGTCTGTT
>CAMDED010000262.1 GCA_945893365.1 Candidatus Sulfopaludibacter sp. SbA3 | reverse complement strand
GAAAGCCTTGGCGCCGAAGTCCTGCAGTTCCCGCCGCCAGCGATGCAGTACGGTCGGGTTCAACTCACAGGCACGCGCCACCTCAGCCATTGAGGCCCCCGCATCCAGCCGCCGCACGGCGGCTTCCTTGAACTCCTTTGTGAACTTCCTTCGAGATAATCCCATGACTCATCTTCTCCATTCAATGAAAAATGAGTCTTAACTGTTTGTCTCAGTTTTGGGGACAAGTCCAATCCGGGACATAGCGGAGAGCTCAGCCACCGTAAAGCTTCTGGTTGAAGAGGTCAACACGGGCAGCCAGGAGCAGGCCCAGGGAATCGATCAGATTTCACGCACCATCGTCCAGATGGAGACCGTAACCCAGAAGACCGCGGCCACCGCCCGAGGAGAGCGCCTTCGGCGAGCCAGGAGATGTTCGCCCAGATCGGCTCCCCTCAAACAAATGGCCGAGGGCCTGGCTGGAACTGGTGGAGGCGAACCCGGAACTGTTCCGGCCGCAAGCCGCGATTTCAGCGCCTCGCCGAGCGCGGGCGCCGCTGCGTCGTTCGAGGTCATAGCCGCCGCGAACGGTGACGGAAGGCTGGCCCCGGCTCAAAAAGGGAAGCCGGCGAACCCCGTATGAATCGGAACACCGGGACCGTGGGGGAACGATGCAAAGACGGTCGGGCCCTCTACCAGATCACATACGTTTGCGAGCTATCGCCCGCGGTTACGCCAGGCTTCAGAACGCGTATCGCAACCCCAATTGAATGATCCTGGGTTCCCCCGCGGAAGTGATCCGCCCGAACAACGAATTGATCCGGGCCGTATTCGGGGTCCCAAGGTTAACTCTGTTAAACAGATTGAAGAATTCGGCCTGGAACCGTATCTGGTGCTTCTCGGAGAAGGGCATGGGGAACTCCTTGAAAACCGAGAAATCGAATACGGCCGTTCCCGCGCCTCTCAGAGTGTTGCGGCCAATCGTGCCGAACGTACCGGGGGCCGGCTCGCGGAATGCGGCCGTGTTGAACCAACGGAGAATCCGGTCGCCGCGCGGGCGTGAGGCGTCAAGATCCGGGCTTCCGATGATGTCCACGCGGTCCTGGCCGATTCCCGTAAAGGAGATATCGGCGCCATTTGCGATCGTCAGCGGGGGACCCGTCTGAAGGCTGATAATACCGTTCGTCTGCCAGCCGCCAACGGCGTACTTCAACGCACCCTTCGGCTTGAATGGGAGCTCGTAGTTGAAAGACCCAACGAAGCGCCCGCGGCGGTCGAAGTTTGAGGGTCCGTAGTCCTTTTCAATCGACCCGTAGGGGTAGGTGTTGCCATTGCCTTCGAAGGAGGTGTTCGAGAGGATGTCCAGACTCTTTTGCCAACTGTAGCCGGCGAGAAAAGTCATGCCGCCCGAGAATCGCCGCTCCACGCTTACCACGAGGGCATCGTAGTTCGAACGTCCGTAAGTTCCCGCGTAGGTGATCTGCGTGAACTCCTTCCGTGGCCGGCGCTGGTCCGTGTTCGCCACGGTCGCACCCGGTCCATAGATCGACGGGTTTAGCTCCGAGGCATGAAATAACCGCCGGCCGGCGGACCCCTGGTACGTTGTGCGCAGTACGAGCTGCTTGGGCAGACTGTGTTCCAGGGTCACGTTCCACTGATGGATGCTCGGGTAGGTGAATTCGGGAGCGAAGCCGACAATCAGAAACGGCTGCGGGAAGAACTGGGTCGATGCGATGGGCCTCGTCACCGGAAATGGATTCACGTAGCCGCGATAGGGGTCCTGCGTCGATACCGGCGCGGTGATGTCGACGCGCACCGAGTTCGGCGGCGACGTCACTTGCCGGTTGTAGGTCAAGGCCGGAGTTTGATCGTGGAAGCGCCCGTAGCCCGCGCGGATGCTGGTCTTGCCGTTTCCGAAAACATCATAGGCGACGCCGAGCCTGGGATCGAACAGAGAATAGACGGCGTTAACGCCGGACTCGGGAACGCCTGGGTCCCCGGCCGCAAGCTGGCCCGGCGGAAGCAGGGGGAATCGCGCCGACCGGACTCCTTGGCGATAAGCCGCGTCGCTGAACTGCGAAATTTGCCGCGCCGCATGATCGGTGAAGGGGATAAAGGGATTCCACCGCAATCCAAGGCTCAGCGAGAGTCTCCGGCTCACCTTGAAGTTGTCCTGAATATAGAGGCCGTAGAGGTTACGGAACAGGCTGTTGTAGAGCGTGTTGATCTGGCTGAACACGCTCGGCTTGCCCAGCATGAAGTCGGCCAGGTTGTCGCCCGAGAACCGGCCGCCGAAAGTAAAATTCCCGTCGGAGAGAAAGTCCTGATCGAGAACATTGTGCTCGCGCAGGCCATCGAATCCGAAATCGAGCTGATGCCGTCCCTTGACCCAGGTCCAGGAGTGCTGCAGGTTGTACTGGTCGCGCGGGACGCGGTAGATCGCATTGTAGGAGTTTCCGAAATACTGCGCAATGCTCATGCGGAAGGTCGAGCCGATCGAAAGAGTAGGAACGTTGATGCCCAGCTCGCGATGGCCGGGGAACCCCTGCGGCTGATAGGCGATGTTCGAGACCCGGTTGAAGCTCACGGAAGTGCTCGAAAGTAACGTGGGGCTGGCGGTGAAGGTATAGTTCACCACCGCGGACTGGCTCTGCCAGCGGCGGTCGGCGACGGCGGTGAGAAGGTTCGCTGGATCGATGATGGTCGGTATCGTCAACTCGTCGAAGAAATAGCGGCCCGAGAGCTGATGGCGAGTGGAAAACTGGTGGTCGACGCGCGCAAGGTACTGATTATCGGTCTGTTTGTCTGCGCGCTGATAAAGAACGAGTCCGTTCGCCTCGGTCGCAACCGGGATGTATTGCAGGACCTTCAAAGCGATCGGATCGAGACGGCTGGTTGGGATGACGTTGCCGGGGATCGGCAGGTTGCCTTGCGGATCCACAAACTGGCGGGGCAGAAAGTTCGAAAAATCGCCGCGCCGCTGCGCTGCCGTTGCCACCGTCGCCGTCAGACTCGACGGCAGAGAACGGACCTGGGTACCCTGCCAGGAACCGAAGAAGAATGTCTTGTTTCTTACGATCGGCCCGCCGCCGGCAAGCCCGTACTGGTTGCGCTTCAAACCATCGTTGCGCGGCGCAAAGAAGTTGCGCGCGTTCAACTCGCCGTTACGGAGATACTCGAAAAACGAAGCATGGAAGGCGTTGGAGCCCGAGCGGGTGACGATGTTGACCACGCCTCCTCCCCTACCCGCGAATTTAGCTCCGTAGTTGTTCGTCTGGTAGCTGAACTCCTGCACGGCATCGGGATTGGGCAGAACGTTCGCCACTTCGGTGTAGGGGTCTTCGTGGACGCCGCCGTCCATCACAAAGGTCGTCGAATTGCCGCGGCCTCCGGACGCCGAGATCAGCTCGCTTCCGGATTCAGGCCTTGTGGCCGCCTGGTTGAACGTGCCGGACGCGGAGAGCGTTCCCGGCGTCACGCGGAGAAGTTGCAGAACATTGCGCCCATTGAGCGGCAGGTCGGTCATCATCTGGTTGTTGATCACCGTGTTCAACGTCGCATTCTTGGTATCGACCGCGGCCACCTCTCCGACGACGCTGATGGTTTCGCTGACCGCGCCCACGGTCAGATGCACATTCGCCGTGGCGTTCTGATCGACTGTCAGGTTGATTTCCGGAACGCCGTAGGTGCTGAAGCCCTGCTTGCCGACGGTGATGGAATAAGGACCGGCGGGAAGGGCGGTGACGGCGTAATATCCGGAGTCGTTCGAAATCGCGGTACGCTCGATCCCCGTGGAAATGCTCTTGACGGCGATTGCAGCGCCTGGAATGGGGGCGTTCGAGGCGTCGGTGACGAGGCCGGAAACGGATGCGGTTTGCCGCTGCGCCAAAAGGCTCGCGGCGGTTAGAGCGACTATTACGACGAACCTGAGCTGAGACATGGAACCTCCCTTTCGAAAAAAGTATACATCAACGCCGGATGAGGCGCCGCGAGAGATGGAGCGCAGGCAGTCAGGGCCAAGCGCGCGTTAATTTACGGCACGCGACACTCAGGCCTTCAGGTCTTTGGAGCGCACTTCATCTAACCCCGGCGTCCGGCCGATTCTGCGAGTCACCGCCGTACCAGCGGCATAAACGGCGTTGGAGGAGAGATGAGGATGGATACCAGACGAGGAGACTCTAAGGACAGGCGGGCATCATGGCTGAAGGTACGGCGCGTAACCCGACAAACTTTCGTCCCGGTCAAAATGATACTCTCCATTCGGAATGTGAAAGTATGCGTATTCCACGCATTTCGGGTACAAATCCAGCATCCAGAAGGAGGGGCGGGAGTTGATTTGACACATGGAACCTGCGACAAACTGTAGAAGGCTGAACTTCTTTGAATATTGCTGGTTGTGCACGTGACCGGCGAGCACAATGTGTGCACCGGCGTCGGAAAGCAACTTCGCGATTTTCTCACGACTCCTCAGCCGTAGAATCTCAACCCCGCAAATCCGGGGCGCTCCAATCGGAAGGAAGAGCGGATGATGCAGGCAGACCACCTTGATCGCGCGCGAGTTTCTTTCCCGATCCAGTTCTTCACAAAGCGAGGCGAGGTCTGCGGCTGGAATCTCACCATTGGCCAACCGGTGAGGCCACAATGAGCTCCGATTCGAGTCTAAACCATAGACAATCACCTCGCCCGCCTCGGAATTAATTCGTGTGGATCTCGGATACGAGCCACCGTAGTGCGAGCTAAACGCCGTATGGTCCTTCGGGCTTCCGCGATGCCAGAGGTCGTGGTTGCCCGGGACCTCGAAGGGAACTTGATTATATACATCGCTAAGGCGCAACCCGCACACCGTAGTCTTCGTGAGATAGTGTCCATGTCTCAGGAAAGTTATACCCACGCTGAATTCGGCATCGGATCCGGATGCAGTCAAATCGCCAGTATGGACGACGACAAACGGGATACCCTTTTCCTTGCGGTCATTGAGAATTCGGCGGACGGCGAATGCCACCGCACCGGCTGTTTGATAGCCGTGCGGATAGAGCTTTGTGATGTGGCGAAGGCCCGGGATGCGTCCAAAAACGTCACGCCACCTTTTTTCCCCATCAATCACAAACCGATCTCCGAAGTGCGGGTCGGAGATGTGCACGAGCGTGCAAATCGGGCGGGGCATCGTCAGACAGGCGTATCGCGCTTCAGATTGTCACTCGCCATCGCCCAGGATGAAATCCGGCGGGCAGCTTGGGCCAGCCTGAAGGAATTCAGCTAAAGGCAATTCGATGCTGAGGCTATACTCGGAGCCCTGCGGGCCGACACGCTGGAGGACCCCAAAGCCCGTCAAGCGTGCCTGGCGGTATCCGTGAGTGCAAAAAATGTCATCAATCGACTGAACTAATTCGCGGAGGAATGACTCAGCGGCATCAGCGGAAACTCCAGGCAACGCTCTCTGGATTTCTTCGAGAACCGCATTTTTCGAAGCGACAGGTTCGGAGACGAAACCTCGGACCGTCGTGGTTGTGAACTCCGGATGCTCCAAGGCGTAAAGGCAATAGAGATTCGAAATCGCGCCTAGTACCTACTTACATAAATAAGAGTATTTAGGTTTAGGCCCGGTCGAATGAACCACGGCCTTCGTCCATTCAAACGGCGTTGCGGTCTGGTTGTATGCCGCCACGAACTTGTCGATCGCTTCTCGCAGTTGCTGCGGAGAGGTGAAACTCACTCCGGTGAGGGCCTGCTTGCTGA
>CAMDED010000261.1 GCA_945893365.1 Candidatus Sulfopaludibacter sp. SbA3 | reverse complement strand
CTTGGGGATCTCTTGCGTGCTGAAAAACAGCACCACCTGCTTCGCTTTCCGCTTGCCCATCGCCATACCCTCTATGACGCCTGAAACATTCAAGAGGTAACATGTTTCCGTGTTCTTTTCCTGCCACTTCTACCACGGGCTGCTAGCGCATCCAGATCTGAACAGCCCGGATCGCCGTCCCGCCTCTCAAGGCCTACCCCATCTTTCGAAGACGAAGTCGCCACTGTCGAACTTTTCCTCCGATGTTGCGGCCGTTTACGAATCGTGATTTGAGCGCGTCAGTTCTTGACGATCAGATCGGGATTGATCTCGACGCCGAGACCTGGGCCGTCCGGAACCGCCAGATTTCCGTCGCGATCGACCACGGGCGGGTCTTTGAAAATCGAGAACGCGTGATGATAGGAGCCGATGGGCGGGTCGTGCAGCAGCTCGATGTACGGGGCGTGCGGCCAGGAGGCGACCAGATGCAAATGTGCGATCGTTCCCAGATTCCGTCCGCCATGATGGGGGCAGAGCTGCTTGCCGTAGGCTTCCGCCATCGCGCCGATCTTGCGCAGGCCCGTGATCCCTTCCATCACCATGCTTTCGGGCTGAAGGATATCGTAAACGCCCTGTTCGAGCATCCAGCGGAATTCATGGATGCCGCGGTTGTTCTCGCCGCCGGCGATCGGGATGTCCACCTTCCGGTTCAGCTCCGCGATTTCGTCGAAGGCGTAACGCGGGCGCGGCTCCTCGAGCCAATAACATTTCATACGGTCGAGCTCGCGAGCCATGTCGAGCGCGCGGGTGAAACTCCAGAGGACGCCCGGCTGCCAGTTTCCGCTTGATTGGGCTTGATTGGCGTCCACCATGATCTCCATGCGATCGCCCACGGCTCTGCGCACCAACTCCACGGTGCGAAGGTCGTCCCGCGCCGTTTCGTGATGCAGGCGCAGCTTGATGGCGCGCCATCCTTCGGCAAGGAGCGACGCGGCGAGGCGCGTGCGTTCTTCGGGAGTCGAGAGCCTGACCATGCTGGCGTAAGCCGGAACCTTGCTCTTTCCGCCGCCCCAGAGCTTGTAGAGAGGCTGTCCGGAGGCCTTGCCGACAATGTCCCAGAGCGCAATGTCCACACCGGCGCTGCCGCGATAAGGAAGACCGGCGGCGTAGTAGCGCAGGCGCGCGGCGATGCCATCGGTGTCGAAAGGGTCGCGGCCAAGGAGCTGGGCCTTGACGGTGGCGGCGAGATCGGGGTCCATGCCCGGTCCGACCCCAGTGACTCCCTGATCGGTGCGGACTTCGACGAACGAACCGCCGCCGGTCGAGAAGGCCATCTTGCCGCCGGGATTCCAGGCGGGCTCGATGGAACCTATGTCTTTGATCGTCTTGAGCGGGACGACACGGACGTCGGTAATCTTCAGGCGAGGCACGCCGCGCAACGCGAGGGGCGCGAGAGCGGCCAGGAATTCACGCCGGTGCATGTTTAGGGAACCTCCTTTTATTAGGCCAGTTAGTGTCGTGGCTGCACGAAATAGCGGCCATTCCGTGCGGCGCTTTGTGAGCGGGTCCCGAAGCTATCATCAGCCGCTACTCCTTGGGCCCGATGCCGAGCGTCTTCATCTTGCGATAAAGATTGCTGCGCTCAAGTCCGAGCAGCTCCGCCGTCCGCGTGACGTTTCCGCCCGCCTCTTCCATCTTCTTCAGGATGTACTCGCGCTCGACCGACGCCCGCAATTCCTGCAAACTCGCGAAGCGATCGAGCCGCGCATCCGCGGCGCGCTTCACGACGATCACCGGAACGTGCCGGGCGTCCACCCTTACCTGCGGGTTCAGGATCACGATTCTTTCAATCACGTTTCGCAGCTCGCGGACATTGCCCGGCCAGTGGTAGTCGATGAGCACCCGGTAAGCTTCCGGGGTCAGCTCCTTGGGCTTGCGGCCATATGCCGTCGTGAACTCGCGCAGGAAATAATCGGCGAGCAGCGGGATGTCCTGCGCGCGATCCCGCAACGGCGGAACGTGGAAGGGAATCACGTTCAGGCGGTAGAAAAGATCCTCGCGAAAATTCCCGCGCTCGATCTGTTCTTCGAGATTCTTGTTCGTCGCCGCCACCACTCTCACATCCACCTGGATCGATTCCGACGCGCCCACGGGTTCGAAGCGCTGTTCTTCGAGCGCGCGCAGCACTTTCGCTTGCGTGCGCAGACTCATATCGCCCACTTCGTCGAGGAAAAGAGTGCCGCCGTCCGCCTTCTGAAATTTGCCGACCTTGGCTTCGTGCGCGCTCGTGAAGCTGCCCTTGCGGTGTCCGAACAGCTCGCTTTCGATCAGCTCCTCGGGGATCGCGGCGCAGTTCACCTCAATGAACGGCTCATCCGCTCTCGGACTCATCGCGTGCAGCGCGTGCGCCACCAGTTCCTTTCCAGTACCGCTTTCGCCGTAGATCAGGACGCGCCCATTGGTGCCCGCCATCAACCCCAACTGCTGACGCAGCGCCTTCATGGGCACGCTCTCGCCGATAATACGGTACTTCGAATCGGAGCCTTCCTTTAGCAGGCTGTTCTCAAGCTCAAGCTTCCGGTGGTTCAGAGCGTTCTTCACCACGACGAACACTTTCTCGATCGACAGCGGCTTTTCCAGAAAATCGAACGCGCCCAACTTCGTGGCCTTGACCGCGGTTTCGATGTTGCCGTGGCCGGAGATCATCACCGTCGCCGGCCTTTCGGCGAAGGGAATTTCCTGAATGCGCGCGAGCGTCTCCAGGCCATCCATGCCGGGCAGCCAGACGTCGAGCAGAATCATTTCGAAGCTTTGGCGGCCGATCTCCGTCAGGCAGGCCTCACCCGACTCGACCGCGACGACCGAGTATCCCTCGTCTTCCAGAACGCCGGCGAGCGACTGGCGGATGCCGGGCTCATCGTCAACCAGAAGGATTCGCGCGGCTTTCATGCGCGGAGCCCGGTCACGCCTGCAGGCTCGGGCATGCGCCCTTCGTCGCCGCCTTCGATCAACACCGGGATCTCGATAGTGAAGCTCGTGCCGGCCGGCTCGTTGTCGTCGACACGGATCCGCGCTCCATGGTCGGAGAGGATATGATTGACGATCGCGAGGCCTAGCCCCGTACCGCGGCCCTTCGTTGAAAAATAGGGCAAGAACAGCTTCTCTTTCTCGTCGGCGCTCACTCCGCAGCCGGTATCCGCGATCGCCAATTCCACGGTCCCCCCGGCAGGGCCCGCTTGCGTGACGATGTCGATCTCCTTCACCGGCGAATCCTGCATGGCTTCCGCCGCGTTGTCCACCAGATTCACCACGACGCGCTTGAACAGCTCGCGGTCCAGATTCACGGCGGGCAGATTGGGCGCAAGCTGCACGCGCACCTGGATACCGTCGAGCCGGCCGGCGAAAACGGAAAGAGCGCTTTCCACGACCTCGTTCAGATCGCATCGAACCGGCTGCGCCGCGGGAAACCTCGCGAACCGCGAAAATTCGTCCACAAGGGTTTTGACGGATTCCACTTCATTCGTGATGGTCGCGGTGCACTCGCGCACGATGCGCATTACCTCGGCGGGGAGCGACAGCCGGTCCAGTTGGCGTCTGATCCGCTCGGCGGAAAGCGCGATAGGCGTGAGCGGATTCTTGATTTCGTGCGCGATGCGCCGCGCCACTTCGTTCCACGCAGCGGCCTGCTGGGCGCGCATCAAGTCGCTCGTGTCCTCGATGACGAGCACGAAACCGGAGTTCAGGCGATCCTCGAGCGCCGACACCGTCACGGCAAGGTGCAGAGTCTGACGCCCAAGCTTTACGTCCATCTGGCTCGATGCGAGGCCCGTCCGCCGGGCGCGTTTCATCAGGTATTTGATTTCGGCCCTGTCCTCGCGCGAGAACAGGTCCTCCAGGCGCACCCCTGGGCCCGTTGGGGCGTGCGGCAGAATCGCGTGCAGAGCCCGGTTGACGCGCTGAATCGTGCCGTCGGCGGAAATAGAGATGACGCCCGTCGGAATGCTCTCGAGAATCGCTTCGGTAAAACGTCTGCGCGCGTCAAGCTCGCGGCTGTTCGCTTCCAGTTCGCGCGTCATTTCATTGAATCCGCGCACCAGTCCGGCAAGCTCGTCGATCGCCTCCACCTCGACTCGATAGCTGAGGTTGCCCTTCCGCACCTCCCCGGCGGCATGAAGGACGGCGGCGATGGGGGTGCTGATCTGCCCGGCCAGAATTCGCGCGATCCAGGTGGCGACGAACAGAACAAACAGCGTGATCAGGGCCAGATAGAGGAGATAGAAGTACTTCGAATTCCGGCGGTTGACGGCCAGCTCGCCATAAAACCGGTTGTAGCGCTCGATCGACCGCTGCTTTTCGGCGATGTCGAGCGGCACTCTGTCCGCCACGGCAACGAAGCCCAGCGAACCCACGGCGTGCCGCGCCGTCACGTTCTCGTTGACCTCTTTTTTCTGGAACATGGTCACGGGTCCGAACGAGGCGATCGGTAGCGGGGAACCGGCGCGCAGAACCGCCGCGCTATCCAGGCTGTGCTCCGCGCAGAATCGTTTGAGGAATTCGGGATCGACGCTGCCGGTCCTGAGCGCGAGCGCCACTTCCGGGAGACCGGCCAGAAGCTCCGCCTGCACGCGGGCCTTCTCGTTCAGCGCGCGGTCGAGTGTGACGGCGAGCTCGATGAAATTCAGCCTTTGGACCTCGGCCGGCTTGCTGAACCATTTGTCAAGGTTTTTGTTCAGCACCTGAACGCTGAAAAGGACGAGGAAGACGACGGGCATGAAGCTGAGCGCGAGCGCGCCCAGGACGAGCTTGGTGCGGATGCGCGAGCCTTCGCGATTGCTCCGGCGCTCGATGTAGAGCTTGACGCCGGTGCGGAACAGCATGAAGCCGAGGGTGACGAAAAGCAGAAAGACGAGGCTCGAAACGGCCCAGAAAATGAGGGTTTGGCTGGGATCGACGGGGCCGTGCTCACCGAAGTCGAAGGAGCCCTGCCAAATCACGAGGGTCGCCGAGAGGACCAGCAGGACGATGCCGGAGATATAGAGCAGGCGTTGTCGCATTGGGCCGCGGCCTTTCCCGATTATACGCGTTCTTGGCTATACTGAATTCGAATGAGCGCACTCGCAACCGAAGGCCCGCTGGAGAAGGCATCCCGCTTCCTTGAAGCGCCGATCGGAAAGAAGGCCGTGATGGCCGTGACCGGAGCGATCCTGTTCGGCTTTGTGCTCGGCCATCTAGTGGGCAACCTTCAGATCTTTCTCGGTCCGGAGCATCTCAACCAGTATGCGGAGCTGCTTCGCAGCGTGCCGAAGGCCCTTTGGGCGGCGCGCATCGTTCTCATGATCGCGGTCGCGATGCACGTCGTCACTTCCGTGCAGCTTGCCCGGATCGCGCGGAAAGCCCGGCCCATAGGCTACGCGAAAACAGGATATGTGCAGGCGACTTACGCGTCGAGGACGATGATGTGGAGCGGTCCCATCATCGCCGCCTTCATCGTCTACCACCTGCTCGACTTCACGTTTGGCACCGTCAACCCGAACTTCCAGGCGCACGACGTGTATGCGAACGTGATTGCCAGCTTTAGCGTGCCATGGGTGGCGGTCAGCTACATGATTGCGGTGTCGCTGCTTGGCGTGCACTTGTATCACGGGCTGTGGAGCATGTTTCAGTCGCTCGGCATCGCGCACCCGAGGTACACGCCGAAGTTCAAGACGTTCGCCAAGGTGTTCGCGGTGGGCGTGACCATCGGCAACGTCTCGATTCCGCTGGCTGTGGTGAC
>CAMDED010000260.1 GCA_945893365.1 Candidatus Sulfopaludibacter sp. SbA3 | reverse complement strand
CGGAGAAACTTCTGCCGTCGGCTTCCTTGACGCTCACGATCAACGGCATCGATTACGTCACGAACAAGAATATCGTCTCGCTGGAGACGGGCTGGAAGAACAACATCCGCATGGACGCTGGCTTCTTCCCCGGCTCCGGGTTCCAGACGCCGGGCGACGGTTCCACCGGCGCGATCCGCGGCAGGCTGGAGTTCGGCAACCGCGCCGGCAACCTGAAGTTCGTCGCGCGCTACGACAGCGCGTCGCTGGAGTATACGAAGCTCAAGGCGCAGACCACCGGCACCGCTGTAATCCACCTTCAGTTCGACGCCAACAACTCTCTCGACATCACGTGGCAGAAGCTCGCCTTCGCTGTTGTTGAGATCGGGGAGACCGACCAGATCCTCACCGTCGCCGTCGAATGCACCCCGCTCTACGACACCACCAACGGTGTCATCGCCGCCGTCGCCAAGTGCGGCATCGACGCCATCTGCCAGTAGAAAGGAGATCACCTTGGATACCCCCGTTTTTGACGCAAGCAGGCCGATTGCACTGCGGCTTCCCGGCCCGAAAGGTGGCCGCACGATTCATGTGCGCTTCCCCTCCGACGACGAGTGGATCGACCGCCAGCGACGGCGCAAGCTGCTAGTGAAGCAGTTGGGCCGCGGCGCTTCCGAGACCACGGTCGCCAACCGCGAGGACGCCGACGCCGTTCTGTTCGCCAAGATCCGGACGCATCCCGACGACCCGGAGAACGATGCGTTCGAGGCAGTGAAGCTCATTGAGGAGTTGGCCACCTGCGAGGTCGACGACGTCGTTCCCGACGGCGAAGGTTTCCGGGTCACCATGCGGGTCCTGGGCGCGACGACCGTCCACGTGATGAGAATGCCCTCGGCTAAGGACACGTTCGAGTACCGGCGCGGCTTTGTGCGCGCGATTGACCTCCAGTATGGCCGGCAGGAGATCACCGTCAATATCGCGCCGGTGAGCGCGATGTACAAGAAGCTCATGATCTCGACCGAAGGGTACGTCGGTGAGGTTCCCATCATTCACCAGGCCGTCGCCGTCCGCGCAGCGATTGACGCACTTGACACGGCGTTCGCCGAGGACCGCGACGCAAGTTTTCCTCCGGCGAGCTAGGCGAGTGGCCGGAGAATCCGTCGTTCCGGTTCCTGGTGCATTGGGCGATGCGGCGCGAGGAACTGTGCGACCAGAAGCTCTGTCCGGACTCGCCGGAGGACGGCACCACCCGGTGTGACCACTGCCCGCTCGATGCCATCGACGCCGCCCAGTCGTCGGAACGCGGGCTGGTCATCCGGTGCGCGTTGGACATGATGTGCGCGCTGAAGCTCGGCGTCCGGATCTCGCTCGACGAGATCGCCGCCGATGAGTTCCAGGCCATGCTGATCATCGCCGAGGAGCGGGACCTGCTGGAGCGGGAGAAGATGCCTGCATGAAGGAGCGGCAGTCCTGGCTGAACCCGAATCTGCCCAACCGTTGGACGAATAGGCTGGAGCTTCACTCAGTCTGTGTGATACCTTCACTCATCAGGAGTCTGAATACAGGCAAGCAGTCCATGCCCTCCCAATGATCCGGAATCTTCACATGCTCATGGCTCTTCCGTCAGAAGACGGTGAGGTGGCCTTTGCAACGAAACAAGCAGAATTCCTACCGGTCGAAGGACTGCGGCTTTACTTTCCGTCCGGCCATCAAACCCGGCTCGAAAAGATCGCGTACTGGCTTAAGCGTCTTCATCGCAACCCGATTCCATGGGTGCAGCCGTCCGAAGAGAAATGGACCATCGAAGTTGAAGGTGTAAAGCAGCAGTTCTTGAACGAACTCGTCAAGTCTTACCCTTACGCATCTGAGACGACTTGGCCCCACTGGCTAAATGGATCAGTTGCCCTATCGCCTGAGCTTGAAGCGGGAAAGGGCTTTGAACCGCGTCTAGCGTTCTTTTTGACCGAACTTGCTGTCGCAAAGGCAAAGGCCCCACCGCCGCAATCGAACAACTCGTCAGGCTCAGTTGTAAATCAATTCATCAAAGAGGTTCACCACATGAGTTCCGATCAGTATCATGTTTCCGGACAAGCTGGAGTCGTTGGCCCGCACGGGCGGGCCGAGGGCAACACATTCGTACAACAATGGGCTCAGGTTTCCTCAGACCTAGATTTAACAGTACTTGCCGCTGAGCTTGCCACCTTGCGGTCAGCGCTCCGGAAGGAAGCTCAGGAGATTGAGCACGACCAAGTCGTGGCAAATATCGGTTCCGCAGAAGCGTCAGCGAAGCAAAATGACGGGGCGAGCACACTGAAGTACCTTAAGGAAGCAGGAAAGTGGGCGCTTGATGTCGCGACGAAGATCGGCACCACAGTCGCGGTGAAGGCGATAGAAAACGCCTTGAAGGGCCACTAAAGCGCGTTGGGCGAGTCGAACCACTCGACCACTTCCAGTTCTATCTCCGCTGCGCCTTCGGAACATCTGTATAGGCCCGTATCGGATTGCGTCCGGCTACCGAGATCCTGACGAACTTCGCGCTCGCCGCTGCCCGACTCGCCATAATCAACATGCCGCGAGGAATCCACAATACGTTAATTGACGGTCCAGTCTCCTTCTGACCAAACTTCTCGGGTCCAAGCTGCTCGCCAGAAGCTACCTCTAAAATGGCCGACAACAATAAGCTCGAACTGGTAGTCGAGGTGGACGTCAACAAGGCGAACGCTTCGATCAAGAGCATCAATTCGGGTCTGTCCAGCATGGAGCAGGCCGCGACCAAGGCTGCCAGCGGTGCGTCTGCCGGAATCGACGGCATGACGATGAGCATGGTGAAGGGCGCCACCGCCGGGAACCTCCTTGCGGACGCGATCCAGTCCGCGATGCGGCTGGTGAAGGAGTTCACCATCGACGCTGTGAAGGATGCGGCGCACGTCCAGCGGATGGAGGTGGCCACACTCTCACTCGCCAAGGCGCACGGCATCAACGCGGCGGCGGTCCAAGCCGCCTCCGACGCCATCCAGAGCCTCGGCATTGAAGACGAGAATGCCCTCGAAGCCATCAATAAACTGATCGTCGCCGACATCAGTCTCTCGAAAGCGGAGGGGCTGGCCAAGGCGGCGAAGGACATGGCCGCGCTCAAGAGCAACCTGAACGTGGGCGATGCACTGGAGGCGATGACGCAGGCCATCGAATTCGGCAACGCCCGCGCCCTGCGTGCCGTAGGACTGCGCGTCGAGTTCGACAAGCAAATCGAGCTTGCGGAATTGAAGCTCAACCGGGCGTTGACCGATACCGAAAAGACGGAGATCCGCCGCGTTGCCGTCATGGACGCGGCTGCGAAGGCGACCGGCGCTGGCGCCGCCGCGATGCAGACCGCCGAAGGGCAGGTGGAGCTTCTCGTCAAGGAGTTCAAGGATCTCCGGAAGGAGCTCGGCAAGGAGTTCGTGGACGAGTTCCGCGCCATCGTTCAAGTCCTGCGCGAACTGGTGAAGTGGCTGGGCGAGAACACCGATCTGCTGAAGAAATTCGCCCAAGCGATTCTGGTGGTCGGCGGCGCGTTTGGTACGTACAAACTCGTGACCATGATTGGCGGGATTGCGACCGCCGTGCGTGGCCTCACTGCTGCGATGGTCGCCGGTCGCCTCGCGATGATCGCGAACCCCATGGCACTGCTGATCACTGGTGGCCTGGCTGCTGGCGCGATTATTTACAACCAGTACGCCACCATGCAGGAGCAGATGCAGGCCCGCGTCAAGGACATGGAACGCGAAGGCCTCCGGCGGGATGTTCTGACCGGAAAGGTGGGCCGTGACGACGTGCGCATGCGTGGCATGTCGGACAGCGACGTCCGCGACTTGATCTCCGGCCGGCGAGCCATTCCCGGCATGGAAGGCGAGGATGCGCCGTGGACCTACGATGGCCCGAAGTTCACCATCAAGGGGTTCAAGACCAAGGAGGAGGGGGCGGCTGCGGCCGGGGGCAATCGCGAGAACACTGACGCCGAAATCGAGCGGTACAAGCGGCTGAGAGATCTCGAAAAGCGGCAAGCGGATGCCGCGATCCACGCGCACGAGTACTACATGCGCGCCGTCGAGGAGAGCGCGAACGCTGACCGGGACAGGGCGCGGGCGCGGATCGAAGACTCGATGAAGATCATCGCGGCCACCAACAGCGAAACGCAGGCGTTGAAGGAAGAGGCGCGTGTCGCCGACTTGGCGCTTCAGGAGAAGTTGGCGGGGCGCGCGCGAATCTACGACGAGGAGAAGCGGGAGATCGAGCAGCGCACCACCTACCGGGACGACAAGAACGCGATACGCCACTTCACGTTGTCGAAGCCAGCGCTGGATGAGATCCACAAAGCCACCGCGAAGCGCATCGAGGACTTCGATACCAAGTGGAACGAGGAGGAGGCACGCCGCGTCGACGCCATCTTCCAGGCGACCATGGCCCGGTCGCAGAGGCGCTTCGACGAACAGGTGTACGCCAGGGAGCAGCAGGCGCAGTGGCAAGGGAACGTTATCGATCCGTCCCGCCACGACGCGATGGCCGCGGCCATTGAGCAACGCAAGAAGGCGCAACTGGAACCCTTGGATGCTCTGCCCGCAACGACCATCCAGCAGAAGATCGCCGTCGAAAACGCGAAGACCGCGATTGAGAGGGACGGTATCGACGCGCGCGTCCGGATGGAACAACAGGAAGCCGACTGGCGGTCGGGACTGGATGACCAGGCGCGCGCCGCGCGCGTGCAGGCGGTGGAGCAGCGCAAGAATATCGAGGTAGCCCAACTGGAAGCGGTGGATGCCATCACGCTCCAGGACAAGGTCCGCGTGGAGCAGTTGAAGACAGAGATCGAAGTGCGCGCCATCAAGGCCCGCGCCGAGATCGAGAAAGAGCAGCTCGCAGCGCAAACCGAACGGCAGGTGCTTGCTGCACAGCGGGCGGCGATGGCGCAGGGAATCTTCAACCAGCCGTACCTCGACCAACTGGGCGACAAGATCCGCGAATTGGGACAGCGCGAAACGGAAGCGCTTCAGACCGCGACGGCGTCCCAGGTCGACGTGGCACAGACATCGAGCGCGGCGTCCACCCGGAGGATTGTCACAGACCACTACAGGAGCCTCTTCGACTCGTTGAAGCAGCAGGCTGGCGGCGTCTTCGATGCGCTGGTCACCAAGTCGCAGTCCGTGTGGTCTGCCATCGGGAACTCCTTCAAGACCGCGATCCTCACTGCGATCAAGGACGTGGTGACATCGCGCGTCGCGGCCATGCTGATGCAATTGTTCACCGGCCAGAAAGTTTCATTCGCGGGTGGTGGCTCTGGTACTGGCGGCGCTGGCGGCATCCTGGGAGGGCTGCTCGGCGTCGGCACCATCCCCGTGTTCGGCAGCGGTGGCGGCGGGTTCGGTGGTGGCGGTGGCCCGATGTCCGGACCTATGGGCGGCAATCCGTTGATCCTTTCCGCGGCTGCGGCCGGAGGAATGGTCGCGCCTGGCGGCGGGATCATGGGCACCGGCGGTGCTGGCGCGGGTGCTGCGGGCGGCGGGTCGGGCGCCACCGCTGGCGGCTTGTTCAATTTCGGCGGCATGGCTGCCGGCTGGAAGGGCATGCTCACCCAACTCGGGAACATCGGGTTCAAACCGGAGCGGTGGCGCGTCGACGAACTCGGCAACATGACCAAGCTCGCGAACGCCAAGGGCATCGGCGGCATGAAGGGCGGCGCGCTTCTGGCTGCCGGCGCAATGCTTGCGATGGACGGACTCCGCCGCGGCGGCTGGCTGGGCGTCGGCGAGACGACTGCTGGCGGAGCGAT
>CAMDED010000259.1 GCA_945893365.1 Candidatus Sulfopaludibacter sp. SbA3 | reverse complement strand
GCCTGCGAGATTTCCAAGGAGCGGTGGGAACGGTGGGAAACCGGCTTTTGGTTTTCCACGGTTTCCAACGCTCCGTCATTCCCAGAGTTCTCGGGGGGTGACAAGTTTTCGTTGCAGTTAGGGTGACACATTATGGTTGCAACAACAGCGCGAGTCTTATCCAACACAAGATGGGCCTGAAGGAAGACCGGCTTCCAACACAGGATGGGTCTGAAGAGGGAGGTCGACACATGCTGGGGCGTGATCGCCGGAATGCAGGATGCGGAGAAGTTGGAAGAGGGGGACGAGGCAGCATCGTTGTTTTTCGAAGAGGTCGAAGACGTTTGCCTTGCCGGTTTTCATTTCGTTCCGGCGAGTGCCGGCCACTCGGAAATTGGCCGCAAGCGGCGTTGTGGGAGGCATCGTTTGGTCATCCGGAGAGAGCCTATGGGCGCTAGAAGCTGTATCGAAGCAAGAGCCAGGCGTGCGAATTGCGCTGGTACTGTCCCAGAAAATCGCCGGGTTCGCCGCGAATCCACGTAAAACCGGCGGTCGCTCGAAGGTGCGCGCCCAGCGCCTGCGAGTACTCAAGCCGCATCCAAAGTCCATCGCCGTTCCGTCGGGCCGCGACGTCCAGTGCGAGGCCGCGGTTCGCGTCGATCGTGTAGCCCGCGCGCCCAAGGAAAGCCTTCGTGAAACCGCGGTCGGGCGAGAAGTTGAGGAGCGACCGCCGGTTTGTCACGGCCTCTCCGGCATATCCGCCGACGAAGAACCACTCGCCGGCCTGGCGCTCCACCTGAACGACGTAGAGCGCATACTCGTCGGCCTTGGGTGTCGAAGACCCGAAGTACGCAAGCTCTCCCTTGATGGTGACGGGTCCGAGGGGCAAGGCGCTGTCAAAGCCGTACATGCGAAGCTTCGGAAACTCGCGCACGATGAACACTTGGGGCGGAAAGGACTGAACGAGCGCGGCGTCGATCAGCGGCAGGTGGTTGTATCCTTCATAGAACGAAAGCGAATATTCCACGCGGCGTCCAATGTGGTTCCAGCGCGCACCCGCCTGCTGCCCGCCAGGGATGCGCGCGCCGCGGTCGCGCGCGACGATCTCTTGCGGCAATGCCGCCCAGCGCTCTCCGAACAAGGGGGTGCGGCTCGGGGTGAAGCGGGGCGACCATACCACATCGATCGAGTCGGCCTGCCCGCCGTACGTCAGACGCGCCGCCGTGATGGGAAGAAAATCGGTCTCGACAACATTCAGATAATCGCGCGGAGCGAAACGGTCCGTGGGATTCAGGATGTCCGCCTTGCCCCAGCGGACGAACTGCTTGCCCACTTCCGCGGTGAGTTTTCCCTTCGCCCACGCGGCGCTCAGGCGGCGCACGCCGAGCGAGGGGCGGCGGACGGACCGGTCCTGCCACGAAAGACCGAACTCGCGTTCCACCTGCCGGTGCGTGTCGGTGCGCGCATCCAGGCCTCCGGCAATCCGAAGCGAGGAGCCGAGTTTATAAGACGCCTCGTATCGCAGCAGCGCGCCGAAGACGAAGCGGCCGCTGTCGCCGGGAGCGGTTTGGGGGAACGCGAAGGAGTTGACTTCGAGGAAGCCGCGCTGCGAAAAAGTTTGGGCAAAGCCCTGCGCAAGACAGGCGCCGGCGAATAGCAGCCAGACCGCGGCTTTCACCGCTCCCGCCGAAGCGCCGCAACCGTGAAATCGTCCTCCTTTAGCGGGATGTCGTATTCGAGCTTCTCCAGTTTCATCACCGTCTTGCTCTTGCGGCGCAGGTCTTCCATCTCAAGAAGGCGCGCCGTCCAGACGTTCTGAACCTTCTCGATCCGCCGGTAGTTCAGACGCCGCGCCAACCGATCCTTGACGTAACTCTCGACTTGCGCGGCCGCGTAATTGTCCTTGCGTATCCAGATAAAGCCGCGGTTGTACTGCGAACTGCGCGTGGCTTTCGGACGGACCTCGATTTTCCAGCAGGCCGCTCCGTCCACCGCATCTTCGCCCGCGAGCTTGAAGTCCGACTGGTCCACGTCGCGCTCTTCGAGATCCTCAAAGCTGAAGTCGGTGCCGAAAAAGCGCGTCGAGCGGTCCTGCATCGCGATGCGCCGGTCGCGGCCGATGGCCGGCGTCCACATCCATTGGTCCGACGAGCGGTCCGGATGATTCAACACCAGAAGCGCCACGCCCTTGACCTCCGCCGGCGCCGTGAATCGGAGGATCGTCTTGCTCGATCCCCATGCGCCGAGCCGCTCCGAGACCCAGCGCTTTGCCGTCACCTTGCCACCGGAATCCGCGACTTCGAGCACCCCTTCATAGCGCTGGGACTTCGAGACGCCGCGCTTCTGCGCTTCCTCCACCAACGCTCGCGCGTCCTGAGCGGCGGCAACGAGGCTTCCGAGAAACAACAACCAAATGGCTCTACTCATATTCCAAAGCTTCCACCAACGAACTCCGAACGGCGGCTTCTCCAGGCCAAAGGGCCGCCAGGAATGCCGACGCCAGCATGACGGGAACAAGCCAGAGCGATGCCATGAACGGGAACCTGTAAGCGACCACAAGACCCGAAATATCCCGCTGCACGATGTCCAACTGGTAATAAAGATTCACCGCGCCCAGCAGCATCCCCAGGACCAATCCGATAAAGGCGACCGCCAGCGCTTCCATCCAAATCGTGTGGCGCACCTGCGCATTGAGCGCGCCGACCGCGCGAAGCACGCCGATCTCGCGCCTCCGGTCGCCGATCGAAACCGTCAGCGTATTGACGATGCCGAGAATCGCGACCAGCACGGCGACCGCCGTCTGAACGTGCGTCATCGCGAACCACTGGTCCGTCAGGCGGATGACGTAATCTTTGATCTCGGTGTTCATGAGCACGAAGAGACGCCGCTCGCCGGCGAAACGTTCCTGGATGCGCCCCTTCACGATTTCGGCGGAGGCGCTCTTCTTAAGATAGACGCGGAAGATGTCCACTGTGTCGTCGTTCCAATACTTCAAGTAGACGGAGGTATCTATAAAGATCGTGCCCAGTTGATCGGAAAAGTCCCGCAGGACGCCAACCACGGGAAGCCGCAGCACGCCGCCGGGCGACGCGATTTCCACCTCGCTGCCCAGACCGAGTTTGTGCAGCATCGCCAGATTCTCAGCCACGACTGCGCCTTTCCCCTCGCCGGCAAGGCGGTGCATTTCGCGATAGTCTCCAGCCACGGCCCTCGGATTCACCGTGTGCCGGGCGATGCCGCGCAGATCCGCCGACACGAGGAGGATCGGCGTGCCGCGGAACGTGACGCGGAGAGTGCGCACGCCCTGTACCGTCTGGATGCCGTCGATGGCGGAAAGCTGCTCTCCAATCACGGCGGGAAAATGAAAACTCCGCGCGCCCAGCGTCCGATTCGTATTGACGAATAAATCCGGGTTGAAGGTGCTGTCCAGCCACTCGACAATGGAATCGTAACTCGCGACAGCCAGACCGTTGAAGGCGATGACCATGGCGAGCGACATCATGAGCGCGGTCACCGTGGCCGAAGTGCGCCGCGGCGCTTGAATCAGACTGTCGGCGGCAAGCGCGCCTTCGATCGGCCTCATCCACTGGAGTGCGGGCCGCAGAGCGCGCGCCATCCAAAGAGACAGCGACGGCGTGAAGAGCAGCGACGCCACGATCACGCTGAAGAATCCCACGTAGAACACGGGGCGCGAACCGCCAAGCGTAAGGCACGCGGCGCAAATCGCGACCAGCGTGACTGCCAGCCAGCGTCTTATGCGATTCTCGCCCGCGGAGAGCACCTGCAATCTTCCTTTTTGAAGAGCCTGCACGGGGTCGACGCGCGCCGCGCTTCGCGCAGGCAGGAACGACGCCAGCACGGATGTCGCGACGCCGATCGCGAAGGCCCAGGCGAGCAGGCCCGGATCGATGGTGATCTCGTCCGAACGCTCGCCTACGCTATAGATGTCCACAAGCAGGCCGCTCACGTAACGCGAAAGGCCCTTCGCGATGAGGACTCCCGCCGCCAGGCCGGCGAGCGATCCGAATATTCCCGCCGCGGCGCCTTCGCTCAGAAACAGATTCCGGATCCGGCCGCGAGTGGCGCCGAGCGCCCGCAGAATGCCGATCTCTTTGCGGCGCTCCGTGACGGCGATCGAGAAGGAGTTATAGATGATGAAGAGTCCGATGAAGAGGGCGAACGCGCTCGACATGGCGGAGCTGATCGAGAACACCTTCACGATCGACTCGAACTGCGAGCCGCGGGAGCCGGGGGGACCGACTTCGAAACCCGGCCCGAGCAGCTTTTCGAGAGCGGCGCGGCACTGTTCGACCGTCACGCCCTCCTTTACGGCAAGGTCGATGCGGTCGAACTTACGCCCGCGGCCGAACACCTGCTGCGCCGCGTAGATGTCCATGATGGCGAGGTTGCCGCCGAAGGCCGAAGCCAGACCGCCGGTTTTCATCAATCCGCGAATCGTGAACCGGCGCGGGCCGTTCATCGTGGACATGGAGAGTTTCGATTGGAGACGCAGTCCGTTGCGGTCCGCGAACTCCCGGCTGACGATCAGCGAATCGGGCTGAGCGAGAAAAACGAGCGGGTCGTCGATCACGTCGTCTCCCTCGAAATCGTAGTTGCGAAGGCCGCGGTCGCCGGTCATGTCGACGGCGAGAATCAACAGGTTTCCCTGGCCTTTGAGGCCGGTTTCGACGGGCGCCTCGATCACGGGCACGGCGATACGGACTTCCGGCTGGGCCTGCACCCGCTCGAGAATTTCCTCGTCGAACCCGGATTCACCCGCCGAAACCTGAAGCTCGGTCGACCCCGCGATGCGGTCCACCGTGCGATTGAATGCGCCGAGCACCGAGCGATTCGCCGTGTGCATTCCGACGAACAAGGCGACGCCGAGTACAATGCCGGCCGTCGTGAGAATCGATCGGAGAAGGTGTTTGCGGGCGTACGGCCAGGAGATGAGCCGAAGCAGAATCATAGGCGGCGCTCGTCGCTAACGACCTTCGCATCGCGCAGCGCGATGGTTCGGATGCAACTGCGCGCCACATCGGCGTCGTGCGTGACGATGACGATGGTCGCTCCCAGATTGCGATGGAGGTCGTGGATAAGCCCTAGAATCTCGGCGCCGGTTGCGGAATCGAGATTCCCCGTCGGCTCGTCGGCGAGGAGGATCGGAGCGTCGAAGACAAGCGCGCGCGCGATGGCGACACGCTGCCGTTCGCCGCCCGAAAGCTCGTCCGGCAAGTGATCCACGCGGTGGCCGAGCTGCACCATCTCGAGCAGCTGCCGCGCGCGCTCCCGCACTTTCTTGCGCGGCCAGCCTTTCAGGTGCAGGGGAAGCGAGACGTTCTCGATGCAGTTCAGACTCGGAAGGAGATTGAAGAATTGAAAAATGAAGCCGATCTTGTCGCGCCGCAGCCGCGTCAAATCGTCGTCGGAGAGAGCGGCGATCGCCTGCCCGTCGATGCGTATCTCACCGGAGCTCGGGCGGTCCAAGCCGCCGATCAGATTCAACAGAGTGGACTTGCCGGAACCGGAAGGTCCGACGATGGAAACCATGTCGCCGCGCTCGATGCGAAGCGTAACCGAATCGAGCGCCGTAACCGTGCGTTTACCTTGAAATTGTTTGGAAACCCCGGCGATATCGATCAAGTATGAGCTTAGCAAACCGGGCTTCGCGCGGGCACACTTCACCCACGCGAACGGGATTGATTTTTCGGAGTTGCCGCCGGCCGTTGGGCAACCCGAGGGCTGCCCAACGAGGTGCGGGGAGATCGAACGACTTTAAGGGACTGGCCACATCGAGGAGTGGTTCCCAATGGGAGCACGGGTCCGAAAGCCAGCTATGAGGTCCAATCTCCGCTTTTTCAGAAAACGCGTTTTCCTTTCCTATCCGGT
>CAMDED010000258.1 GCA_945893365.1 Candidatus Sulfopaludibacter sp. SbA3 | reverse complement strand
TGATTCAAGTGCTCGAAGAAAGTAAGCTTCATAAGGAGGGGAATCCTTCTGGTTTGGAATTGGCTTCGAAATCCTGTTTTAAGCCCGAACTCCCCTCTTTAAAACATAAATAATAGTTATTGTTTCAATTGATTTTGCAAGAGGCTCTTGTGTCATGAAGCCCACCGATCCCCACTGGTTTTTCAATTCGTCGAAGTTGTTTTCCACGTCGCCACGGTCCCGATAGTGTTGCGCAACCGTCCGCGCCTCGCCCCTCAGCGAGGTCGCGAGCGCCACGTACTCATCGAGCGCCACGTACTCATAGAGTACTCCCTGATAAGTCGGTTCCGGCAGATCCAAACTCAACTGCTCGGGAGCTTTCGTTTCGACTTCTTGCCCGCCGTTTCCACTTCAACGGCTGCTTTGCTCCGCAACGGCGGGGGAGTCATAAACCGAACATAAACCATCTGGAATGCTTTAGCTAGAATGGTGGTTTCGTACGGTTGCGCAGCAATGGAACGGTTGGCCATCGAATCCACAACCTCGCCTCGGCCGCATATTTCTCCGAGCAATCTCCGCTCGAAGTGGAATTCCGCGATGGCACAGTTTTTCGGTTCTTCGGTGTTCCCGCCGTCTGTATTCAGCCACTACTGGCGTCCGATTCCAAAGGCGTTTCCTTCAACCGGAATATCCGCAACCGCTTCGATCACCAACGCCTTAGCCGCCCCGATTGACTAAACAAAGTGACATTGGGCCGGGAGCCCTGTCCTACTCGCACCCGCGCAATGACGCAGTCCAACGCGATCAGCGCGGAGTCCACGCTATCCCGGCCCGCAGACAACTTTTTTTGTTTCGTGGGACTGCGATGCCGCTCTAGCCTCCGGCGCTCGCTCCCACGGCTACTTTCCTGCCTTGAAAGCATTCCCGGCAGAATACCGGACGGCCTTGCGTCGGCCTGAACGGCACCGTGGTTTCGCGCCCGCACTGCGAGCATAGGGCCGTGGTCTCCACGCGGGAGTTTCCACCCCCCGAATGGTTTTCCTGGCGCTTGGCCTTGCAGTTCTTGCAGCGCTTAGGCTCGTTCTTGAAACCCTTATCGTAATAAAACTGCTGCTCGCCGGCTGTGAATACGAATTCCGCATTGCAGTCGGCACAATTGAGTACCCGGTCCCGAAATTCCGACATTGCTGGCTCCCTGGTCTTAGTCCGGCGGGCGGAAATTCCGCCCGCCAGTATCCTTTGTCCCGCTTATCTTATGTCGAATTGAGACAGGTTGCAAGGGTTATTTTGAGGAATTATTCGGGATCGCGACGGCTTTTCTTGCGATTCCGCTTTCGAGCCAGCGCTTGCTTCACCCGCTTGCGCTCGCCCGGCTTGAGGTAAAAGGAGTGCTTCTTGACCTCCTTAATGATGTCCTCCGTCTGGACCTTCCGCTTAAAACGGCGTAACGCGTTTTCGAGCGTCTCGCCTTCCTGAAGTCTAACTTCAGCCAATGAAAATACACCCCCCAACGGTTCGTAGTTCGATTATGTGCATCGTTTCGATCACCCAAAGCCCGTCTACGGCAAAGATGTTACTATGGACTCTTGAGCTTACCAGTTCAAGTCTACACTAGTTGCAGGCGGAGCCGCTCGGTATCCGTCCCGCGCGACGAAGTTCGGGGCGGCGCCGTCCCCCTGAAACCTCTTCTTCGCCAATGAATAACGTCCTGGCGATACTTCTGGCCGGCGGCGCGGGCGAGAGGCTCTATCCGCTCACCCGCGACATGGCGAAGCCCGCCGTTGCATTCGGCGGCGCCTATCGCATTATCGACTTCACGCTTTCCAATTGCATTAACTCCGGAATCCGGCGCATTCTCACCCTTACCCAGTACAAATCGCTCGATCTCATCCGCCATATTCGCGGCGGTTGGAACATCCTGTCGCCGGAACTCGGCGAGTACATCGAAGTACTCCCCCCCATGAAGCGCATCGGCGAGGATTGGTACCTCGGCACCGCCGACGCCGTCTTCCAAAACGCCCAGAGCATCACCGCCGAGGATCCCGAATTGACGCTCATTCTCTCGGGCGACCACATCTACAAGATGGATTATCTTGAGATGATCCACTGGCACCGGGAGCAGCGCGCCGACATCACCGTGGCCACGCTCGCCGTGCCTCCCTGCCAGGCGCAGCACTTCGGCGTCGCGGAAATCGACGGGGATTATCGCATCACGGGCTTCGAGGAAAAGCCGCGGCACGGCCATCCCGTGCGCTCGCCGTTCAGTCCCAACGCCATTAGCGCCTCAATGGGCATCTACGTTTTCAACACCGCGGTTCTTCTGCGGCTGCTCTCCGAAAGCGCCGCCAATCCCGAGACTTCGCACGATTTCGGCAAAGACATCATCCCGAACAGTCTGGCGAGCACGCGAGTCATCGCCTACGATTTTTGCGATATTAACGGGAAAGCCGCCCGTTACTGGCGCGACGTCGGTACAATCGACGCCTATTACGATGCGAACATGGATCTGGTGTCCGTCGACCCCGAGTTCAACCTGTACGATCGCGCCTGGCCCATCCGCACGTATTTGGAGCAGCAGCCTCCGGCAAAGTTCGTCTTCGCGCAGGAGGGCCGCCGCATGGGTGTCGCCATCGACTCCATCGTATCGTCCGGCTGTATCGTTTCCGGAGGCCGCGTCGTTCGCAGCGTGCTCTCGCCGGGCGTCCGCGTGAATAGCTTTTGCGAAGTGGAGTTTTCGATCATCCTGCCAAGAGCGGAAATCGGACGTTATAGCCGCATCCGGAGGGCCATCGTCGGCGCGGGAGTGAAGGTGCCGGAATCAAGCATCATCGGCTTCGACCTCGAAGCCGACCGCGCCAACGGGTATCACGTCACCGATTCGGGAATCGTGGTCGTCGCAACACAAAACTAACGAGGAGCAATTTGTGGTCCTGGATATCGTAAAAGTAGTTGGAAGAGAGATTTTGGATTCGAGGGGAAACCCCACCGTTGAGGCCGACGTTCACTTGGCCGATGGAAGCATGGGACGCGCCGCGGTGCCTTCCGGCGCATCCACGGGCGCGCATGAAGCCGTCGAGCTGCGCGACGGAGACAAAAGCCGCTACCTCGGGAAAGGCACGCTCAAGGCGGCTGCGCACATCAATTTCAACCTGGCGCCGGCCCTGCTTGGCCTCGATGCATCGCGGCAATCCGCGATCGACCGCCGCATGATGGAAGTCGATGGAACTCCCAACAAGGGACGTCTCGGCGCCAACGCGATCCTGGCCGTTTCCATGGCCACCGCGCGGGCCGCGGCCGCGAGTCAGAAAACGCCGCTTTACCGCTATCTGGGCGGAGTCAACGCCTGTATTCTGCCGGTCCCGATGATGAACATCATTAACGGCGGCGCGCACGCCGATAGCTCCGTCGACGTCCAGGAATTCATGGCCGTTCCGCATGGCGCAACCACATTCTCGGACGCGTTGCGCATGGGCGCGGAGGTTTTTCACACTCTGAAGAAGGTGCTGAAAGGTCGCGGGTATTCCACCTCTGTCGGCGACGAAGGCGGCTACGCCCCGAGCCTACGCTCGAACGACGAAGCTCTCGAAGTCGTCCTTGAAGCCATTCAGAAGGCCGGTTACAAACCCGGCGAGCAGATCTCGATCGCGCTCGACCCGGCATCGACCGAGTTCTTCGAGAACGGCAGCTACGTGTTCAAGAAATCCGACAAGAGCGTCCGGTCGTCCGAACAAATGGTGGAGTTCTGGTCGAACTGGGTCCGCCAATACCCCATCATCTCGATTGAAGACGGCATGGCGGAGGACGATTGGGACGGCTGGAAGCTGCTCACCGATGCGCTGGGCTCGAAGGTTCAGCTGGTGGGCGACGATCTATTCGTCACCAATTCCGCGCGCCTGCATACGGGCATCGAACGCGGGATCGCCAACTCGATCCTTGTCAAGGTGAACCAGATTGGAAGCCTCACCGAAACACTCGAAACCATGGTCATGGCGTCGGGCGCGGGTTATACCTCGGTGGTGTCGCATCGTTCCGGCGAGACCGAAGATACGTTCATCGCGGACCTCACCGTCGCCACGGGCGCGGGCCAGATCAAGACGGGCTCGGCAAGCCGCACGGACCGCATCGCCAAATACAATCAGCTGATGCGGATTGAAGAGGAGCTTGGCTCGGCGGCGAAGTTCGCGGGCCGGAAGGCGTTCAAGCGGTAGGCGGTCAAACCGGCGATGCCAAGACCGAAGCCGCTCCTCCTTACGATTCTCGACGGCTGGGGATTTTCGCCCGCTGTCGAGGGCAATGCGATCGCCGCCGCGCGCAAACCCGCGTATGACAAGCTGCTGCGCGATTACCCGAATACCCTGATTCAGACCTCGGGTCCGTTCGTCGGCCTGCCCGTAGGGCAGATGGGCAATAGCGAAGTCGGCCACCTCAATATCGGCTCCGGCCGCGTCCTGCTCATGGACGTGATGCGCATCGATCTCATGATCGAAAACGGCGAATTCTTCCGCCATCCCGTCCTTCTGAACGCGATGAAGCACGCGCGGTCCGGGCGGCGTCTGCATCTTCTGGGTCTCTGTAGTTCGGGCGGCGTCCATTCCCTGCTCACGCATCTCTACGCACTGTTGAAAATGGCGAAGCTCGAAGGCGTCGAGCAAGTCTTCGTGCACTGTTTCACCGACGGCCGCGACACGCCGCCCGAGAGCGGCGCGGGTTATATTCTGGAAATTGAAAGGCAGATCCGCGCCATCGGCCGTGGAAAGATCGCGTCCGTGTCGGGACGTTATTACGCGATGGACCGGGACAAGCGCTGGGAGCGCGTTGAAAGGTCGTTTGCCGCGATGGTGCGCGGCGGCGATCTCAAGGCCTCGGATCCGGCCGCAGCCGTGCGTCAGTCCTACGCGAAGGGAGTGACCGACGAATTTGTAGAGCCCGTCACCATCGTAGACGGACGCGGCGAGCCCGTGGGTCTGATTCGCGATGACGACGCGGTCATTTTCTTCAATTACCGCGCCGACCGCGGGCGCGAGACCACGATGGCGCTTCTGGGACGCCCGGAAACCGGCATCGCCAACCCGCCGCGCCGCCTGCACTACGTTACGATGACCGAGTACGACAAGTCGTTCGGCGTGCCGTTTGTCCTTGTCCGCGAGCATCCCAACAACATTCTGGCTAACGTCTTTGCGGGCGAGAAATGGCGTAATCTGCGCGTGGCGGAAACCGAAAAATACGCTCATGTGACGTATTTCTTCAACGGCGGAAATGAGAAACCGTACGACGGCGAGGAACGCGAAATGGTGGCTTCGCCGAAAGTCGCGACCTACGATCTGAAGCCGGAAATGTCCGCCGAAGGGATTACGGAGGTTGTCGTCAGAGCCGTCGGCAGCGGCAATTTCGACGCAATCATCATGAACTTCGCGAACGCCGACATGGTGGGCCACTCGGGTAAGATGGACCCCACCACGCGCGCCGTGGAAGCCGTGGATGGCTGCCTTGCGCGCATCTACGACGCCGTTCGCCGGAAAGGCGGAGCGTGGATCGTCAGCGCCGATCACGGGAACGCGGAATTGATGATCGACCCGGTCACGCGCCAGCCCCACACCTATCACACCACCAATCCGGTCCCGTTCATTCTGGTGGACGATTCCGGCTGCAAGCTTCGCGCGGGCGGCGCGCTCGAAGACATTGCACCGACCATCCTCGGCGTTCTCGGCGTGAAGCAGCCGAGGGAGATGTCCGGACACGACCTTCGCACCGCATGATCCGGGCAATCGGCAGCCGGTGGGGCAGGCGGAGCGCCGGGATAAACCGGCATGCAATAAGGAATGAAAGAGTCCGGCAGGAAAGGAGGAGCGAATCCATCCTGACCCCGAGTCTTGCGGAGCGCATCGTAAGGTGCGGTCCGAAGCGTAGACAGGGGCA
>CAMDED010000257.1 GCA_945893365.1 Candidatus Sulfopaludibacter sp. SbA3 | reverse complement strand
GCCTGCGAGATTTCCAAGGAGCGGTGGGAACGGTGGGAAACCGGCTTTTGGTTTTCCACGGTTTCCAACGCTCCGTCATTCCCAGAGTTCTCGGGGGGTGACAAGTTTTCGTTGCAGTTAGGGTGACACATTATGGTTGCAACAACACGGCGAGTCTTATCCAATGCGGGATGGGCCTGAAGGAAGGCGGGTTTCCAACACAGGATAGGCCTGAAGGGGAGGCGAGGGATGCCGGGACGTTGAGCCTGTAACGGTCTCGATGTTGTTCAGCCACGATCCGTGTTTGGGTGTAGGCACGAACTCGTCCTTGGTGTGGCTCCATCCGGTCGGCGGAGCGCCGAGCCGTAGAGCGAGACGGTCTCCCGCTGCGGTATCATCTGGGTTTCCCCTCCGGTGAAACATGGATCAAACCTTGAATCCCGCCTCAAACGATATTCTGATTGAGAGCAACCTTCCCGGTCTCGAATTGCATGCGCGCGGAAAGGTGCGGGACGTGTATGCAGTGGACCGGGACACGCTGCTGATTGTCGCCACGGACCGCATCTCCGCCTTCGACTGCATTCTGCCCACGGGCATCCGCGGCAAGGGCCGCGTGCTGACGCAGCTTTCGGTCTTCTGGTTCGATCTGTTGGGCGACATCGTGCCCACGCATTTTCTGACCGCGGACGTGGAGCTGTATCCCAAGCCCCTGCGCGCGCTCGCGCCGCAAATCGAAGGACGTTCGATGCTGGTGAAGCGGGCGAATATGGTGGAAGTGGAGTGCGTGGCGCGGGGGTATCTTGCGGGATCGGGCTGGAAAGAGTATTGCGCGCAGGGGACCGTGTGCGGCATTTCCCTGCCCCGGGGCTTGCGCGAAAGCGACCGCCTTCCGGAGCCGATCTTCACGCCGGCGACCAAGGCGCAATCCGGACACGACGAGAATATTTCCCTTGAAGCGATGTCGCGGACGGTCGGACCGCAACTGGCGCACCGGCTGCGGGACCTCACGCTCGAGATCTACAAGCGCGCGGCCTCCCATGCGGAATCGCGCGGGGTGATCGTCGCCGACACGAAGTTCGAGTTCGGTTTCGTTGGAGAGACCCTGGTTCTCGGCGATGAAGCGCTGACGCCGGATTCCTCCAGGTTCTGGCCGGGAGCATCGTACTCTCCGGGCGGTCCGCAAGCGTCCTACGATAAGCAGTACGTGCGCGACTATCTGGAGTCCATCCACTGGACGAAGGCCCCTCCCGCCCCACCGTTGCCGGAGGATGTGGCGGCGCGCACAAGCGCCAAATACCGCGAGGCGTTCGAGGCGCTCACAGGCAGGCTGCTATGAACTGGCTCGACTATTTTCTGGTCTTGATCATGCTCGTCGCTTTTGTTTCGAGTATTCAGAAGGGATTTTCGCGCGAAGTGATCAGCCTGGCGGCTACCGTGGCCGGGTTGGTCTGCGCGCTGTGGTTTTATGGCAGCGCGGGAGCGTTTCTGATTCCCTATGTCAGTTCGAAAGGCGTGGCGAATTTCTGCGGCTTCCTCTTGGTCTTTTTCGGCATCATCATACTTGGCGCGGTTGCCGGAACTTTGTTGGCGAAACTTCTGAAGTGGAGCGGGCTCACTCCGGCGGACCGGCTGCTGGGCGGAGTTTTCGGGTTGTTGAAAGGAACGGCGATCGCCGTCATCCTGGTCATGATCATCTCGGCGTTCATGCCGGGGCGCGAAATCGGCAAGCCGCCGGCGGCGGTTGCGGAGTCTAGAATCGCGCCCTATCTGATGGATGTGGCGGACGCGATAAGCCGCCTGGCTCCCTATGAATTGAAGGAAGGGTTTCATCGTACTTATGAGCAGCTTCAAGAGGTGTGGCGCAGTGCGGTCAAGAGCGGGGCGAAGGCTCTGCCCAGCAGCGAATTGTGAGGTTAGCCGGTGAAACCCGATATTAGAAGACTGCTGGAAGACCTGGTGGAGCACATGTCTGCGTGCGACTTCTTCCTGGCGGATGCGGTCCAGATTCTGGAGAAATCCATGATCGCGCACGCCATAAAAACGGCGGGAGGCAACCGGAGCGAGGCGAGCAAGATACTGGGGATACACCGCAACACGCTACAGGCGAAGCTCGAAGAGTACGCGGTGGTAGTTCCACGGAAGCCTCCTCAGACGGCGGGGCGCGCGCCGCGAGCCCGGGCAAAGCAACGTTGACGCGATTCGATTTACTGATCTTCGACCTGGACGGCACGCTGATCGATTCGCGCCTCGATCTGGCGCATGCGGTGAACAACACGCGCGCGTTCCTGGGGCTTCCGCCCATTGAACACGAGGACGTGTATTCATATGTGGGGAACGGAGCGCCGGTGCTGATCCAAAAGGCGATGGGCGAGGGAGTAACGGAAGCGGACCTGGAGCGGGCTCTGGAGTTCTTTCTCGCCTACTACCGGGATCACATGCTCGACTACACCGTGCTCTATCCGGGCGTTCGGGAAGCTCTCGACAGGCTGCACGAGGCGCGCGCGACGATGGCGGTGCTGACGAACAAGCCGGTGCGCATCAGCCAGGCCATTGTGGACGCGCTGGGACTCGGCGGGCATTTTCCATTCGTGTACGGAGGAAACAGTTTCGTGAGAAAGAAGCCGGATCCGATCGGCATCGACACGCTCCGCGCCGAATACGGCGTGGAGCGGAAGCGGACCGTGATGGTGGGCGACAGTTCGGTGGACGTGCTGACGGCGAGAAATGCGGGAGTGCCCTCCTGCGGAGTGAAGTACGGCTTTCAGCCGGAGACGTTCGAGCGGTATCCGCCCGACCTGCTGGTGGACCGGATGGAGGAACTGGCGGACTGGGTGATCATGCCATGACGAGGCGCGAGCCGTTGGCCTTTCCCGCGGCGGCCATGACGATTCCCGGGGCGGAGCGAAGGCCTCGCGCAAGGGACATCGGCCTCGAACCCGTCGTGTTTCAGCCGGGTCCGCTCGATGCGAGCGCGGATGTGGCCGGAGTGCGTTCGGGGCAATGCGTTTAGCAAACTTGCCGGCGGCGCGCAGGTTCGGGAACCGGGCGCGGTAAAAACTCCCCTAGTCCCGACAACACATTCAGCGTGGGTACGGCGGTGGAGGCTGTCGTCGAATACACGCCGCAAGGACCGGCGCGTACGCCGCAAGCGCGAGGGGCGAGCTTGCCGCCGTGCCGAGCCGATTGGAAAGGCGGCATGATTCGAACGGTATTACACGGCGCGTCCCGCCTTAAATGCTCCGCGTTGTTAAGGAATGCGCACAAAGTATAATGGTTTGATGTCCTTGGTCATAGCCGGTTCCGTTGCCTATGACGGCGTCGAGACGCCGCACGGGAAAGTGGAGCGCATGCTGGGCGGCGCTTGCACCTATATCGCTCTTGCCGCGAGTTATTTTACGCCCACAAGCATCGTCGCAATCGTCGGAGACGATTTCGATCAGGAGGATGTCGACCTCCTCGCGGGAAGAAACATCAACCTCGACGGTCTGGAGCGCGCGCCCGGAAAGACATTCTTCTGGGAGGGCGTCTATTCGGCCGACATGAACGACCGCACGACGCTGCGGACCGACCTGAACGTGTTCGCGGACTTCAATCCGAAGGTGCCGGAATCATACCGCGATCATCCGTATTTACTGCTCGGCAACATCCAGCCGGCCCTGCAGCGCAGCGTGCGGGCGCAAATGAAAAGCGCCCGTCTGGTGGGCGGCGATACGATGAATTACTGGATCAACGACTTTCGCGCCGAGCTTCTCGAAACCCTGAAAGAGTGGGACTTCCTCCTCATCAACGATAGCGAAGCGCGGCTGCTCTCAGGTGAATCCAACCTGCGCCTCGCCGCCCGGAAGATCGTTGCAATGGGGCCGCACACGCTCGTCGTGAAGCGCGGCGAGCATGGGGCGCTGTTGTTTCAGAAAGACCGGTTTTTCGCCGTGCCGGGATTTCTCCTCGACCAGGTGTTCGACCCGACCGGCGCCGGGGACTGCTTCGCCGGAGGATTCATCGGATACCTCGCGCAACAGGGAATCGACGCCGCCTCGGGCAGCATCGACCACAACGCGCTGCGGCGCGCGGTCATCTACGGGTCGGTGATGGGAAGCTTTTGCTGTGAAAACTTCGGCGTGGAGCGTTTCCGCACACTGACGCGAGGCGAGATTGATTCGAGGTTCCAGGAATTCAAAGGCTTCACGGAGTTCTAGCGCGTGGGCGGTCGCCGGCGCGGCCTCGCTCCTGGCGGTCCTGAGCGGTTGCGCCTTGTGGTTTTGCGAGCGCCAGGGATGGCTGCTCTACTACGGCGATGCGAATGCGCACCTGAACATCGCGCGCCGCGTGCTCGATTCCCGCACGCCGGGCTACGATCAACTCGGAACCGTGTGGCTGCCCTTGCCGCACGCCTTGATGCTCCCGCTCGTGCGCTTCGACGATCTGTGGCGCACGGGCCTCGCGGGGTCGATTCCCTCGGCTGTCTGCTACGTCCTGGCTGGCACTTTTCTGTTTGCGGCCGCGCGCCGAATCCTTGGCGACGGCTGGGCGGCGGCGGCAGTGGCGGCCCTGTTCGCGTCGAATCCAAACGTGTTGTATTTGCAATCGACGGCTATGACGGAACCGGTATTCTTCGCGGCCTTCACGGCGCTGCTGTACTTTTCGGTGCGCGGCTCCCCCGTGGGCGCGGGCCTCGCCGCGATGGCCGGAACGCTCACGCGCTACGAGGGGTGGTTCGCGATTCCGTTCGTCGCCGTATGGTTTCTCGCAACCGCGAAGGGCGGCCGGATTCGATCCGCGTTTGTGTTCGGAGTCCTTGCCTCGATCGGCCCGTTGTACTGGCTGGCGCATAACTGGTGGTGTTGCGGCAGTCCTTTGGCTTTCTACGACGGCCCGAGCGCTCCGCGTGCGATTCAGGGCGGCGCTCCGTATCCCGGGCTTCACGATTGGCGTTTGGCCTGGCTTTACTTTCGTACCGCCGCCCAGGCATGCGCCGGCGCCCCGGTTGCGTGGTTGGGAGCGATGGGTATTCTTCTTCTGTTGTGGCGCCGCAATTTCGCCGCCGCGCTCCTGACCCTGCCCCCGGTCTTTTACCTGTGGAGCATGCATTCGTCGGGCGGTTCGCCGATTTTCGTCCCCACGCTCGCGCCGCACAGCTACTACAACACTCGCTACGGGTTGGCCGCCCTCCCCCTGCTGGCATTGGGGGCGGGCGCGCTGGTGACTGCCGCGTCACCGCGCTGGAGATCGCGCGCCGCCCTGGCTCTGATCGCGATCTCGACCGCGCCCTGGCTCCTTCAACCCACGCCTGAAGCATGGATCACGTGGAAGGAGTCTCAAGTGAACTCCAACGCTCGCCGGGAGTGGACGGCGAAAGCCGTGGAGTATCTGCGTCCGCGCTACCGTGCGGGAGAGGGTATCTTCACAACCTTCGGAGACCTCACCGGCATTTATCGCGAGCTTGGAATTCCGCTCGAACGGACGCTTACGTGGGATAACTGGCCGCTCTGGCCGGCGGCGGTGGCGCGGCCCGAATTGTTCTTGTGGGAGCGGTGGGCCGTCGCTGTGGCGGGCGATCCCGTGCAGACCGCGATCCTTCGGGCGGGACTGCGCGGACCGCGCTACACGCTTGAGGCTATGATCGCGGTGAAGGGCGCTCCCGTGATCGAGATCTACCGCCGCGACAGTTCGCCCTCGACGTTAGCGAGTGAGGCCGCCGTGCCGCCCCGAGGCCGTGACGCGCCGCCGGAGCCGCCGCAGACATAAACTCCGCATCTTTTTCCGGCCTGGATAATCCAAATAACCTAGGACTCGTCACGAAATGACCGGTGCAAATTTGCAGATGGAACTGTGATAACGGCGAGGCAGGCCATCGTCGTTTGTGGCCTGCTATTTTCGCGGCAGAAGGCAGGGTCGAAAAACCAACCTAACCCCATGAAAATACGAGAGCCCAAAAAAGCGAAGCTCGGGCCAAGCCTGCATTTGCCGCCTTTGGTTTTTCATGAAGTTTCGCGGGCCGTAGGCCCTCCCCAACAGGCGACGAAAGACGATC
>CAMDED010000256.1 GCA_945893365.1 Candidatus Sulfopaludibacter sp. SbA3 | reverse complement strand
AAAACGCCTGGATTTCCTCCTGGCTCAACTTCTTCGCATTCCGCATCCTGATGATCACACCCCAGCATGCTTCAACTTCCCCCTTCAGGCTCATCTTGTATTGGAAACAGCCTTTCCTTCAGGCTCATCTTGTATTGGACAAGACTAAGCCCGCCGAGGGTGGGTGGAACCGGATAGAATAGACGCCAAGGAATGATTCCTCATGAAATTTGCAATTGCTCTTTTGGTCGGGTTCTGCGCGGGCCGCTGTCTTGCGGCCGATCGCCCGCTGCCAAAGGACCACCCGCCAGTCAAAGAAGCCAGCCGGAGGGAAAAAGCGTCGCAGCTTACTGAAAGGGTCGCCGGAACGAGTCCCGCGGCTCCCGTTGCGCCCATCACCCGCAAGAACTTCATCGACGAGCACATCTTCGGCAAGATCGAGCGCGACGGCATTCCGCACGCGCCGCTTGCGAGCGACCAGGAATTCTTCCGGCGCATCCATCTCGATCTCACCGGCCGCATCGCGGAACCGGAGAAGCTTCGGGCGTTCCTCGCGTCAGCCGATCCCGACAAGCGCGATAAGCTGATCGACTCCATCGTCGGCTCCACGGCCTACAAAGCCAAGTGGACTTACTGGTTCGGCGACTTCGCCATGGCCGCGGCGAACCGTATCGGGAACGACGGCAAAAATCTCTTCTACCGTTATCTTTACGACAATATTCACCTGAACCGGCCCTACGACGAAATGGTTCGGGAGCTCATCACGGCGAACGCCGCGAGCAACTGGTATGTGGGACCGGCGAGCTACGTGGCGCGATGGGTCGTGATCGGCGACAATTGCGCCGACACCGTGCATGAAGATACTTCCGACGAGCTTGCGATTCACACCGCGAAGCACTTTCTCGGCATCAATCTGCAATGCATTTCCTGCCATGACGGCGCGCACCATCTGGAGAAAATGAATGCGTGGCTCGCGGCCCGCAAGCGCGCCGAGTTGTTCAGCATGGCGGCGTTTTTCGGCAAGACGCGCGTGCTGCGGCGCGTCGAGGTCGCGACGACGCAGGACGAATACTCGATCGACGACGGAGGCCCCGGCTACGAGTCCTCGGCCCGCACCGTCGTGCGCATTCCCCGCCGCGGCAAAGGCGCGGTCGAGCCGGTGTTCATGCTCACGGGCGAGAAGCCCGCTCCCGGAAATCCGCTGCGCGCCGAATACGCGCGAATGATTACGTCCACTCCGCAATTCGCGCGCCACACCGTCAACATGTTCTGGAACGAACTGATGGGTGTGGGCCTTGTCGACACGCCATTCGACTTCGACCTGGCGAGGCTCGATCCAAAGAACCCGCCGCCCGCGCCGTGGACCTTGCAGCCATCGCACCCGGAGCTGCTGGAAGCCTTGGCTAAGGATTTCCGGGAGAACAGGCACGACTTGCAGCGTCTGTTCAAGCTCATTGTGAAATCGAACGCCTATCAACTATCCTCGCGATTCAACGGCGAGTGGAAGGGCCCGTACGCGAAATACTACGCTCGCAAGTTCGTGCGCCGGCTTACGGCCGAAGAGATGCACGATTCGCTTGTACAGGCAACGGGACTGTACACGCTGGCGCCGATTCGCGGCACGGACGTCAAGGCGCGTTACGCCACCGAGACACGGTCTCCTGAAGACTATAAGGGGAACTACCCGGGATTGAAGGACATTAATTTTTTCCTCGAAGCTTTCGGCCAAACGAACCGCGAATACGCCGAGCGAGTGAATGAGGGGGACATCACGCAGGCCGTGCTGCTGATGAACAGTCCGTTCGTGATGAAGCAGGTGAAAGCGTCGCCGGGCAGCTTCCTCGCGCAACTTCTGGACCGCCAGCCGGCGCCCGCGGAGGAACCGGCGGTTAGCGAGCTCTTCGAGCGGTTCCTTCTGCGCAAGCCTACGGCCGCCGAAGCTGCGATGGCGAAAGACCTGATTCAGACGAGCGGCCGGAAAGGGTACGAAGACTTGCAGTGGCTGCTGATCAACAAGGTCGAGTTCATTTTCAATTACTGAGCCGCCGCTTCGACTATCGACCCGCCGCTTCAATTACCGAACCTGCGGCGACGGCGGGGGACCCCTTGTTTAGCAGAATCTTGAGCGAGGCAGGACTGAGCCGATCCCCCACGGCGATCCGGATCTCCGGATTCGCCGCGGTTTGTTCTGGAAGTCTCACATTAATCTGATACAGCCCCGCGAAACCTGGCGCGATTCCCGCGTATGCGACGCGCGCGGGCTCCACCGGCTCTCCGCCCAGAAGGACCCGGAAGCCCGCGATCTGCTGGAGTGGCGCGGCGGCGTATGCGATGCGGCCCGCGATGGCTTCCGGGGTCGTCCGGCCGAGGCCCGTTGCGTACAGAATCACAAGCTCGCCCGCATCGGCGGGCTTCTCCGCACTTAACAGGGATCCGTCGGCGTGGGTGGCGACGATGGCGGCGCTGTCCATCTGAAACAATCCCGGCGCAGTTTCCTGAAGAGTAACCCGCACTTTCGGGCCCGTGGTTCCGTCGCGCGTGAGCCATAAATCCACATCGCCGGGCCGAAAGGAGCTTGGGATGAGAAAATTAACCTGCTCCGGCGAGACGTAGTAGAGACTGGCGGGGAGCCCGGAAACGAACACGCGTACGCCGCCAAGAGTGGTGGGGAGCGCGCCGCCCGCAATGTCTTCCGCGCGTATCGCTCGCGTGGAAGCGCTCAGGTTCGCGCCATAGATCGTCGCAAAGGCGTTCGGCGAGAACCAGCCGATCCCATTGGTTGCCGAGTTGACGATGCTGGACCCGGAGTAGAACGGCGTCAGGAATTTCCGGGAGTCCTCTGCCGGCAGGACCGCGGCAGAGACGAGTGCGGCGAGCAGCCACCGGACCGCGATCATTTGAGAGCTACTGTTATTGTACCGCCACCGCGCGGTCAGGCTTTGGGATGCGCCCGGTCGTAGACGGCCATCAGATCGGTGAGCGAGACTTGCGTGTACTTTTGGGTGGTGGAAAGCCGCGCGTGTCCCAGCAGTTCCTGAATGGAGCGGAGATCCGCGCCATCGCTCAGCAGATGCGTGGCGTAAGCGTGCCGGAGGCTGTGGGGATGAAGGGACGGGTCGCCGGCAAGCATGGCGCCGTAGAACTTGACGATGCTCCGCGCGGAGCGGTCCGTCAACCTGCCGCCGCGATGATTGGTGAACACGGCGGTCTCAAGCGGCTTGGCTTTTCGCTCCACAAGGTACCGGTCAAGCGCGGCGGCCGCTTTCGATCCGAACGGAACCTGCCGTTCCTTGCGGCCCTTGCCGCGGACTCGAATCCAGCGTTCGCCGCGGTCGAGATCGGCGAGATTCATGCCGGCCAACTCGCTGACGCGCAGGCCGCATCCATAGAGAAATTCGAAAATCGCCAGATCGCGCGCGAGGCTCGGCCTTTCGAGCGTGTCCTCCCGGATGCCGTCGATGAGCGAGTTCGTCTGTTCCGCGGTCATGACGCGAGGCAGGGTTTTAGGCGCTTTCGGCGTATGCACGAGGCGCGCCGGATTCGCCGGAACAACCTTCTCCATCACGAGAAACCGGAAGAACGCGCGCAGCGCCGCGAGCTTCCGCCGCATCGATACCGCCATCAGCTTCCGCCGGTAAAGATCGGACAGCCACTCGCGCACCTTCAGCACGTCGAACTCCTGGGGCGGCGGCGGCTCCTCACCGGGCGGGGAGAAGTATTCAAGAAACTGGCGCAGGTCCGAACGGTACGCGGCTAGGGTGTGCGTCGAGACGTTCTTCCGCGTGAGTTCGGAAAGAAATCGCTCAATCTGTTCCGCGAGCGAGCTCATGACGATATTCTTCCATCTTCGCGGCCGCGATGCGGCACACTTCTTCCTGGCGCGCCTTTTTGTCCCGGCGAAACTTCTTGCGCGAAGCCTCATCGAGTGGCGGCAGCAGGTCGAAGGTGATATTCGCCGGCTGGTAGTTCGACGGGTCCGCCCCGCTGATGTAGTGCGCGAGCGACCCAAGCGCGGTTTCGCGGGGAAGCGCGCGCGCCGGTTCTCCTTTCGCGAGCGCGGCCGCGTTTCGGCCGGCCATCAACCCGGTGGCGATGGCCTCGACGTAGCCTTCCACGCCCGAAATCTGCCCGGCGAAAAAAACCGCGGGCCGCACTCGAAGGTGTAATTGCGGGGTCAGCAGGGCCGGGGCGTTGATGTAGGTATTCCGATGAATCTGGCCGAAGCGCAGAAACTCGGCATTTTCGAGCCCTGGAATCAGGCGCAGAATGCGGCTCTGTTCGCCATACTTCAGATGGTTCTGAAAACCGACCAGGTTGTAGCTGTCGGCGCGCAGATTCTCCTGGCGCAACTGCACGGCGGCGTAGGGCCGACACCCCGTGCGCGGGTCGGTGAGTCCCACCGGCTTCATGGGTCCGAAGCGCAGCGTTTCCCTTCCGCGGCGCGCCAGCTCTTCAATGGGCAGGCACGCTTCGAAGAACGGCGTGTTCTCGGGCATGTGCGATTCCACGCTCTGCGCGGCGAGCAAGGCGTCCAGGAAGGCTTCATATTGTTCGCGATTGAACGGGCAGTTCACGTAATCGTCGGTGCCGTCGAGCGACTTTCCGTAGCGGGACGCGCGAAACGCCACGGTCATATCGACCGTTTCAGCGTCCACAATCGGGCTGATGCTGTCGAAGAAGAAGAGCCTGTCCGTGCCCGTGAGCCTGGCAATCGACGCGGCGAGCGCATCGCTTGTTAGCGGGCCAGTGGCGATGATGGCGATCCCGTCGTCGGGAATCTCGCACACCTCTTCACGCCGGATCTCGATCAGCGGGTGCGACTCGATAGCGCGCGTGACTTCTTCCGAGAACACGGTGCGGTCGACGGTGAGGGCGTTGCCTCCGGGCACGCGCGCCGTTTCCGCGGCTCGCATGAGAAGGGAATCGAGCTTCCTCAGTTCCTGCTTTAGCAGCCAGGGCGCGGCCCCCTCGCGATCGGTCTTAAGGGAGTTGCTGCACACCAGTTCGGCGAGCCGGTCCGTTTGATGCGCCGGGGTGTTGCGGACGGGCCGCATTTCGTGGAGCACCGCGCGCAGACCGGCCCGCGCGACCTGCCAGGCGGCTTCCGAGCCGGCGAGTCCGCCACCGACGATGCGGATGGGCGGCGGCATCGGCGGCGATAGTGGAATGCGTTCGTGCAGATGTCTATGACCCACCTTCATGATGCCACGCCAGCCCCGGCCTTCACCGGGCGCAGGTCCGTGAGGGCCGACTGTAGGTCCGGTAGATCGCCCCTAAACGGGCTCGGCTGGGGGCCGTTCGGAAAGAATCTCTCGACGGACATTGCGCACGTGGAAGCGGCTCGACGCGCCGCCGGTGAAGGACGCGGCGTCATGGTGGACGCCGGCTGTTCGCTCACCGTCGCGTCGGCGCTCGAGCGCCCGCGGCTCATGGCGCCGCTTGGAATCGCCTGGCTGGAAGAACCGCTATCGCAGGACGATCTGAAGGGCTACGCCGAGTTGTGCGGGCAGTCGCCGGCGCCGATCGCCGCGGGGGAGGGAGAAGCGACTCGCTGGGGATTCGAAGACCCGATCGAACGCGGCCTGCACGCGATCCAGCCCGATGTGGCGATCTGCGGAGGACTCACGGTGGCGCGCCAGGCGTCGTGCGCGGACGGCGATCTGGTGGAGTACTGCCTGCGCCCGTCACCGCTGAAGCGGAAGCTGGTACGGAACTTGCCGCTTGAGAGCGGCCGGGTGCCTGTGCCTCAAGCACCCGGGCTCGGCATTGAACTCGACGAAGACGTGATTGCAGAGTTTCGGGTCTAGCTGTGGTCGAGCGGTCCCGGAAGCGCGCGTGCTCTCGCGCTGGACGACACCATTGCCGCTAACCCGGCTAGGTGTCGGCTAGGTGACTCAATTCGGGTGCGCGAGATGGAAATGATGAAGGATCGTTAATCAAGCGCGCCGAGCCTCCCAGTAGTCCTCAAAGCGGCCATTGATATGAGAGCAGCGGAGTGTCAGGAGGGCGTTGGCTCCGCGCACCGTCCAGAACATGCCCGACTGCTTGCA
>CAMDED010000255.1 GCA_945893365.1 Candidatus Sulfopaludibacter sp. SbA3 | reverse complement strand
GTAGCACGTCGCCGTTCGCACTCCGCAGGCAACTCTCGCCTTCTTGCCGACTCCCCTGGCTCCCTGTTACGAACTCCGGTTCTGCATTCACTCCCCTACTTCACCACCAAATTCACTCCCGGAACAGGTGGTTTCCTCTGACGCTTACGGTCGGCAACCGTGAATTCTCAGGAAAAGGAGCTCGTGAGGAAGCCGGGAACGCCCTCAACATCGTCGTCATGTCCTGGCGCGATGACATGACGCTTCAGGTGCGGGCCCACTTCAAAGGCTTCGAAATTCTGAGCCGTGGCGGCGCACACAAAGACGACGTGCCGGAACTGTTCGTACGCGGCAAGGAGACGTACAAAGCCAATCTCAACCTGGACAACCCGCTGGGGACGGTTCAGAGCATTGAGCATCTTCTGCGCAATCTTGATCGCCGCGCCGAGGAGGAACTGCATGACATCGAACGGCGGGAGAAGGCCTTGTCAGATTACCGCGCCCAATTGGGACGCCCCTTCGAGCATGAAGCACGCCTGAGAGATCTGCTTGCGAAGCAGGCGCAACTTAACGCTTGTCTCGATCTGGACAAGCACGGGACGCAAATTGTCGACGAACCTCCCGAATCCGAATCTGAATCGGTTTCCCTCGGTGCCCGCCGACCGCAAGGCAACGCCCGTCCCGCGCCCGTCGTGGCAAAGCCACCCGCTGTTGTTTAGACATGATCGGCGAGACTGGCAACCCGCGCGAGACCCCAGGCGGCCGAGCAGGAAGCCCTGCACCGCAATGCCGTGAACCGTGTCAACTCCAGCAGCTCACGCCGGCCTAGTATTTCCGACCTGACATTCATGATCGCTCCTTCACTGTCTGTCCTCAACTCTCATAAGACCCTAACCGACGTCGCCGTCAGGTCAACGCCCGGCCCGCTCCAAGAATCCGTGTTGGGCGTTTCCCCCGCACATGAGTCCGGGGTGACCCCGACTGCTTTGCCGCCGGTTACCTGGTTCTTATGTTGAAGACAACCAAACAGCAAAGGAGAACTCCAATGATCGATGTCAGCCAGGAAATCTACGGTCTCATAGCTACCCGCAACCGTCCCATGCTTACCGCTCTTGATCTGTGCATCGAACAGCTCCAGAGACTGCCCAGCGGCGATCCGGCCATCCAATACTCTCTGCAATGCGCACAGAAAGCCGTCGAGCAAGAGCGGCACTCTCAAGCGCGGGTGGTCATCGCATGACGCTCCCACAACAACTCAGAGGGGTTCACCAAATGACGCCAGCGGAACCCAATCAGCGCAAATCGGCAATCACGCGAACGCGTCGAAGGCGCCCTGTTCATCACGCTTCCTCCACGCTGAGAAACGTTGCCACTGCGGGCTTGACAGATCCATGAAGGGACTGCAAAACGCTCAGCTTCGGAGGACAACGATGACTGACAAACCGCAGCGCGATCCGATGCAGGAGTTCGCGGACCGCATCGTCGCCGAGCTTGAAAAGATCCGCGTTCTGAAACACTATGCTGTCTTTCACGCCACGCAAGTTGACGGCATCCCCGCCTATAAGGCGCCGACCTTCGAGGAAGCGCCGTGGACACGTCCCGAAGCTGCCGACATCATTCTGCAGAACAGCGGAGCCATTGTCAGGATCGGTGGCGATAAGGCGTTCTACTCGCCCGCGACCGACCACATCCAGTTACCGCCCGAACATGCCTTTCGCGGACCTCCGGACTTCGCTGCAACGGCCTTGCATGAACTCGCTCACTGGACAGGCCATCCTTCACGGCTCAACCGCGACATGCGTTTGCGTTTCGGTTCGGCCGCCTATGCGATGGAAGAATTACGCGCCGAACTGGCGTCGGCGTTCGTTGCGTCCGAACTCGGCATCCCTACCGACATCCCTCAGCACGCAAGCTACATCCGCCGATTGGATCAAACCGCTCAAGCGGGACAAGCGTGAGATATTCCGCGCGGCAGCTGATGCGCAGAGGATCGCCGACATGCAGCTTGGATTTCACCCGGCCTATGCGGCCCAGGCCGCGTCTCAGCCGGAAGCCCCTGCCCCGCTCGCGCGCATCGCGAATCGGCGCAGCTTGACGCATGGATGATCTGCGGAAGTCTGCGCGAACACGTTCCACATTATCCCTTTCCCCTTATCGCCGATGCCGTATTGACGTCGCCGCTGATAGCATCGTCCATTCCTCTTTCCTGCTGCCCCTTCGTTAGATGTCAGTCTTGACGCTGCACCATGGCAGGGCGCGCCGTCCGGTCAACAGGCTGCCCGCTCCAAGAATCCGTGTTGCCTGTTTCCCTGTCGGTGACCGCCCGGCTTGTCCGCCCTGCCTTGTTTCCGCGTACTGACAAACCACGAAAGGAGACAGTCATGAACGATCTGGATACCGTTATTAGCAGCTTTGAACGTCATTGCAAAGCTCGGGCGAAACTCAGCAAAGGCAACAAGAGAGTGGTCTTTGACGCTCTCGCGGCCGCGAACATCACTCAGGTGCTCGTCGAGTTCGACGGCGAGGGCGACAGCGGACAAATTAGCAGCGTGACTGCGTTCCGCGGAGACGAGGCAGACGCGTTGCCGGGGACAACTCTCACCATCCAACAGGTTGCCTGGGGCGACACTAAGGTCAAAGCCATACAAGCCAGTCTCGCAGAGGCCATCGAGACCCTCTGTTACGACTTCCTCGAAGAGACACATGCCGGTTGGGAAAACAATGATGGGGCCTTTGGTGAATTCCGTCTCGATGTTGCCAAACGAACCGTCGAACTTGAGTTCAACGGACGCTTCACGGACACCCGCACCAGCACTCACACGTATTGAGCGAGGCAACCGTGGCACATCCATATCATCACTCGCTCTCCAGCGTAAGAAAATGGGGCGGCAGGATCGAAGACTATCAGCGCATCCATGACTGGTTCGACGAGTCGAAAAAGATCATCGCTGATTTTCGACACCGCGCCTTGCGCCACCATGCGGAAGGCATCTTCATGGCGGAGACGATCTTTGGCTCGACCATCTCTCTCTCCACAGGCCGCGTGATCCCGGTCAGGTGGATAGGCGAACAACATGTCCGCGAAGATTTGGGCTTCATACCGTCATTCGCTGACTGGATGAAGGCCATTCGTCCGGAACCATGGATGGGCCGTGCCCTAAGAATGGATAGCGAAGAGAACTGATCGCAAAGTTTCGAAACTCAGTACGGTTTTGATTGTTGACGCGACACCGCTTCGCCATCCAACGCAACGAGCGCCTGTTTCACTATTTCCTGTAGTGGAATATTTTGGTCTTCCGCCAATTTGGAAAGCCCACCCATCGCATCCAGCGCTTCAAGCCCTTGTTTCAGCAACTCTCCCAATGGGACGCGCTTCTCATCGGCCATCTTATAGAATTTCTGGACAGTCTCGGCAGTGGCTTTGGCGTTGAACTGCTGATTGCGGCCGGTACGGTAGATCCGCGGCTTCCGGCGCTGGGCATTCGGAGATCTGGCCGCTTGCCGGCTTGGAAAATTGTTTTGCTCGGCGATGAGCGCGATCGCCTCCTCCTCGACGGGCCTCTCTTTTTTCGGCTTCGGCGTGAACACCGGCGGTTCGGCCATGTTCGCAAAGGGATCAACCCGTCCGCTCATGCGACACCCGCCACGGCAGGTGCTTCCCCGGCATCTGTTTCCCTACCGCCCTGCTCCGCGGTCAGCTTCGCCAGAACTTCACGCGCGAGCGACTCGATGTTCGCCTTTGCTTTGTCGAGATTGGGAACTTCCGCGGCGCTCAGGCCGTCGAGCGGCTGCTGAAATGAGAAGACCGCTTTAAATGCATCGCGTTCGTTCAGTTCGGTTTCAAGTACCGGAATGCCGGCACCGATCAGCCCGTTTTGAATGTGCGCCAACCCGCGCGTGCGGATCAGCGAACTGGTGCGCGTCAACAACACGGCATAGGGTTTCGCTATGCCCGTCATCTTTTCGCTTTGAAGTACGACGCGAATGGCCCTGCTCGCTTCGTTCGCATCAAGCTGAGATCCCTGCGTCGGGATAATGACAAAATCCGCCTGCGAGATCGCGTAGATGACAAGCTTCGACGCCGTTCCTTCGAGATCGACAACGACGAACGGCGTCTCCGACGCGGCTGCTTCAATACGCTCGATGATCGTGTCCTCATTGGCATCGGACACAATTGACAACCGCGGCGGCGCGTTGCCGCCACTCGCCCACGTCCCAATCGGGTGGTTGGGATCAGCGTCGATGATGGTGACATCGTAGAGCTTCGACAGAGCTGTCGATAGCAGCAAGGCCGAGGTGGTTTTTCCCGCCCCTCCCTTGGGAGACACAAATGCGATTGTCGGCATGCCCTCACCCGTAGAGTTTCAGATGGGCCGGATGATACCAGATAGCCGTCCGATTTCAAGCGGAAATCTGATGAGCTTCTGACGGTCATCCGATATTAGACGGAATTCCTATGGTTGCCGTGAGGCTATCCGATCCCCAGTGGAATTCCTATGGATATCAGCGAGCCATCTGGCTTCCGTTAGAATTCCGACAGATATCTGTCGGCTGTCGGACGCCAAATTCTTCGTTCTGGAAAGGTGCGCCGACGGAGGCCGCATGGTTAACATCGACGCTACGGCACGGAGGAATGAGAGGGAAGGGGACTGCACGTTCCGGAGCCAGTGTGCTGGCAGAAATCGGCTTAGACCCATCCACGGGCTTTTAACGCGGTTTGGTGTTTCACCGCCGGGCAGGGGGCTATTGCCAATCCCGGTCAGTTTTACGCTGGATCGGTGCGCGCTTGTGACGGCTCCGGCAGAAGCCCACGAATGCCGCGGCCGGATTATCGAGCCTTGGCTTGCCCGAACTGGCCCACCATTCCCGCCATTCGGCTTCGAGGGCGTGGATGTCATAGCCGGGCGCCGCGGCCCGGCCGTCTTCGTACGCCTGCGTCGGTAAGGGGGGAAGGGTCTCGCCATCCGAGGGCAGGGGGGTGTTGTCCCACCAAGACTCGCGATTGTAGAACGTCACGTGATCGGTCTCTTCATCGAACGTAACGCGGTAGTCCGGAAGGTGGTCATGCTGGGCGATATGCTTTACCATCTGCCGGAAGCGCTTGATCGGGCTCTGCGAGCCGGACTTTTTCAGCAGGACTTGCATCGAGATCGTCCACGAGGTTTGCCGCCCGCAATGTTTTCGGGCCAGTTCATAAACTCGCCGTTCGAGCGGCTTCCCGAGTCGGAAGTAATCGGGATGCAGTGTCAAAACCTCCTGACCGCGGATGGCGTTGAACACCCAGTCCGAAAGCTTAATTTCCAGCCAGAGCAGTCGGCCATCAAGCCCATGCTTGCGGCGAATTGAAGCGGCGTCAATAAACCCAAAGCTATCCCGTTGCTCTTCCTCGCCCGTGCAAATGTTCGTGGTAATGCGCGTTCCCGCAAGTCGGTCAAGCGCTTCGCAGAGGGCGTCGTAGTCCTTGCCGGACGTACCGCGATTGGTGAAAATGAGCAGATCGTAGCTGGTGATTCGTATGCGGGGACCGACCGGCTCGTTTCGCTTTAGCCTTTCCATCAACTGGGAGATGCAGTAGATCAGAATATCCTTGTCGTAGATCGTCGCCAGTCCCTTGACGCTCGGTATGATTTGAAGCCAGTTGCCGTTATGCTCATATTTTCGAATGGCGGTTTCAGGTTTCTTCGAGAGGGAGTAGAAGGGATGCTCCATTTGGGGAATCAGATCTTTTAGCACCGCATCGGCGACGTCGCAGATGAAAAGATCGCCCTTGCCGTGCTTGGCAGGGAGAAGCTGTTCGGCCGGATTCGGGGTTTCAGTTACCATCGTAGGAATATTCGGGGTTTCAGTTACTGTGTCAAGAAAGATTCGTGGTTTCAGGGTAATTGATTAGCGCCATACTGGGGCGGTCGGAAGTTTACGCCGGACAAATCGGCGGCGTTGGTTTATCGTAGGGTGGATGAATGGATCCAAGCCATTACAGCCGGACGATCAACTGGAACAAGGGGAAGAATTGCGGCGGGAGAACAATCGACTGGTAGCGGAGAACGAGGGGCTGAAAAAGAAGATCGAG
>CAMDED010000254.1 GCA_945893365.1 Candidatus Sulfopaludibacter sp. SbA3 | reverse complement strand
TATCCTCGAAGGCATTAACAGCCTCGTCCAGGCCGCCAAGGCAAAGGCCAGAGGCTACCGCTCCAACCGCAACTTTGCCAGCATCATCTACCTCATCGCAGGCAAACTTGATCTGTCATGTCAACCCACATGAAACAGCGAAGAACCCAAAGCTAGCGGCGAACACAACGCCGAATGCCAGCAAAACGTAACGTGCGGCGGTCTGCAAAGCCTTTGACATTCTTTTCGCCATGATGAGGTGCGGGCCTGGTTCTACTGGAATCTGCATTGTGGGCGCCGGGACCGGAAGCGTTGTAACCCTGGGATTTGCATTTTCGTTCCAGTTTTCAGTTAGCATAACACAAGCAGGCGATTTTTGACGTTCCGAAGGCGGCTTTCGGCGAGCATCAGCCGCAGCAGCGGGCATGGGTAACCAGCCGCGGGTCTTCCCCGGCGGTTGCCGACTGGTCGGCGACCAGCTCCGGATCTTCCTCGGCGCCAACCGCCGCACGCATCCCAAGTTGTAGGCGATCAGACTCGGCCATAGCCGTTTCATTCGACCCGAAGCGATGGTGGAAACTCTTGTACCGGACCACTGGCTTGTGGCTTGGACGTCCCACCGGACGGGTCGGCATCTTGCGAGAGCCGCTCAGCGTCGCCGACGTGCGCATAGCCCGCGATGGGCTAAAGACAGGCTGGCGCGATAGGCCGGCCAGCGGGAGTCGCGTGTTGCGAGTAGTTCGCCGAAGCCCAAACGTTCGCACAACTCAGCGAAGCGTTGAACGAGAGATGGAATGGTTAAACTTTCTCCTATTGCTTTTGAGCCGGCTCGTTTTTCGCGGTGGCGAACTTTTCGAGTTCCAACAGTTGCTTCTTCACCAACTCCACATCCTGTCCGCCGGGAGAAAACTTCAGGTAGTTTTTCATCTGTTCCGCGGCGCCGGAGAAATCCTGCTTCTCGGCGAGAATCACTCCCAACAGGTGAGCCGCCTTCGGCATCCGGTGCATGGTGTCCAGCTTGACGGCTTCGCGCGCGCTCTTCTCGGCCGCCTCGAACTTCTTCAGGTTGTAATTCGCCACGGAATTGTAAAAGAACGCCTGCGGGAAATCAATGGGATTGAGCCTCAAGGCGCGGTCCGTGGTGTCGGCGACATCCTGCCATTTGTTCTCCTTGGCGGCAAGCGTCGCCAGCTGCAAGTAAGGACTGATGAATTTGGCGTCGGCCGCAAGCGCCTGGGCATACGAGGTCCTGGCTTCGTCCGTCATGTTCTGTTGCTGCTGCAACAGGCCAAGCTCGAACCACGCGGTCGCGTATTTAGGGTAGGCGGCGACGGCCTTCTCGAATTCCTTTTGCGCTTCGGGCGACTTCTTCTTCTTTAGAAGGTCGCGTCCCTTTTCGAAAGCCTTCTTCGCGTCCTTGGGAGCGTTGAGGCTGGTCGCGCTGATCGTGGTGCCCTCGACGTTGGCAAGGCGGCGCAGAATCAGCGTGCCCACATCGGGATTGTCGAATGCGCGTCGCCCGCCGAGATTCACAGGCTCGGAGCGGAAGCCCGCAAGCACGGCGCGTAACTCGCAACCCATAAGGTCGCGCTCGGATATTCCGCCGGAGGGATTCATGCCCCCGCGCGACGACCCGCCCATCCCGCCGATGCCCCCCTGGCCGCCGCCGAATCCGGAATCGGCAGCCGAGCTGACGCTGGCATCCGCCATCATTCCGCGGTTCTGGCCGAGTTGAAAGCTGAAGCGGCCTTTAGAATCGGTGTACGCCTCGGGGCGAGCGATGCCGTTGCACAGGCGTTCGATCACGACGGAGTCCGGAGGCGGCGTCCCGTCGTCGAGCTGCACTTTGCCCGAGATAAAGATGGGGCGCTGCTGGTCGGGAAAAGTCTGCCTTTGGTTCGGATCGGGAAAGGGCGACTGGTTGCGGTTATTCTGGCCGGGGAAAGGCGACGGGCTTTGTCCGCCCGGCGTGCCCACTCCGCCTCCCGGCGCGGTTCCCGGTGTGCCTGTGGCGGGGCCGGTTGGAGCAGGGGCCTGTCCGCCCTGGCCGAAGGAAATACACGCGAATCCGGCAACGCCGATCGCGAGAGTGAAAGCGCGAAGCGCGCGGAGAGAAACGATACGTTGGTGAGCCATTGCGGCGGCCTCCCCTTTTTTGATAGCCCCATTATCACACAATCGGGGTAAAATGGGGCTGTCTCTATGAAGCTCATTCATCGACTTGCCACATTCACTCTGTTCCTGCTCCTGGCCGGATGCTCGGAAGAGCCCAGGAAGGCCGAAAAGAAGGAAGCGGAAAAGCCTCCGGCTCCCGTGGGCGGCCGCTTCGCGCTCTACCAGATCTATCCGATGGCTCGTGGATGGGCCGCCGATATTCAACCGGTGAAGCTTGTCAGCATCAACCTTTCCGAAGTGAAGTACGAAGCGGGCAAGGCGGCGGCATGGCAGGTTACCTGGATTTCACCTGGCAGGAACTCGACGCGCAACTACACCTATTCGGTAGTTGAGAGCGCGGGAAACCTGCACAAGGGCGTCTTTCAGGGTAACGAGGAAAGCGGCATCCGGGCGGCCTCGAACCCGTTTCTGTTGGCCGCGTTGAAGACTGAAACGGACGAAGTCTATGCGACGGCGTTGAAGAAAAGCGCTGAATACGTGAAGAAGAATCCCGACAAACCGGTGACGTTTCTTCTGGAGCTGAACAAGAGGTTCCCGAACCCGTCCTGGCGCGTGGTCTGGGGCGACTCAGTGGGAACCAGCAACTATTCGATCTTCGTGGACGCGAGCACTGGCGCGTACCTCGAAACGATGCGGTAGACCCGGATCGAGCGCAAGCGTTCGGATGAAACGCACGACGCCTCGCCCATTACCCTCGCACAAGTTTCGTTTTCGGCGCGCCGAGGGAACGGACGAATGGAATGGCCGGGGTCGTTGCGCGGAATGGGCGCTCGGAATCCGCCGGGGACTTATTTCAAGAAATGTTATACAATTCTTGTGCCGCTCGCGACCTGAGTCACCGCTTCGGCAGCAGCGTCGACGTACTCTTCCCTGGGGACACGAAGAAAGCCGCGCCGTCCAGTAACACGGACCGCCGGGACGGACTGCCGCCGCGCAGCCTGTGAGTTGGAAAATGCCGCATCGGCGAGCGACTAGACCAAAGACTCCGCCCGAAGTCCGGCAACAACCTGCAATGGAGCGTCATGCGAAAACTTTGGATTGGTTTTGCTATCGTTTTTACCGCATCCTTTGCCGTACTCGGCTGGATCGGCACAAGAATTTATCAGGAAATGCCGCCGATCCCCGCCAAGGTGGTGAGCACGGACGGATCCGTGGTGGTCGCCGATGGTGACATCGGCCGCGGCCAAAATGTCTGGCAAGCTCTCGGTGGCATGGAAGTCGGTTCCATCTGGGGCCACGGAAGCTATGTCGCCCCCGATTGGACCGCCGACTGGCTGCACCGGGAGGCGCTCTTCGTCCTCGACGACTGGGCCATGGCCGAGGCTCAAAAGCCCTATGTTCAGCTCTCCGCCGAGCAACAAGCCCGGTTCCGGGGCCGCCTCGAGGAAATGTACAGGCGCAACACCTACGATGCCGCGGCCAACGCCGTCACGATCGAGCCGGTTCGCGCCCGCGCCTTCGAAGGCTGCCTGAAACATTACTCCGGAGTCTTCATCGGAGGCAATGCCGCCTACGCCATTCCAGCAGGCAGCGTCAGCAGTCCGGAGCGCATGCGCCAATTCGCCGGCTTCATCTTCTGGACCGCGTGGTCCGCCGCCGCCAACCGCGTGGGAGACAACATTTCCTACACCAACAATTGGCCGCACGAACCGCTGGTGGGCAATCGGCCCACAGGCGAAAGCGTTCTCTGGACCGGCGTCAGCATCATCGTTCTTCTCGCCGGAATCTGCGCCATGGTCTGGTGGTACGCTGCTCAAAAAGCCGAAGAGCTTCCCGCTTCGCTCCCCGCTATCGATCCGCTCGGCCAATGGGCCGCGACGCCTTCGCAACGCGCGACGTTGAAGTATTTCTGGGTCGTGTCCTTGCTAATCCTGGTGCAGATCGTCATGGGCATAGTCACAGCGCACTACGGCGTCGAAGGCGACGGCTTCTATGGCCTCAAGATCTCGACCATGATTCCCTACAGCGTCACGAGAACATGGCACGTCCAACTTGGCATCTTCTGGATCGCGACCGCGTGGCTTGCGGCCGGCCTGTTCATCGGACCGCTTGTGAGCGGCAAGGAACCGAAGTTCCAAAGTCTCGGTGTGCACGTTCTCTTCTTAGCCCTGCTCGTGGTCGTTGCCGGATCCATGACCGGCGAATGGCTCAGCATCCAAAACCGCCTCTCCGACGCCAACTCGTTCCTTTGGGGACACCAAGGTTACGAATACGTCGATCTCGGACGAGTCTGGCAACTCCTTTTATTTATTGGATTGCTGATTTGGCTCTTCCTGGTCGTTCGCGCCGTCCGCCCCGCGATTAAGCCATCCGGAGAGCACAACCCGCTCCTTTGGCTCTTCCTCATGTCCGCGGCGGCGATCGGCCTCTTCTACGGCGCCGGCCTGGCGTGGGGCCGGCACACGCATCTCTCGATCGTCGAATACTGGCGCTGGTGGGTGGTCCACCTCTGGGTCGAGGGTTTCTTCGAAGTATTCGCCACCACAGTGGTCGCCTTCTTCTTCACGCGCCTTGGACTTATTCGGCCGCTGTTCGCGGCGAAAGCGGCTTTGCTCTCGGCGACTATCTTCCTCGCGGGAGGGATCATCGGCACGTGCCATCATCTCTATTTCTCGGGCACACCGACGGTCGCCCTCGCCTTCGGATCGGTATTCAGCGCACTCGAAGTGGTCCCGCTCACGTTCGTCGCCTATGCGGCCCTCGACGACATCCGCCGCGGCAAGATGACGATCTGGGCCAACCGCTATCAATGGCCCATCAACTTTTTCGTCGCCGTCGCGTTTTGGAACATGGTGGGAGCCGGCTTGTTCGGCTTCATGATCAATCCGCCGATCGCACTCTACTTCATGCAGGGCCTCAATACGACGCCCCTGCATGGGCATGCGGCCTTGTTCGGCGTTTACGGCATGCTCGGCATCGGGCTGATGCTGGTTTGTCTCCGCGCCATGAGTCCCGGAATTCAGTGGCGGGAAGGCTGGCTGCGCGCCGCGTTCTGGGGCATGAACGCCGGATTGTTCATCATGTGCGTCGGCAGCCTCCTGCCCGTCGGACTGATGCAGACCTGGGCCTCGGTGGAGCAGGGCTACTGGTATGCGCGAAGCACGGAATTCCTGGGCACGCCGCTTATGCAGAATCTCCGCTGGCTGCGAGTTCCGGGCGACACGATCTTCGCGATCGGTGCGCTGATTCTGGTGGCGTTCGTGTTCATCACGCGATCGGGGAAGATAGAAGGGACTCGCCCGAGAGTCTCCCCTGCGCCGCGGCCCGTTGCAGCCGGGGACTAACGCGCCTCCGGATCGCGGTAGTCGATTGAGGACGCGGGCAGCGGAGGACCACTTGGTCCGGGCAACCCGTTTTGGGTTATAACCTAAGACAGGATTACAACAGTGGGGCGTGCCCAAATCCGCCTTTACGGACAAGTATGAACGATTCCGCCTACTTCTGGTGGAAGCGCGCAAGAAGGCCGCTCTTAGTCAGGCCCAACTTGCCGACAAGCTCTCGCGTCCTCAATCGTTCGTCTCCAAGTATGAGCGCGGCGAGCGTCGGCTGGATGTAGTTGAATTCGAACTTGTGGCCAATGCGCTCGGAATCGAGCCAATCCGCTTTCTCAAGAAACTGTATGGAGTTGCCTCATGGTTTGAGACAAACAGTTAAGACTCAAAATTCATTGAATGGAGAGAATGAGTCATGGGATTGTCTCGACGGAAGTTCACACGTGAGGTCAAAACGGTCGCAGTCCAGCGGCTGGAAACGGGTTCCTCGATCGCCGAAGTGGCGCGCGCGTTGAGGTGAACCCCAATGTGCTGCACCGCTGGCGTCGGGAGTTCCGCCAAGGGTCCGGCAACGCCTTTCCCGGCCCCGGAAAAACCCGCTGGGATGAAACCCAGCAGGCCAAACTGGAGCGCAAGATCGGGCAACAGACGCTGGAGATC
>CAMDED010000253.1 GCA_945893365.1 Candidatus Sulfopaludibacter sp. SbA3 | reverse complement strand
AACTGGATCGGTCGGTCCAACCGAATGTTGCGGTCCTTCGGAACCGCACACTCCTTCACCGCTTCGTACGCCGCATTTTCCTTCAGGCGGGTGACAAAGTAGATTTCCTCGGCGGTCCACTTGCCGAACAGCCCGTAGTCGTTATACCCGCGATCCATCGCCACGATGGAGCCGGGGTTCAGAGTGAAGGCCTCGGCCATCTTGACATCGCTGCGTTTGGCTTCGGTGATCGGCACGTAGCTCGGCAGGTAATCGTCGTGGTCCAGCAGCACGTGAGCCTTGACGCCGCCTTTTACAGGCGAAACTTGGCCCATGGAAACAACTCCAGGCACAACGAAATGGCGGTCGAGTCGAGCGACAGCAGCTTGTTCTTGAAACGGAACTTCTTCTTGCGAGGCCCCAGTCCTTATTCGTCGCGGAACCTCTTGAGGGCGGTGTGGAACAGATCCTCGTACAACTTCGCGGGCCGGTGCTGGCTGGCGTAGGACAGCGTGGATTTATTGGGTGCCCTGGCGATGCCGAGATGAACCATTTCGCCCACGCAGCAGCTCAGACCGTTGCAAATCTCCGTAGAGAATCGGCGTGGGCGAGTTGGCAGAACAGCATCGAGACCAACTGCGTCCAGCAGCTAAAACCCTTGGCGCAACGTTCCGCTTTGTTCTCTTTGACCAACGCTCCGAACTCGGTCCGAGGAAAATGTTGGAGGAGTTGATTGAACAGACTCGACTTGTATGATGGCCTTGCCCTCCTTGTGGGTCACGTCTGGCGAAGCTCCGGCCAGGAAACGATTCGCCAACGTTCATGATAGGGGGGCTCTTCTTTTCCTCAGACGGAAGTCAAACCTGTTTTGGACAAGAATGATGTACCACGGGCCGCGACCGCCGCGAAGACCGGCTGCGCCGCGAGCCAGTCCAGCAGAAAGGCGGCGGTCGAGCGGTGGCTGAGGACATTCACTTCGCGATGGGCATGCGGTTTGCCGGCCCCCGGATCACTGACAATTAAATTTGCTCCGCTTAAGCCGATCCGATCGATCTTTCCATCAAGACGCCGCCGCGGTGTTTTGCCTGCCTCATCCACGGCAAACCGGATGCTCGACGAGCCGCCGTTATCGTCAGGATGCAGCGCAAACCGGATTTTACCAAACGCTCGAATGCAACCATAATAGTCAGATGAAAGCTCTCCTCGGCCTCGCCGCCGAAACCGCAACGCGCTTCCTCGAAGGATTAGGGGAACGCGAAGTCTGGCCGCGCGAGGCGGCGCTTGCCGCGCTCACCGCCTTCGACGAACCACTCCCCGAGGAACCGTCGGCCCCGGAGGCCGTATTCGAAATGCTGGATCGCGTCGGCTCGCCCGCCGCGAACGGCACCGCCGGCCCGCGCTTTTTCGGATTCGTGATCGGCGGCTCACTGCCCGTAACCGTGGCCGCAAGCTGGCTTTCGAGCGCATGGGATCAGAACGCGGGCTTGTTCGCCGGCAGTCCCGTGGGCACCGTGCTCGAGGAAGTGAGCCTGCGCTGGCTCCTCGACGTACTGCAACTGCCTCCGGGTTCGGGCGGTTCTTTCGTAACCGGCGCTACGGTCGCGAACTTCACCGCGCTCGCCGCCGCGCGCCACGCGGTTCTGGAGAAAGCCGGCTGGGATGTGGAGGCTCGCGGCTTGATCGGCGCGCCTCCGGTTACGGTCGTCGTGAGCGAAGAAGTTCACCCGTCGGTGCTCAAGGCGCTCGGCATGTTGGGCCTCGGCCGGGAGACGCCGTTCCGCGTTCCCGTCGACGAGCAGGGGCGCATGCGTCCGGATGCGCTTCCGAAAATAAGCGGACTCGCGATCATCTGCGCGCAGGCCGGCAACGTCAACACTGGGGCGTTCGATCCGGTACGGGAGATTTGCGCGCGCGCTCACGATACCGGAGCCTGGGTCCACATCGACGGGGCGTTTGGTCTGTGGGCCGCGGCCTCGCCGAGGCTCGCGCCTTTGACGGAAGGCATCGCGGATGCGGACTCCTGGGCGACCGACGCGCACAAGTGGCTCAACGTCCCCTATGACAGCGGCGTCTCGTTCGTGCGATCCGCTTCCGATTTGAAGAGCGCTCTCACGCTGACGGCCGCCTACCTGCCGCAAGGCGTGCATCGCGAGCCCAGCCAATATACGCCGGAGCTTTCGCGGCGGGCGCGCGGCATCGAGATCTGGGCGGCGCTGCGATCGCTCGGCCGGTCCGGGCTCGCCGAATTGATCGAACGGAATTGCCGTCAGGCTAGACGCTTTGCCGAAGCGCTGAGCGCCGCGGGGTACGAGATTCTGAACGATGTGGTTCTCAACCAGGTCCTGGTTGCCTTCGGAGACGCGGCAAACACCCGCCGGGCGATCGCCCGCCTTCAGACGGACGGCACTTGCTGGTGCGGCGAGACCGTGTGGCAAGGCCGAGTCGCGATGCGGATCAGCGTATCTTCCTGGGCCACGACGGATGGCGATGTGGAGCGCAGCCTTCAGGCCATGATCCGCGCCGCCGGCGACTAAGACTGCAACGTTCCTGAAACGTTGTCAGAAGATGTATTTCAAGCCGAGCTGCAGTTCCCGCATGGTCCTCGCGGACGCCACCCGGCCGAACGTCGCCGGATTCCGGATATCGACCGGCGGCGCAGTCCAATTGGCATGATTCGGAAAGTTGAACGCTTCAAAGCGAAACTGTAGCGAGTGGCGTTCCGCAATCACGATGTTCTTCAACACGGAAAAATCCCAGGATCGCAGGCCCGGCGAGAACAAAGTATTCCGGCCCGCATTCCCCATGCGGTAAGCCAATTCGGGGCTTGTGCCGCTGAATGCGGCGATGTTCCAGAAGTTGTCCGCACTTCGGCTGGCGGGAATGGCGCTGATGCCGGTAGCGTCCGGATAGTTGTCGAACTCGGTGTTGCGCGTGTCGCCGATTCCGCCGATCTGCAGGGGTGTGCCATCTGAGAAAGTGAAGATGCTCCCCAACTGCCACCCTCCCACCAGCCTGTTCACCGCCTTGGAGGCGCTGACGAAACGGTCCCGGCCGAATGGCAGATCGTAGAGGGCCGACATTACCAGTCGGCGGCCGGTGTGGAACTGTGAGAGCCCACGCCAGTTCTTGATATCGTAGCTGGTGCCGGGAAAGAGGCTGTCGCCCGCATGGTTGCGGATGGCGCTTCCCGTATCGATGGACTTCGACCAGGTGAACCCGGCCAGATACGTGAGGCCTTTGGAAAAGCGCCGCCGCAGTTTGACGCTGCCGGCGTGATAGGAAGAGTCGACCACCCCATCCACGTTGAACATGATGCCGTAGGCGGGCCACGGACGCCGCTGTTGCAGAGGGCGCGAATCGGCGGGTCCGGTGCGCGCCACAGCCTCGTTCCAGTTGCGCCAACGTTCCAGTTTCCGGCCTCCGTTGCCCATGTAGTCCAACTCGAGCATCGTGTCGGCGTCGAGCTGCCTTTGCACATCGAAGACCCACTGCATCACGAAGGGCGTGCGCCGGTTGATGTTATTCGAGAGCATGGAACCGACGCCCTGACAGAAGCCCGCCCAGCCGGTGCAGCGCGCCGTGGCGGTTTCAAATTGCCACGGATTTGAAAGGTTCGAATTGGGCCGTTCTTCGTCGGAAACGTAAGAGGACCGGGCGCCCAGGTTCCGCGCCAGATCGAACCGCACTTCGCCTATATCCTGCGTGTAGAAGAGACCGAAACCTGTCCGGATGGACCATTTTTCGGAGGGCCTGAAGGCGATGCCGATGCGGGGTCCGAAGTCGTTATAGTCTTTGCGGACCAGTTCGCGGCCCAGCTCATCGCCGCCGGACTGCGTGGGGATGGAGTCCTGATAGCGGAAGGGTATGCCGCGATAAAAATCGCCGTTGCCGGGCCGCATAAGCACTGGAACTTTGGTGTCCGGCCGCAGACCGTCGGGGCCGACGCCGGGATCGAAAATCCGCAGATTGACGATGGCGTCGTACTTGTCGTGGTAAGGCGGGCTGAATTCATAGCGCAGACCGAGATTGAACGTCAGCCGCGACGTCACTTTCCAGGTGTCCTCCACGTAGGCGGAGAAAGCGCTCGAGCGCAGCAGAGCGCTCGGCAGGAGCAAAATCCGTTGCGATTGGCGCGATTCGCCAAGCAGATAATCCGCGTAGTTGTGCCCGGTTTCCGCACGCCGCGCCGGATCGAAGCTGGCCTTGGCATCGAAAGCGAACGCGCCTCGGGGAAACGCGTTCCCCAATTCGTTGAACCGGTTGCGCCTCGCTTCGGCTCCAACCTTCACCGAGTGATTCCCCTTCACGATGGACACGTTGTCGAGTACTTGAAAGATATGCGAGCGTTCCACAAACGGGCCGTTTACCGGCTCGCCGAAGCCGCTGAGCCCGAGGCCAAGACCGATATTCGGCGTGCCCCACGCAGCCTGGACGGGAACCGGCAATCCGGCGATGCCCAGGTCGGCCGTGACGTTCTTCTCATTGGCGTAGCGGAAGAGATTGTCGTTTTGAAACTGCGTGTAGCCGAAGCGGAACTCATTCACCGTGGAAGGCCCGAAAGTCCGCGTGTTGGAAAGCATCGCCTGATACGTCTTAGTAACCGTTTTGCCCTGCTGCTGCTCAAACGTCGTGAGCTGGCTGGCTGACTCGTCGCCCCAACTGAAGCGGCCGAACCAACTCGATGAGGCGCGCTCGGTGAAGTCGACACGCTGCGTGAACTGCTCCCAGTTGACGGGGCGCGATGCGTTCCGCAGAAAATTTCGGAATATGCTTTCGCCGGGGACGGTCGCGCGGGGGTAGAACTCCAGGAGTTTTGTCGCGATCGGATGGATGCGATTGGCTGGGATGATCTGATTGGGAAAAGGAAGCGCGGAGACGGCTCGAGGGTTGCCCTGGGCGTCGGTTTGATAGACGCGGCTGGCGGGATCGTAGATACTCCGTCCTGAAGTCGTGAAGTCGCCGGAGCGCATGCGGTCGGGCGGAACGTTGCCCGCGACCTCGATCGATTTCCTCTCCCGCAGCAGTTCGAGATTCGACATGACGAAGAGGCGGTTCTTCACGATAGGGCCGTCCACCGTGAAGCCGAACTGATTCCGGACAAAGGGATTTTTGGGTCCTATCTTACGCCACTCACGGGCGTCGACGTTCTCATTTCGATGAAATGCAAACAGTGCACCGTGCCACTGATTCGTGCCCTGTTTGGTGGTGGCATTCACTTGGGCCGTGGCGCGGCCGTATTCGGCCGAGTAGATCCCGGTCTGGACTTTGAACTCCTGCAGCGCGTCGATCGACGGCCGAATGGCAAAGAGGTTATAGCTCGGGTTCGTGTTCTCCACGCCGTCGAGCGTGAAATGATTGAAGGTCATTCGCTGGCCCGCAATGGAGAAAGCCTGCTGAGCCCGTTCGCCGCCCTTCCGGTCTCCGGCCTCGCCGCCCGCGCCCTGTTCGGCGGTCACGTTCGGGCTGAGCGCGATCATCTGCAGATAGTTGCGTCCGTTGAGCGGCAGTTCCACGATGCGTTTATTCTCGATCACCGTTCCGACCGCCGAGTTGTCGGTTTCAATCAAGGGCGCGCCGCCCGTCACTTCGACGACTTCGTTGACGCCTCCCACGTCGAGAACGAAATCGACGCGGGCTACATCGCCGACCTGAAGCCGGATGCCGCTGCGAACCGAGCCTTTGAAGCCGTCGTGCTGGACCCGGACTTCATACCCGCCCGGAACCAGAAACGGCACCGTATAGTTTCCCGACTCGTTGGTAAGGACGCGGCGCGCCTGGCTGGTCTGGGAGTTGATGACGGAAACCGTGGACGCCGGTACGATAGCGCCGGTCGAATCCGTGATCGTGCCGGTGATCTCGGCGAAGGTTTGTGCCTGGAGGGTTGCCGCGGCTAACGCAAGAAGCGCGAGCAATCCATGCCGGCAAAGTTTCTGCGGAGCATAGAGTAGCATGCGCGGAGTATATCACCAAGTTTCAGTCTTGTCCAATACAAGATGAGCCTGAAGGAAAGGCTGTTTCCAATACAAGATGAGCCTGAAGGGGGAAGTTGAAGCATGCTGGGGTGTGATCATCAGGATGCGGAATGCGAAGAAGTTGAGCCAGGAGGAAATCCAGGCGTTTTT
>CAMDED010000252.1 GCA_945893365.1 Candidatus Sulfopaludibacter sp. SbA3 | reverse complement strand
GGGTATAACGACTACGGGCTGTTCGGCAAGTGGACCGCCGAGGAAATCTACTTTGTCACCCGCCTGAAGGAAAATGCGGCGTACGAAGCGGTGAAGGAGTGTGCGGTTCCGAAGGACCGCAACATTCGGTTGGACCGACCGATCCAGTTCACTGGTGTCAAGGCTCAAAAGGATTGCCCCTGCCTGCTGCGGCGGGTGGTGGTCTGGGATGCGGTGAACGAACGGGAGATCGTGTTGCCGACCAACCTGCCGGCGTTTGGCGCCACGACCCTTGCCGCCATCTACAAGGACCACTGGGAGACCGAGTTGTTCTGCAAAGCGCTCAAGCAGAACCTCAAGGTGAAGAGCTTCCTGGGCGCCGGTGCGGCGGATCCTGAGGCAGGCCGGGGTGAAATCACCGCAGCGGCGGCGAGCGCGGAAATACCGGTCGCGGAGGGAGCGGAAGCCACGGAAAGGGATGATGGTGCAGACGGACGCCAGCCGGGAAGACTGGCTGGAAGGACGGGGCCCGGTGATGACGCTGATCGGGTATCAGGACGATGCCAGCAGCGAGGTGTTGGCGGCGCGGTTCCAGTTGGAGGGAGAAGACCCGATCGGGTATTTGAGACAGTTGCGGGTGATGGTGGAGGGCTACGGAGTACGCGTGGGGCTGTACCGGGATCAGCATGGGACATTTCAACGGAACGACAAGAATTGGAGCGTGGAGGAAGAGTTGAAGGGGAGGCAAACGCCGACGCAGTTCGGGCGAGTGTTGGAGGAATTGGGAATCGAGTCGATCCGGGCGCTAACACCGCAAGGGAAAGGGCGGATCGAGCGGATGTGGAAGACGTTTCAGGATCGGCTGAAGAGCGAGCTTCGGCTGGCGAAGGCGAAGACGGTGGAGGAAGCCAACGAGGTATTGGAGCGATTCGTGAAGAACTACAACAAACGGTTCGCCAAGCCAGCCAAGGAAACGGAGAGCGATTTCCGGAAGTTGGAAACCGGGACCGGTTGTTCAGCCTGAAGTACTACCGGACGGTGGGGAAGGATCACGCCATTCAGTTCGGGGCGCGATCCATCCAGTTGCCGAGGAAGAAAGGGAAGGAGAGCTACGCGGGCAAGGAGGTGGAGTTGTCGCATCAACTGAATGGAGAGTTGCACGTGCGGCTTGGGGAGGAATGGCTGTACAAGGAGGAAAGGCCGCTGGAGTATCTGCTTGGCCAGGCACCACAGAGGCCGCGCGCAGACAGGCTGAAGAAACCGCGGATTTACATTCTGGGTGGACCACCGCGGGGCGGTGATGACCAGGAAAAGGAGAGGCTCTCGGGGCGGTGGGAAAGTGGAAATCCCCCTTTTGGATTTGCACTTTTCCACGGCCCACAGCAATAAAATGCAGTTTTCGCGTTGAGCAAAGAGGACAGCTCGGAACTGTGGGAATGTGGGAATCTCGCGCCGCCTGGGAGATTTCCAAGGAACGGTGGGAACGGTGGGAAACCGGCTCTTGGTTTTCCACGGTTTCCAACGCTCCGTCATTCCCAGAGTTCTCAGGAGGGTGACAAGTTTTCGTTGCAGTTAGGGTGACACATTATGGTTGCAACAACAGTGAGGGGCAGCGAGCCGTCGTGCGGTAAAGAACCCTATACTTCGAGTTTCCAGGGCGCACGGTACTCGCGCTTTAGATATTGGCGCGCTTCCGCCTGTGCCGTGGTCTCCTGTTTCGAGTCCCAGTCGATGCGCAGTTTGCTCCGCAGCGCCACGTTGCCAAGCAGCGCCGTCGTCGTCGAGCGGTGCCCGATCTCAATATCGCAGATCGGTTTCTGCCGCGACTTTATGCAGTCCATGAAATTAGCCCAATGCGCCGTATTGGTGTTGTTTGAGCTCTTTTCTTCCATCGGCTGCAGGTCGGCGCCAAACGCTTTCTCGGGAAATACCTGATACCGGCTGCGGTCCAGGAACATCGTTCCCTTCGTGCCGTGGAACGTGATTCCGTAGCCCTGATTGAACATTGAATTGCCGTTGCAAACGCGGTTTTCGTAGGTCGCGACGAACTCCGGATATTCGTACGTCACCTGCAACGTATCCGGCGTGTCGCGATTGTCCTTGAGGAAATACTTGCCGCCAAGCGCCGTAACGGCCGTTGGCGCAGCCTCGTCGAACGCCATCTGAAGAATGTCCAGGAGATGAATGCCCCAGTCGGTCATCATGCCGCCGGCGTAATCCCAGAACCAGCGGAAATGAGAGAAGGCCTTGGGGTCGACCCCGAACCGATTCTTGTTGAAGTCCCGTTTCGGCGCAGGCCCAAGCCACATCTCCCAATCCAGATCGGAAGGCGGCGCGGCGTCCGGCGGATTTCCCAGTCCCTCCTCCGCCATATTGCCGTAATTCCACGTGCGCACGAACGTGATCTTCCCTAGCTTGCCGCTGCGCACAATCTCGCACGCCTTCTGAAAGTGGATTCCGGAACGCTGCATCGTACCCGCCTGCACCACCCGATTGTACTTGCGCGCGGCTTGCACCATCTTCCGGCCTTCCTCCACAGCCACCGCGACCGGCTTCTCGACGTACACATCCTTGCCCGCCTTGCAGGCCTCAACCGTCATGTAGGCGTGCCAGTGATCGGGTGTGGAGATGCAGACGGCGTCCACCGACTTGTCGGCGATTACCTCCCGGAAATCCGCAATACCTTTGGCTTTCGGCCTGACATCGGGCTCTCCATTCGGTCCGCGCGCGCTCGCGGCAATGGCCTTCTCCAGGTGTGGCTGGTAGACGTCGCAGACGCTCGCGACCTCGAGGTTCGGCTGGCGCATGGCCGCAGTCATGTTCCCATTGCCCATGCGGCCCATGCCGATGAAGGCCACCCGCACGCGATCGTTTGCGCCCTTCACGTTGCCGGTGAAAATCTGCGTCGTCAGCGCGGCTCCGGCGCTCCTCAGAAAGTCTCTGCGTTCGCTCATTCGTTACCCCTTCACCACGATGTTGACCAGTTTGTCCGGCACCACGATCACTTTGACTACCTGCTTGCCGGCAACCGACTGCTGAATCTTATCATCCGCCAGCGCGAGCCCCTCGATGACCTCCTTCGGAGTTCCGAAGGGAACCGCGAGGCGTCCGCGCACTTTCCCGTTCACCTGCACCACCACGTCCGCTCCGTCTTCCTTCGCGAGTTCGGAGTCATACTCAGGCCACGGCGTACGAAAGACCGGACCGTCGCGACCTAACTCGTCCCACAATTCCTGCGCCAGGTACGGCGCAAACGGGCCAAGGAGCAACGTCATCTTTTCGAGAACTTCCGCCATTGCCGGACCGGACAACGCCGCTTCCGCCGCATACAGGTCGTTAACCAGCTCCATGATTGCCGCGATCGACGTGTTGAAATGCCAGCGCGACTCGAAGTCTTCCGTGATCTTCTTCACCGTCTGATGCAGTTTGCGCAGCACCTTCCGGTCGGCCGGCGCGGGCTCTCCCACTTCCCGCGCCCGCTCCATATTGCGGGTCGCGAAACGGTACACGCGGCCGAGAAAGCGGTAGATCCCTTCGACGCCATCCTCGCGCCAGTCTACGTCCCTCTCCGGCGGCGCGGCGAAGAGCACGAACAGGCGGGAAGTGTCGGTTCCATACTTTTCGGCCGGCTCGTCCGCGGAAATGACGTTGCCTTTCGACTTCGACATCTTCGCGCCATCGCGGATCACCATTCCCTGCGTGAAGAGCTTCCGGACAGGCTCGTCATTCGAGATCAGCCCGATGTCGCGCATCACCTTGGTGAAGAACCGCGAATAGATCAGGTGGAGAATCGCATGCTCCACGCCGCCGATGTACTGGTCGATCGGAAACCAGTAATCGATCTTCGCCCGGTCGAACGGCGCATCGCTGTTTTTCGCGTCGCAATAGCGGTAAAAATACCAGGACGAGTCGACGAACGTGTCCATGGTATCGGTCTCGCGGCGGCCGGCCGCGCCGCAATTCGGACACCGCGCGTTCACGAAATCGGGGACGCTTTCAAGAGGCGACCGGCCTTTGCCGCCGATCTTGACTTCAGCAGGCAGCAGCACCGGCAGATCGCCTTCCGGAACCGGTACGGCCCCGCAATCTGGGCAGTGAATCACCGGAATCGGCGTGCCCCAGTAACGCTGCCGGGAGACGCCCCAATCCTTGATGCGGAAGGTAATGGCCGCTTTCCCAAAGCCCTCGCGTTCGGCTCGAGCGTTCATCAGCCGCCGGGCTTCGGCGCTCGGGAGGCCGGAATACTCGCCGGAATTTTCGAGCACGCCATCGTCCGGAAACGCCGTCGTCGCGGTTTCGGGCAGTATGCCAGCCGAGGGCCGGATAACCGCCCGGATTGGAATACCATATTTCGTGCAGAACTCGAAGTCGCGCTGATCGTGGCCCGGAACGGCCATGATCGCACCCGTGCCGTAATCGAGCAGCACGAAGTTGCCTACCCAAATCGGAACCTGTTCGCCGTTGTAGGGGTTCATTGCATACTTGCCGGTAAAGAACCCCTCTTTCTCCAGGTCGCCCGGGCCCTTGTTGGCGCGCCCGTCGATCAGGGCTTTCGCACGCTGCCGGTCCTCCACCATCGGGTGATCGGGCGCGAGGATCACGCAGGTTGCGCCATGGATTGTGTCGACGCGCGTGGTAAAGACGCGGATCGGCCGGCCGTCTTCGGCCTTGAAATCGACTTCGGCGCCTTCAGAGCGCCCAATCCAGTTGCGCTGCATCGTGAGCACGCGGTCGGGCCAGCTTCCCTCGAGCTTCCCGATATCGCTCAGCAGTTCTCCGGCGTAGTCCGTGATCTTGAAGAACCACTGATCGAGGGCGCGCTGTTCGACCGGCGTCGTCTCGTGCCGCCAGCAGCAGCCATCCACCACCTGCTCGTTTGCGAGCACCGTGGCGCACTCGTTGCACCAATTGACCAGGGCCTTCCGGCGGTACGCCAGGCCGCGTTCGAGCATCTTCAGAAAAAACCATTGATTCCAGCGGTAGTAATCGGGCAGACAGGTGGTGACTTCCCGGTCCCAGTCGTAGCTGAACGCGAAACGCCGGTGCGTACGCTTCATGGACTCGACGTTTGCGAGCGTCCATTCGCGCGGATGGCGATTGTTCTTGATGGCGGCGTTTTCGGCGGGCAGGCCGAAGGCATCCCAGCCCATGGGATGCAGCACGTTGAAGCCGCGCATCCATTTATAGCGGGCGAGCGCATCGCCGATCGAATAGTTGCGGATGTGGCCGATGTGCAGTTGTCCGCTCGGGTAAGGCAGCATTTCGAGCACGTAGTATTTGGGGAGCGACGAGTTTTCCTCGGCCCTGTAGAACGTGGCGTCACTCCACTTCTCGTGCCATTTCAATTCGATCAGGTTGTGGTCGTACGGCTTCTCGGGCATAGGATTCGGGGGATTGGCTCTATTGTAGCGTGGCTTCCGAACGGGCAATCGCCGCCGCGATGGCTCGCCGGCCCAGGAGAGCAAGACGAGACACCGCACTTTCACACCATGCCCACGGCAAAAAGAAACAATCCAGGAGTGACGGGAGTTCCGGCCGCGACAATCTCTTGCCGCACCTTCAGGGCGCTGCGATATAAACAGCTGGCATAGCAGCTGACTTGCTCGGACCTTTGAGCTGCTCCATCATGCCCAGCATGTCCCAGTTTTGCCACCCTTCGACAAGCCGGTCGCCCGCGACGCGCATTATGGACATGCCGGTTATGTGGATACGCGCGCCGGTGGGATTGAGGCCCAAGCCGTCGCCGGTGTGCGTACCGATGCAGGACCAGCGAACGCAGATTTTGTCGCCTTCGGCGAAGGTGTCCTCGACGTTCACATGGAGGTCAGGGAATGTGGCTCTCATGCGGTCGAAAAACGGATAGAATCCCTCGGGACCCAACGTTTCGGCGCCGGCTTCATGAAAGACGGCATCGGGAGTCAACATTTCGGCAATGGCGTCGCGCCGCTTTTCATTCCAGACTTCCTCGAACCAGCGTCGTCCTAAGTTTCGCTCGGAGTTTGTCATTCCAGTTGCTCCGTGATCCGCTTATCATACTTCAGTTGGAGTGCAGGCTGGGAGTGTCCGGCGGCTCCGGGTGTGCGACATCAAAGTGCGATGGCGGTAGGTTTCTTTTTTGTGGCGTAAAGCTTAGCGTGGTTATACGCTAAGAGAGGAGGCCCCACCATGAACGACTCTTTGCCTCAGTTGGAAGCCCAAAAAGCCGCTCTGCTGCACCAACTC
>CAMDED010000251.1 GCA_945893365.1 Candidatus Sulfopaludibacter sp. SbA3 | reverse complement strand
CGGGGGCGGTGTCCCACCTCCCGTTGGTCGGCCCCGGAGATTGTACGGCGTATGGGCAGTTTTTGGTCATTCTCAACTCAAGAAAGGAGGCCCCGCGGCTGTTCGCTCCCTTCCTCCTTCAGGCTCATTCTTCGATTGGAATATACTTCCTTATCTTAGCGCTTATGAAAAGGACCGCGCCCCACCACTTGTCCGATGTGACGAGTCCGCGGCAAAGAGTGCGCGAAGTAGTTCGCTTGCTTGAGAATCGCGGATGGGTGCTCCCGGCAGGTTGAACGTTATACTCCGGAAGGACTGAAATGACCGCAAAGCGTTATCCGTAGTTATCGAATCGACAGGGACGGGCTACTCCGCCTATTCACCGGACGTCTGGGGATGTGCGGCCGTCGGCGATACGGAGGACGCGTAAGAACTTCCAGGATGCCCCGATCGCATACTTCCAGGCCATGTGTGAGGTGGGTGAGCCAGTCCCGGAACCACGCACATCCGTGGAGTACGTGGAAGTCGCCGCCTGGTCGCCGGTTTTTGGCGGACCGGACAAGTGCCTCTAATGGTCCGTGATTGTGGCGGAGGCCTGAGTACGATTTGCCGGCGATACAGCCGCGACGACCACGTACTCCCGGCAATGGACTGGGGAGAAGGGCGTCTGCTCGAGGCTCTTTGCCAAGCGGACGGGTAGGTTGATGATCGCGTCGCGGAACTGACGGAACTTGTTGGAGGGGGCCGCCCGAACCGCGACGCGCCAATGACCTCCGCGCCGTCTTCCGGTTGGGTTGGGATGTTGCGCCCACTCGGCTCCAGACTCCCCTTAAACGCACTCTCTCCCGCTTCATGAGAAAATAGACTGGTGGCAAGAGTCAGAGTTCCGCGTCAGGCGAGGGCGGCCCGCTTTTTTCTGGGGCCGTTCGGGAGAATCCTTGTAGCGCTGGTAATGCTGCTGGGCATTGGCGCGCTCGCCCTGTTTACGCGCGAGTACGTCAAGTACGCCCGCCTGATCGAAGTAAAATTTCGCGGCGGACCGTTCACCAGCACCTCCAAGATCTTTGCCGCGCCGCTCTCCATCGGCGTCGGCGACCGCATCGGAGCGGCGGAAATCCTCTCCCGCCTCCGCAGCAGCGGGTACAGCGAAGCCCGCGGCAACCGCATGGGCTGGTATCATCTGCGTCCCAACGCGATCGAAATCTTTCCCGGCCCGGACTCCTACTTCGACCAGGAGGCGGGCGTCGTCAAGTTTTCCAAAGACCGAATCTCTCAGATCGTATCCCTTCAGGACAACACCGAGAGGCCCATCTATCAGCTCGAACCCGAGCTTATTACCAATTTATCCGACCGCAACCGTCAAAAACGGCGCCTCGTCCGATTCGCGGATATCCCCAAAGTCCTCATCGAAGCCGTCACCTCCGCCGAGGACAAGCGGTTTTTTCAGCACGCCGGATTCGACCCGATCCGCATCATCAAAGCGGCCATGGTCGATATCAAGGAAAGGCGCAATGCGATGGGCGCGTCCACGCTCAGCATGCAGCTTGCCCGCCTGTTTTTTCTTTCCCCCGAGAGGGACTGGAGACGCAAGATTCCGGAAGCGCTGATCACCCTCCAGCTTGAGCAAAAGCTTTCGAAGGAACAGATTTTCGAGTGCTACGCGAATCAGATTCCGCTTGGCCGCCGCGGAACGTTCGACATCCACGGATTCGGCGAGGGGGCGCAGGCATTCTTCGGGAAAGACCTGCGACAGTTGAACCTCCCGGAAGCGGCAACCCTTGCCGGACTCATTCAGGGCCCTAGCTTCTTCAATCCCTACCGGCACCCCGACCGCATGAAGAAGCGCCGCAACATTGTGCTTCTCATGATGCGGCAGAACGGCTATATCAGCGAGAAGGAATACGAAGAGAGCGTCGAAGCGCCGCTGACCATCGCTGCCGGAGCCATGGAATCGAGCGAAGCTCCCTACTTTGTCGACCTGGTCAACGAAGAATTGCAGAACCGCCTGCAGGACCACGATTTTCAGGCGAGCGGCTACCGCGTCTACACGACGCTCGATCTGAATTTGCAGCACGCCGCCTCCGAAGCCATCCAGATGGGGATGAAGGGCGTTGACGAACAGCTCAAGCGCCAGCGCCGCCACCGCAATAAGACCTTCACGGAAGCCCAATGCGCGCTTATTGCGCTCGACGCAAGGACGGGCGAGGTCAAAGCCCTGATCGGGGGCCGCAACTACGGGGTAAGCCAGTTGAACCGAGTGCTCGCCAAGCGGCAGCCGGGATCGATTTTCAAGCCCTTCGTTTATGCGGCGGCGCTCAACACGGCGGTCACGGGCGCTTCTCAGGTGCTTACGCCGATCAGCACCGTCGTCGACGAGCGAACCACCTTCTGGTTTGACAACAAGCCTTACGAGCCTGGCAACTTCAAGGAGAAGTACTACGGAACCGTCACCTACCGGCAGGCGTTAGCCAAGTCCATGAACATCGCGACGGTGAAAGTCGCGGAGATGGTGGGGTACGACGCGGTAGTCGACCTCGCAAAGAAAGCCGGAATGAACCTGGACATTCAGCCAACTCCCTCGGTCGCTCTCGGAGCATACGATGTGATGCCGATCGAGATGGCGGGGGCATACACGATTTATGCCAATCAGGGCGTCTACACGAAACCGTCGTGGATTTCACTTGTGCGCGCGCAGAACGGACAGAGAATTTTCTCGAACAAGGCCGAAACCCACGCCGTACTAGATCCGCGCGTGGCGTATTTGATGGTCGAACTGATGGAGGAGGTCATGCGCAGCGGCTCGGCGGCCGGCGTGCGCGGACGCGGGTTCACCGCGCCGGCGGCGGGCAAGACGGGCACCTCGCACGACGGTTGGTTTGCGGGCTTCACCTCGGAGCTGCTTTGCATCGTTTGGGTCGGCTTCGACGACAATCGCGAGCTGAATCTCGAAGGCGCGCATTCCGCGCTTCCCATCTGGACCGAATTCATGAAACGCGCCCTCGATTACCGCGACTACCGGAACGTGAAGAAATTCCGCGCTCCGGATGGAATTGTGAGCGTGCAGATCGACCCTCTGTCGGGGAAGCTCTCGACGGCGGCTTGTCCACGCGCGCAAGCGGAAGTGTTCATCGGCGGTACGCAGCCTGTCGAGAGTTGTCCACTGCACGGCGGGGCGCAGCCGGGCGTAACCTATGCGGCGGGATGGGAGACCGGCGCAGCGGATGAGGAATCCCCCAAATTGAAAGCCTCCGCAAGCCCGCCGCGGGCGCGATCGCCGCGATCGTCCACGGCGGAGGCCGCCATTGCCGCCGAGCCCTCCGCCGAACCTGAGGAGCCGAAAAAAAAGCGTGGCTTTTGGGGCCGCGTTCTCGGCGTTTTCAAATGAGCGTAGAATGAGGGTAAGAGGAGGCCCCGATGGTTTCCATTCCGCACAAGGCTTTTGGCTTGACACTCAGCCTGCTGACTCTCTGTTTGACTTTGACCATGCGCACCGCGGCCCAGTCGCCGCCCGCGGAGCAACCGCCGCGCACGGAGCAGACGCCGAGCGCCGGTATCCCGCCCGCCTCCGCGCAAACCTCCACCGCACAACTGGGGCCTGAACGCCGCGCCGATATCCTGATGGCGCGCAAGATGTACCGGGAGGCGCTCGACATCTATCGCGAGGCTCCGCAGAATTCCGCGGTCGTCTCGAACAAAATGGGCATCGCCTATCATCAGATGACGCAGATCGGCCAAGCCAGGAAGCACTACGAAAAGGCCATCAAACTCGACCCGAAGTATTCGGAAGCCATCAACAATCTGGGCACTGTTCACTACGCGGGCAAAAGCTACCGCCGCGCGATCGGCCAGTACAAGAAGGCGCTGAAACTCGCTCCGAATTCCGCGTCCATCTACAGCAATCTGGGCACTGCGTACTTTGCGCGGAAAAACTACAAGGAAGCTGCCGTGGCGTACAAGCAGGCGCTCGCGCTCGATCCGGAAGTCTTCGAGCACCGCAGCGCGTACGGCGTGATGCTGCAGGAGCGCAATGTGGAGGAGAGGGCTAAATTCCACTACTATCTGGCAAAGACCTACGCCGACGCGGGCAAGTTTGAGCTGGCGCTGCAATATTTGCGAAAGGCGCTCGAAGAGGGGTACAAGGAGCGTAACAAGATTCCAGATGAACCGGAGTTCGTGAAGCTGAAGGAATTGGCGGAGTTTCAGCAGATTCTGACTCTCGAGCCGCGCGTCCTGTGACCGGGAGCGCGGCGTTCCTGGCCGCGGTGTTTCCGGCGGCGGCTCTCCTGGTTGCCACAGCCTGCTCAAGACAGCAACCAAAAGGCGCGATCCGGACCGCTGTTCTGCGTTTTGAGAACCTGACCGGCGACACGGAGTTCAAGTGGGCGGAGCGGGGCGCGGCCGAGATGGTCGCCCGGGAGATTGGCGCCGAGGCCCGCACGGCGCCGGAGCCTGGATCGTCCGCGCAGCGCGCGCAGGCCATCGCGGGAGGCGCCGCCAGAATTGTCACCGGAGCGATCGGCAAAGCCGGGAACAGGCTGCGCCTGGATGTCTGGACGGAGGATGCAGCCTCGGGAGCGCGGGATTCGGTTTCCGTGGCGGGGGAAGCGGGGGCGGGAATCGCACCCCTCGCACACGCCGCCGCACGAAAGATGGGCGCCTCCGGCAGTGCGTTTCCTCAGACGAATGCAGGCACTCTGCGCGATTACTTTGTCGGCCTCGACGCCTCAACCCCGCCGGACGCTTCGGCCGCGCTAGCCCGCGCCGCGAGCGCGGACCCTAACTTCGGCCCGGCCTGGATTGCCTGGTCCGAGATTGAATTGGCGCGAGGCGACCGCGCATCGGGAGTGAAAATTCTGGGGCAGGCTCGAGCCCACGCCGGTTCTTTCGCGCCTCTCGACAAAGCAAGGCTTGAAGTGGTAACGGCCCAGGCCGCCAGCAACGGCCCGGCGGCGCTGCGAGCGCTCCAGGAATTGTCGAAACTTACGCCGAACGATCCGCTCGTGTGGCGGAGCATGGGCGACGTTGCGATGAACACGAGGCAGCCGCGGGCCGCCGCCGAAGCCTACGCGCGAGCGGCCGTCCTGCAGCCCGCCGATCCGCTATTACGGAACGTGCTCGGCTATGCCCGCAGCGCCGCCGGCGACCTTGACGGCGCCGTAAAAGCGATCGAGGAATACCGGCAACTCCGGCCGAACGATGCCAACGCATTCGACTCGCTTGGCGACGTCTACTACCGGTTCGGAAAGTTCGCCGAGGCCGAGAAGGCCTATGTCGAAGCCGGGAAGCGGGACCAGACCGTTCGCGCGCTTCCCGCACTGGGTAAGTCCGCATTGGCCCGGTTGATGACAGGGGATGTGGTGGGCGCCGATCGGCTATTCTCCAAGGCCATTGAGGCGGTGCGCGCGGCGAAGGAACCCGCCGCCGAGTTCCGCCTCGCGAACTGGGAGTTCCTCACGGGACGCCGCAAAGAAGGACTGGCCCGTCTGGAGACCTTCGCGGCAGCCACCGGAAATTCGCCCCTGCGGGATCTCGGTTCCATCGCCTATTCGCAGTTGACGTTGTGGAATCTCCAGTTGGGAAACGGCACGGGCGCGGAACAAGCGGCGCGGAAGGCGGCAGCTACCGCGTCCACGCCCGGTACCGCTCACATGGCGGCCGTTTGCGGGGTGTTGGCCGGAGTGAAGGGAACGCCAATGAATCGGAATGCGCTCGCGCAGGCTTCGGGTTACGGTCTTCTCCTTTCGCGCCAATTTGCGCCGGCGGTTCTGGTTATGAAGGACCTCCACTCGCGCGCAGGTCTGAATCCCGATGACGATGCAGCCGTGATGCTTGCCTGGGCGCAACTGGCGTCGGGGCAACCCGGCAACGCCGGCGCGCTGCTGGGCCCTACGCCGATACCGCAGTTGGCGCGGCCCAATCCGTTTCAGGCGTTTACATTCCCCCGCATCGTGTTTCTGCGCGCGCAGGCCGCGGAGCTCGCGGGGCGCGGCGATGAAGCCTTACGGCATTACCGCTTGTTTGTGACGCTCTCGGGTCCCACGCCTTTTATTTTTGGCGAGGAGAAACTGGCCCGCGAAAAGCTAAATTAGGACTTGGAATGAACGACTGCTGCAATTGGCACGCGGTGAGGCAGGCGATCGTCTTTCGTCGCCTGTTGGGGAGGGCCTACGGCCCGCGAAACTTCATGAAAAACCGATAGGCGGCAATGCAGGCCTGGCCCGAGCTTCGCTTTTTTGGGCTCTCGTGTTTTCATGGGGTTAGGTTGGTTTTTCGACCC
>CAMDED010000250.1 GCA_945893365.1 Candidatus Sulfopaludibacter sp. SbA3 | reverse complement strand
TTCCTTGATCGGGTTGCACGCCTGCAGAGCCCCTCTCCGCTTCACCGACCGTACCAGAATAAAACGATTGCCTCAGCAGGGGAAAGGAATTATCATCGAACGGTACACAGTGTCTTAACTGTTTGTCTCACCAAACAGGGCAACCCCAGAGAAGCACTAAGCCTCCTCCTTAGCTTCGAGTCTTCGAGTGAGGCTAGTGGCTTGTACTCACTGAAGTCGTACTGGTACGTTGTCTCATGATTCGCGTCGAGGACGCGCTTCGCGCGCGGGTGATTCCGATGTTGGCCGATGGCCAATCGTGTTCGCTGGTGTCCCACTGCACCAGTTCCCCCCGGCAACCGCCGCGCTCGCCACTGGGGCACTGTCTCCGTGGTGTGGGTCCGCGACCGCCACAACCCGGCGCCGATCATCATCTGCCGCAGTGCCTCTCGTCCAATCTTCACCTCGTGCTTCTTCTCCAGGTATTCGCTGGCGAGAGTGGGCCCGAAGCCGCAGTATAGCTTCTGCGACAGAATGCGGATCATCTTTTCCCGCTGTTCCTAGCTGGTCCTGCGATTCGATCCTCGGCTCCTCAGACCGTGGATCGCCACTTCGTCTCCTTCCTCTCAGCCCATGCACCAGTCGCCGCACCTGCCGCGACCATGGCCCCAGTTCCTGCGCCGCCTTGCGATTACTTGATCAACTTCTTCAGTGCCTTTTTCAGCACCACCAGACGGTCTCTGTCCCGCTGGGTCATCATCAATTCTCCTGGTCTGTTCACCTCTCCAGGCTGACCCTGTCAATAGGACTTTTCTATCTGGCACAAATAGGACATTTCTACGCGGCGGGGACATCGAACGGCAGCCGTCCAGCCGGGCGCTCGATGGCAAGGAGCTTTTCCTTGATCGGCAAGCCGCCGCCGAAGCCGGTGAGCTTTCCGTTCGATCCGATGACACGGTGGCACGGAACCACGATCGGCAGCGGATTCGCGCCATTCGCAAGGCCAACCGCGCGCGACGCTTTCGGGTTTCCAATGCGCCTGGCGAGTTCTCCATAGGTGATGGTTTCGCCGTAGGGAATCTCGCGCAGACGGCGCCAGACGCCGAGTTGAAACGCGGTGCCCTGGGGTTTTAGCGAAAGGTTAAACTCGCGCAACTCTCCCGCGAGATAGGCTCGCAGTTGCCGCACGGCTTCACCAAGCGGCCTGCTGTCTTCGATCCAGCCCGGCTCGGGCGTGCGCGCCTTGCGGCCCGACGGAAAGCCGATCAGATGCAATCCGTCGTCCGCTCCCGCCAGGAGAAGTCTTCCCAGCGGTCCGTCGAGATGACTGAAATAGATCCGTTCCATAAATTAGTCCCCCTGCCACAAATGCATGGCTGCATACGCGCGCCATGGACGCCATGCCTCCGCACGCCGCTCCAATTCCTTCGACGATCGTGCGCTCACGGCGCGAAGCAGCCACAGATCGCTCGACGGGAAGGCGTCCGGATCGCCCAGCGCGCGCATCGCCACGTATTGCGCGGTCCACTCGCCGACTCCCGGAAGTGAGCGAAAAACCTCCAGAAACGCTCCGGTGTCAACGACGCCGCGGAAGGTCAGCTTGCCCTCCGCGACCGCCCTGGCGAAAGCGGAAAGGGTCGCCGCGCGCGCACCCGTCAGTCCAATCCCTTTGAAATCCGCGGCTGCGAGCACCCGCGCCTCCGGAAACAGATGTGTGAGGCCGCACTCCTTTTCGACGGACGTTCCATAGGCTCGGACAATACGTCCGGCGAGCGTAGTCGCTCCCTTCACGGTAACTTGCTGGCCGAGAATCGCGCGCACCGCGAGCTCAAAGCCGTCCCACGAACCGGGCACGCGCCGTCCGGGCCGGCTTTGGGCGAGTGTGCCGAGGCGTGAGGCAATCTCATTGGGGTCCGCACCCAAATCAAAGATGCGCCGCACGCGTTCCGCAATGCCCGCGAGGGCTCGCGCTTCGGGAAATCGCACGCGCAGATCGAGGGCGTCTCCCTTTGGGGCGAGCCGGACATCGATCGAGCCGGTGAGCGGCGCGGCCGTGCCATTGCCCGCACCGTCGCCGGTAATAGTTCGCCGATACGATTCCGCCGTGACCGACTCGACTCCGGGAATCGCTCTCGGGGCAAGAAAGGCGAGCAGTCCCTTCCAGTCGAACGGAGGCCGGAAGCGCAGGCGCAGAGAGTACCGGCCTGGTTCATCGGCGCGGCCGGCGTTCATCCGGCGCAGTTCGGTCGGCGTGCGCCCATACATTTTCTGAAAGGCCGAATTGAAGCGGCGAAGGCTCCCGAACCCCGAGGCCATGGCGACTTCGGTGAACGGCAGGCGCGTCTCGTCGATCAGGCGCTTCGCGAAATGCACGCGGCGCGTCTGTGCCACCGAGACCGGGGTGGCGCCCAGATGGTCTAGAAACAGGCGGCGCAGGTGGCGCGATCCGATTCCGAGCCGGTCCGCCAATTGGTCCACGCCTCCGTCGTCGAGTGCGCTCTCCCCGATCAATCGAAGCGCGCGGGAGACTGTCGTCGAAGTTCCGAGCCAGGCCGGAGTGCCTGGCGACGTCTCCGGACGGCAGCGGAGGCAAGGTCGAAACCCGGATTCGGCAGCGCCCGCCGCCGAGAGAAAGTAACGCACGTTGCACTCCTTGGGCGACGGGGCGGGGCAAACGGGCCGGCAGTAAATTCCGGTGGTGCGGACGCCGATGAAGAAGCGCCCGTCGAAGCGCGCGTCTCGCGAACGGCGGGCCTGCTCGAATACGCTTCGGTCGAATTCCATCACAGTTTGACTGTAACGGATTTAGGGAGTCCCGGCTAGCCGTTTTCGGACCTGGTTGGCGCTCGTGGGATACGCGGATTCAAGCGCTTCCCGCCGCGGCGCTGGAGCAGGGGACGATCGGATTCGCGCGCGCCGGGCTTGCGGCGCTTTGAATCGAAGGCGCTTCAGCCAAAGTACGAACGAACCACCCACTCGGCGACCAGGCATGGTTTCGACGAACCTTCCTGCTCGATCGTGGCGAGCCAGGTGTTTTGAATTCCGCCGGGGAAGTCCTCGCAGGATTGAAGGGTGAAACGGGCGCGGATTTTGGATCCGGCACGAACCGCGGACGGAAATCGAACGCGGTTCAGCCCGTAATTAATCCCCATCTTGAATGCGCTCCGAAACTCGCCCTGAAACTCGAGGGACGAGTGCAGGAACCGGCTGAGGAGGGAGAGCGTGAGGAATCCGTGGGCGATCGTGCCGCCGTAGGGCGATTCGCGCGCCGCCCGTTCGGGCTCAACATGGATCCACTGGCGGTCGCCGCTCGCTTCCGCGAAGCGGTCGATGCGCGTCTGTTCCAAGGGCATCCACTCGCTGACGGCAACTTCCCGGCCGGCCAGCGCGCGGAGCGATTCGATGCTTTCGATGACAATCACGGGGCGCGTGCTCCAAAAGAGCTGATGTTACCATGTGGGGAGTTCGGCTGGATCGGAACAAAGGAGCGAATCATGAAAGCGGTCACAACCTACCTCACCTTCGACGGAAACTGCCGCGAAGCCATGACGTTTTACGGAAAATGCCTCGGCGGTGAGCTGCGAGTGGTCCCGTTCTCCGAGGTGCCCGGCGACTTTCCCGCGGAGGCGAAGGACCGGGTCATGCACGCCAATCTGGCGAAGGCGTCGACGTTTCTGATGGCGTCGGACACGATGCCGGGCATGCCGTTTCAACCGGGAGACAACTTCTCCGTTTGCCTTAATTGCGAGAGCGATGAAGAGATTGAGAGGCTTTTCGGCGCCCTGGGCGAGAACGGAACGGTCACGATGGCCTTGCACGAGGCTTTCTGGGGCGCGCGGTTCGGAATGCTCAAGGATCGGTTCGGCATCAACTGGATGTTCAACCTCGAGCGTCCCGGCAAGGGCTAGCCCGTCGGGCTCGGGCCGCCGCGCCAGACTCAATTCGCTACTCGCCGCTGAGCGGTCCGGTTCGCCCGACGTTTCCCCGAGATGCGATCGCACGGCCGGATGCCGGACGAAGAAAGGAGCTTCCCGTGCTTGAGTTATTCCCTGCGAGTCGGCACCGCCAAGGGAAGCCCCACATTTCGAGTGCGGACTTGACAAGGCCCCCGCGGGGATTCAGCCGGTTTCAAGGCTGAGTATCTACTGTGATGCGGACGCCCGGCGCTCCGCCCAGTATTTCTTCATCCTTTCGCTGACCTGCTTACGGGCGCTCGCGTTCATCGCCTTGCGCCCACGCCGCTTCTCCTTTGCCGCGGCACTCTCGGTACGCTGCAACTCCTCAAGGAAAGCAATGGCGTGGTCGAGTTTTTCCCTCTCGACATGAAGCTCGTGGATGATCCGGTAGAGATCCATTTATGGGTTTCGACCCCTTTTAGCGGATGTTAGCAATGAATCGCGAGAACCGCAAAATTTACTTCGTCAGAAACGGCCACAGGTATGTTACCTTATACCCGTACTTGGTGACCGCGAGGTACGCCAGAGCGGCGAGCAGAACCAGGATGGCCGCGAAAACGGCCAGAACCGTGCCCCAAGGGAACCGGCGGTTTTCCCGGTGCAGAATAAGCAGATAGCTCGCGAAAACTCCCACGTAGAAAAGCAAAACCATGGGCGTGGAGAAAAGCACGAGATTGAACACGTCCGGCGTCGGGGTGACGATGGCCGCCAGGATCACGATGGCGAGAATCGCATAACGGCTATTGGCGATCAGGAACTTCGGCGTCACGATCCGCAGCAGCGTCAGAAAGAAAACCAGAATCGGCAGCTCAAACACAAGTCCGACGCCCATGACAACGTTGAAGAACAGATCGAAGTACTCGTTCACCGAGACCATGGGCGTGATATTCGCGTCGCGGCCGATCCCCAGCAGAAACGTCAAGCCATAGCGGAACGCGACGAAATAGGCAAACAGGCCGCCCGCCACGAACAGCCCGGCCGAAGAGATTATAAACGGCGCGGCCCAACGGCGCTCGCGCTTGTACAGCCCCGGTGAAATGAACCCCCACACCTGGTAGAGTATCCAGGGCGAAGCCAGAAAAATGGACACAAGAATCGGCAACTTGACCCAAATGATATTGAAGCTCTCCATCGGAGAGATGATGACCAGCTTCGGCGGGACGATTCCAAGGGAGCGAAGCGCTTCTTCCGCAGGCGTTTGAACGATAAGCCATAATTGATTGGCGAAAGTCAGACTCGCAACGAAAGCGATGCCGATTCCCGCCAGCATCGAGAAAATCCGGACGCGCAGTTCCTGCAAGTGTTCGAGAAACGACATACGGAGCATGCCGTCGTCGTCGTCGGGCTCGGGCTCCTTCGGAGGCGAACCTGAGCCGCTGCCGCTTCCGCCCGCGCCTGACGGAGGAGGGAGCGGGGTACCCGCCTGCCCGGTTACCACCGGCTGGTCGATGACGGATGCCTGAGGGCCTTCCTGATAGGCTTGGGGATCTTCGTAATAGCCGTAGGAGTTATCCACAGTCGGGGCATAGGCGATGGACGGCTCGGAAGCCGGCGGTTCGATTGCGGGATGTGCTTCGGGAGTTGCGACAGGGGCGGATGGCGCACCCTCCGAAGATTTCTCCGGCGAATGCCCGTTACCTGGAACAGTCTCCCCCGAGGGGGCCAAAGCCCCCTTCAGATCTTCGGGCGAGGACATCTTTAGCTCTTAACGGTTTGGGAAGCTGCCACGATTTCGGCCTCAAGCTGATGAGGCCCGGCCGGCGGAGCCACCGGCGCCCCCGCTACCGCGGAGACCGTACTGGTGGCGGCCGCCGGAACTGTCCCGTTGGCGACTGAGCCTTCCGGGTTCGCGGCTGCTGTCAACTGAGCGCCCTCAGGTGCGGATGCGCTTGCTGTAGACCTAATTGTTGCGGTGGAATCGTGCGATTCGGAACCATAGCTTCCGCCATCGTAGGAAGAGGAATCGTAATTGTAGCTATCGTAACTAAAGCTACTCGTAACCTCTTTTAAGGATTCGTTTTCCCGCTCCAGGGATTTCATCTCGTGATCGAAAGTGGATTTCAATTCATTTGATGCACGGCGGAATTCGGTCATCGCCTTCCCGATCGTCTTTCCTAATTCCGGGAGTTTCTTCGGCCCGAAAATCAGTAAGGCGAGCATGAAGATAAAGATCGTTTCCTGCCAACCCAGCGGACCCATCTTTTGCCCTCCTAAAGGGAGATTCCTTTTCATCATAGCCGTGACTGAGCTTCCAGTCAACCCGCAGTCTTGTCCAATACAAGATGAGCCTGAAGGAAAGGCTGTTTCCAATACAAGATGAGCCTGAAGGGGGAAGTTGAAGCATGCTGGGGTGTGATCATCAGGATGCGGAATGCGAAGAAGTTGAGCCAGGAGGAAATCCAG
>CAMDED010000249.1 GCA_945893365.1 Candidatus Sulfopaludibacter sp. SbA3 | reverse complement strand
TTTCACCTCTCCGCAGCAACTGCGAGAAGCGATCGACAAGTTCGTGGCGGCATACAACCAGACCGCAACGCCGTTTGAATGGACGAAGGCCGTGGTTCATTCGACCGGGCCTAAACCTAAATACTCTGATTTATGTAAGTAGGTACTAGCAGGTGCGTACTCTCGCGTATAGGGCACCCAAACGAGGTCACCGTTTTTGTCGCGCCTCTTCCAGATGATCTTGCCCTCCGCAAGGAGCCTGAAGACGCTTTCTTTACCCATTGCCCAGCATGCCTCTCGCCCGTCGTCGTGTATCGGGTACACATCCGCCCCGTCCGGGGCAGGAACGGGGAAGAACATGGACGGTCGATCCGTCCGAAGGCTATGTTTGCCGTTTTTCTTTAGCAGTCGGTCCCGGTACATCCTCCCTTCGTCATCAGGCCCTTTGTACGCTTCAATTAGCGAGGGATCAGGCATTTGTTTGAAACGGGTGCCGTTCGATTGTTTCGAGTAAGCAAGAATGTAGTCGTGATCAGGCGTGATCGGGACCTTGTTGTCGTTCGGGCTGTCGACCTTCTGCCAGATTATCGCGGTCAGAAAGTTCTCTCTGCCAAACAACTCGTCCATAACGATTTTGAGATACGCCTGCTCGTTGTCGTCGCAATGCACCCAGATCGAGCCGTCCGGCCGCAGCAGGCGCCGGAGAAGATCGAGCCTGTCTCGCATTAGCGACAGCCAGATCGAGTGTTCGATACCATCGTCGTATTGCGCGAATGCTTGACCGGTGTTGAAGGGGGGATCGATATATATGCACTTGAGCCGATTCGCGAAATCCTGCTCCAAGGCCTTCAGAGCCAGCAGGTTGTCTCCGAAGATAAGTCGATTTTCGAAGATGTCATCCTCGCTAACGCGATGCAGGGCGTGGTAACTCCTGTCTGAATCCTCGATGAGAACGCGCGGCTCCAAGCGGGCCCGCTTCTCCTTGCCTACCCACGTCAATTCCAGCTTCTGTTTCTGGGCCATTTCGTCTCTACCTACTCCCCTAACGTCCAGCGGATTGTGAACAGGGGCGTGATCTCGTGCCGCTGTTGCATCTGCTCCTCGATCCGCGAAATCAGCTCATCCCGTTGGCCGTCGATTCGATCCTGAGCGGCGAATAGCTCCCGGCGCTTGGTGTTCCGGGCCGATTCCAGGGTCTTGATCAGCTTCTGAACTTCCAGCTTTTCCTCCAAGCGAACCGCCAAAGCCGACTGCCGCCGCGCGTCGCGGATGTTTCTATCGAGTTCCTTGATTTCCTGCTCCAAGCCGAGTTTTAGATCTTCAGACCAACGGTCCAGCTTTGCTACCTCTTCGTCAAAGTGCCTGCCGTTCCGTCCGCTGACTTCGGTGAGGCGGTCAGTCAGACAACTCTCGCGGGCGGTGACGAGTTCTACCGGCGGATCGCTACGTTCCTTGTTACGGGCTGTCTCATCGGCTGTCTGATCGGCAGAGCCGGGCAACAGCAGGAGTTTTTTCCAGAAGTCGGCGTGCGGGCACTCGCCGGAACCCGTGACGCCCGCGAGGAGTATGAACTCCTCGGTCTGGAAGGACGAGATCGTCAAGAGCGACACTTCCAACCAACCGGTCCAGCCGATTCTATCGCGCAGGAGGCCGATCTGCTGGCCAAACGCGCCGTAACTGAAACGCACCGCCGCCGGAGACAGCTCCCGCGCAAGGGCCGCACCCACCAGCGCCTGGGCCAGCGGGTGTTCCAAACGGAAGAACGTTTCGTTCCGGGTCTCCGCATCCCGCCAGTCGAGATTGTAGACGCCTGGAGTGGCATCGACGGAAGGGAGGCCGAAGAAGTCGAAGCGGTTCCTACCGTCGAAAAAAGTGGCGGCCGCGCCGAGTTCCTGGCGTGAAAGGCCGGCGAGCCAGCGCTGGCGGTCGGAGAGGGCCGTGGAGGCTTGGTCTTTGTAGATCCTGAGCCGTTCATGAACCTCGTAGTCGAAATTCTCCAGCAGGTTTCTGCGCGTATCGGCCATGCGCGCGTCAATCTGGGTGTCCAACTCAGCCTGGAGTCTATCGAAGGCCGCCTGAATCTCGTCCGTTGTCCGGCACTCCTGATAAACCTGCGCGATGCGCTTCTCAAGATCCACGCCGGATTCAATCGCCCCCAGCACCTCGTCGCTCGCGCCGAAGACGCCGTCGAAGAGCCGGAACTTCTTCGAGAGCAACTGAAACACGCGCTGGTCCGCGGCATTGCGGCGATTTAGAAAGTTCACAACCACGACATCGTGTTGCTGGCCGTAGCGGTGGCAGCGGCCGATCCGCTGTTCTATCCGCTGTGGATTCCACGGCAGGTCGTAGTTGACTACGAGCGAGCAGAACTGCAGGTTGACGCCCTCGGCGGCCGACTCGGTGGCGATCAGGATCGTCGCGCGATCCCGGAATTCCTCTACGACGGCGGCTTTCGTATCCGACGGCCGCGAACCGGAGACTGCATCGGTCCCGCGGCGCCGCTCGATCCATTGTTCATAAATGGCTTTCGAGCCTGGATCCGTGTTCGTGCCGTTGATGAGAACGATCCGGCCGGCGTATCCGGCTTGACTTAGCAGTTCGAACAGATAGCGCTGCGTGCGCCTCGATTCCGTGAAGATCACCGCCTTGCGCGCCGCGCCGAGCGCGACAGCCTTCGTGAGCGCGGTCTCCAACACGGAGAGCAGGGCATCGCCCTTGGAGTTGCGCTTGATGGCGTCGGCGAGGCCCGCGTACCGCTGCAACTCCTCCAATTCCTTTCGCAGAAGATCGGGGCTGTGTTTGAGGTCGAGTTCCGCGGCGTCCTCGCCTTCCCATTCGTCCGCGAGTTCGTCGATCGCTTCGAAGTCCTCGTTATTCAATACGGGGCTCAACGCGGACTCGGCGGCGTCCTTCGCCTGCAAGCGGTGAATCAGGCTGTGCAGTGTGCCGGAGATCGCGAACGTGGATGAAGCGAGTAGCTTGCGCAGAATCAGCGTGAGCAGGCTGCGCTGGCTTGCGGGGAGCGCGAAGAGGTTGTCGCGCTGCAGGTAACTGGAGACCAGATCGTAGAGACGCTGCTCGTCGTCGGACGGAAGGAAGTCCTGCGTCAACGGGATGCGCTGCGTGAAACGGATGTACTCCAGAACCTGTTTCCGCAGTGTGCGCGTGCAGACTGGTTTGAGGCGCTCCTTGAGGTCGTAATTCCTGCCGTCCTCGCTGCCGTTCTTCAGGAACTGCTCCCGGAATGAGAAGAAGTCGCCGAATACCTGCGGGTCGATGACGCTCACGAGACCGTACAACTCCATGAGGGAATTCTGGAGCGGAGTTGCGGTCATCAGGATCTTGGCTGAACTGCCGATACCCTCCACTACGGCGGAGGCAATTTTGTTGGTGCGCTTGTAGATGTTGCGAAGGCGGTGGGCCTCGTCGATCACGACCAAGTCCCACTTCACGGCCTGAACTTCGGCGGACCGCGCGGCGGCGAAGTGGTAGGAGCAGATGACAACCCGGTCTTTAGGTTCGAAGGGCGTAGGGTTACCGGCGCGGCGGGCTGCGTTGTGAGTCTGCGACTCGAGGATGATGGACGGGAGCGCGAACTTCTCAAGCAATTCCTGCTGCCATTGCTTCCGGAGGGTTGCAGGGACGATGACGAGCAGGCGGCGGCGACGCTCCGCCCAGGTTTGACTCATGACCAAGCCCGCCTCAATGGTCTTGCCGAGGCCCACCTCGTCGGCTAGGATTACGCCCTTGGATAGCGGAGACCTGATGGCGAAAAGCGCCGCGTCAACCTGGTGCGGATTCAGGTCTACTTTCGCGCCGGCAATGGACCGCGACAGGCTGTCGATCGATCCGGCGGCGCCCTTGCAGGTAAGGGCCGCCGCCCAGTACTTGCTGTGGTAGGGCGTGTACATTCTTGAAAAAGCGCTGGTACCGTTAGCTATGCCGTTGCTTGCACCTCTATTACTGGGCGAATGCGCGTGGCGATCTCCTGGTAGATGTCGATTTGAACATCGGCTCCGACTTCAAGCGTGATGGCAATTGCATACGGCACGGGCGCGTCCAGCTTGCCTGCGTTCCCCGGCACCTGACTATTACATTACACGAAGGCGATCACCATCCAGGAACGGGATGGCATCCGTTCCCTCGAAAACCCGGTTCTCCACGGTTCCGCGCTTAGCAGACGGGGCGTCCAGCCCACACACTTGCACGCCGATTCCGTCGTCAGGCACGTCGATCCAGAGTTGCGCTACACGATAGTCCCGGTGCTTGTGGTTGGTTGGAGTCAGCCACGCCAACGTAGCGGTGAGACGCCGAAGCTCGGTGCGCACGGAAAGAGATGGCGGCAATGGAAGTTCAAATTGGCGCCCGTCTCCGCCCATCAGCCGTTCCCAGCCGAGGAGTGTCACTCGCTTATCCGTCGCGGAGAAACAGCGCAGGATGTCGACTGCGCCGTATCCGAGGAACTGCTGCTTGATTCTGCGAAGTTGCGGCCGGTCCCCGGCAAATTCAGGGAAGGCGGTTTCGACGGCCGTCGCCGCGTCGCCCCAGGACGCCCCATGAACGAGGAGCGCCTTGAGGAGAACGGCGTAGTATTCGTCGTCCAGGGGCGCGCAATCGTCCGGTAGCGCGAGTGCCGAAAGTCGCTCGTACGGGAGGGCGGGGCAATGACTCGCTATGGCGGCTGAATTGCTCGTGCCGCAGCTATAGCCTGAAGGAGATCCTGCCTCCAACACTGAATGTGCCTGAAGAGGAGGGTGGACGCGTGCGGCGAGCCGGTTCTTGGAAGTCCGTGTTGGATCGATGCGGGCCGGGAACGGCTTGAAATTCACACGTGCAAGACTGGGGCCCACCGGAAATCGCCGGCTAGCTCAAGTCTAACAGACGGTCAAACAGGTTCGCCGTTGGTTCGTTGACACAACAATTTAGGAGGCAGACCCACCAAATCAGCCGGGATGTCGCCCAAGCTCTCCCGGTGCTGTTTTTCCGGGGCGTCAAGAATCACATCGGAGTATACGAAAACCTCCAGCAAAGTTAGAGAGAATTAGGGAATCGGGTTCCTGAAAAACTCGAGCCGATTGCCGGGGGCGCTAAACAACAGGCCGTCTCCAGGCACGTCCGGATTCCCTTCCTTGAAGCCTACCCACTGGTAATGTTAAGGGTTTTCCGGCGAAGGTGCAGGAGCGTTGACTGAGATAGTTACACCTGCCTGACTGTCAACACCGCCGACGGTGATAACAACCGGCGGATTACTGGTGGAGATGCCATCAGGAACCCGGACATTTACTTGTATAATTCCGGCGACCAAGTCGGGTGCAGCGCCTGCGTAAAGCACCTCTGCGACGCGACCGGCAATCCGAACGGTGACCGGAAGGCGCGGTTTCGGGAGTGGCGCTTTTCCTGCCTGGCCATCCACGCCTCCCGGATCGGTCTCGCCTTCGCCGGTGGCGAACAGCGCTACGACCGAACCAGCTCGTGCGGGGTTAAATGGCGAATTCACTGTATGATCCTGATTGAGTGCGGCGGCTTGCCCACTGTCTGTCGTGCCACTGGTAAAAATTCCAGGGGCGCTCCCAGCCACATCAAGGTGAAATGGCAGGGACTGAGAGCCTTTGTAGTCAACTTGGAGTTCTGTAGCGGCTTTCCCGGCGAGCGAATAGGGGACCACAGCAACCAGTTGATCATTCCGGACATGAATTAGCGGGGCTAGAACTCCGTCGAAGGTGACGCGGGTGTCCGCTAGATTCGTCGCGATCAGGCCGGTGGGTTCAACTCGTAGCGCAGTACGCGTGGGCGAGCCGATGTTCTGGCCGAAAATGGTAACGATCTCACCCGGCGCGATGGATCCGGGGCGGAAACTGGCGGCATTGACCACACTAGTTACAACAACTGTTGAAGCGAAGATATCGGAACTGGGAGCGCCGGGGCCAACGGTATCAGAGTTAGTACTCTGGGTGTTTTGGGAAGTGTAGGAGGCATTGCACACAAGTGGGCTCGCAGATTCGCTAAAGTTCGCCCATATCGATTCGTCACTCATGCCGCCAGCGTCTTGCTGTTGGAAATGAAGGTGGTCTCCACATCCATTCGTGCGTCCCCTTGTGGATCCGGTATGGCCTGGGTCACCAAGGTGCGTACCTTGACCGACCGACTGACCTGTAGTTACCCGAACCGAATTGTATTTAAGGTGAGTATACTTTGAATAGGTACCATCTGGGTGCAGGATTATGACTGCGTTCACTAGTGTCCGGTAAAGTACTTTGCAATAACATATAAGTCCTTGTGCATGAGTCGGGTAGCGTGATTTTCAGTCGGGAACGATTTGAATCGGGAATAGAGGGATCGGTCTTCGGCGGCCGCTCAGCACCGCATTGACAACAATGGG
>CAMDED010000248.1 GCA_945893365.1 Candidatus Sulfopaludibacter sp. SbA3 | reverse complement strand
CCCCGCGCGGGGCGCGTGGATTGAAACCCGCACAGAACGATCAGATTCCCACTCTCTCCGTCGCGCCCCGCGCGGGGCGCGTGGATTGAAACAACACGCACATGCCGGTCGATCACGATCCGCCGCGTCGCGCCCCGCGCGGGGCGCGTGGATTGAAACCGGCGGATCCGGCGCGCACGCGCAGGCTGCCTACGTCGCGCCCCGCGCGGGGCGCGTGGATTGAACGAATTGACGGGTTGTCACAAGCGGCGACAGGCGGGGCGCGTGGAGATTGCAATCGGATGGCCAAAAGGGGGTCTTCCCGTTGGCGCCCACCCCGCCGCCCCTAAAACAACGCCCCGCCTCCGTCCCGTATCCAGTGCCCGACATCGCCCGCCACCCGCCGGTGCATCTTTCTCACTCCCCAGCACGCCAGCGATACCGCCTGCACCAAATCGTCATGCTCCCCTACCTGCGACGCCCCGAACTGCTCCCGCGACCCCCTCATCCTCACCTTCATCGCCGCCATCTCCCTCAACAGCGCCGGGCCCCATTCCGTCCCGTTCGCGATCTCCAACTCCCCCGCCGATAGATTCACCTGCAACCCAATTATCAGATCCCTCTTCGGCACCCGGAAACTCCCGCCTTCCTGCCGCTCCGTATCCCCGCCCGTGATCGTCACCGGCCACAACTCGCACTTCATTCGCGCCTGCTTCAGCAGCTCCACCACCGGCCGCCCCACGCCCGTCGCGTCCGCCAGCAATTGGCAGCGCCCAATCCTCTCCAGCGTCTCCATTACCGTCGCCACCCGCGCCACCACTTCCGTATACGGCGTCCCCAACGGCACCCGCTCCAAATGACGCAGCTTCAACCTCGCGATCTTCTTCGCCGCGAACGCCACGTGATCAAACTGCCCAGGCTCCTCCGTCCGCTCCACCCACCGCCATCGCCGTGTAGTCGCAGCTCTGTCCCAGATCCAAACCCGTGAAAAATTCCGATTTCATTTCCAACCTCCTTATGGGATCACCAGCGGCTTGATGTCGTCCTTGAACGCCGCCATCACACTCGCCATGTCGAAAACCCCGCTCTCCGTGTCCTCGAACTCGCACATATATTCCTGCCTGTACCACCGCGCCCCCAACGCCCCCGTCTCCTCTTTCAAATGCTCCTTCGAAATACGCGGACACTCCTCCGCCGTCACTTTCACCCGCTCCCACGCCTCGCCGCCATTCATCCAGGTCTCATGGAAGAACCCCAGCTTCCCGTGCGGCGTGCTCATCAGCCATAGCGTCCCGTTGCTTACCGCCAGCATCGGACGGATCGCCTTATACATTTCCTCCGGCACCCGCGCCGCCTCGTCCACTATTAGCAGCGACACGGCCGAGAATCCCCGGATCGTCGCCTCTTTCCCAGGCAGCCCCACAATCCGCGACCCGTTCCGAAACGCCAGCGAAATCGCGTTGTCCCCGTCCCCTCTTACTTTCATACCCAGCCGCCGCATGAACCCCGCCGCCTTTCTCAGGAACTCCCCGCTTTGCCGTTCACATGGGCTCACCACCAGGATCAGGCTGTCTTTCTGCGTCGCCGCCAGGTGCACTGCCTTCGCCGCCGACACTGTGGATTTCCCCCATTGCCTTGTGCAGTTCAGAATGACCCGCTTGCTCGACGAATCCAACAGACGCGCCTGGACCGGATCGGGAGTGAATCCCAACTTCGTCCGCACCCACTCCGCCAGCCCCAGTTTCGCTTCCCCGTCCGCTCTTGCAGCTTCCTTTCGGATCACCTGCTCCCTCCGATTCCTAACCATGGACCCTCAACGGAAACCTACCACGCTGCCATTCGGCTGTTTTCTCAAAAACCTTCCATCGCATTGATAACGGGGCTCAAAATACTTTTGAAAACCTGTGACCGGCTTTCCTGATCTCCGTCAAGTGGGACAGGCCTCCCGGCCTGTCAACGGCCTCGTCAGAGGCCCTTCAGCGGTTCAGCGACTCCTATCGCCACAACTAGCTGATAATAAATTAGTTACATACTAACTACCCAACTCCCCCAAAAAGACCGCACCCACGTCTCCAAGCCGGTCACAAGGATCATCTAACTGATAACACGCTACTTAACACATAACCACTTGACTTCATGGTGTACCCTTGTAACCGGAAGGTCCTCTCTTTATGAGTTCTCAACGCAAAATTGAAGCTGCCCGTGCCAACGGTGCTCTTGGCCGCGGCCGCAAAACTCCCGCCGGTCTCGCGCGTTCCGCTCAGAACGCCTATCGCCATGGTCTCCTCGCCGGTTGCGTTTTGCTTGACGATGAATCGCAGGAAGACTTCGAGGAACTACACCGGCAGTTCCGCGACCGCTTCCTTCCCGTTGACGGCGTCGAAGACGGCCTCATCGAAGAAATGGTCTCCTCCTTTTGGCGTATGCGTCGCGCGTGCGCCATGGAGACCAACCTCTTGGATGCCAACATTCATGAGCAGGACGACACGAACCCCGCCATGCACCACGCCAACGCCTTTACCCAGCTTTCGGCGTCGAACGAATTCAACCTCCTTCATCGCTATGAGGCCCGTCTCCAGCGGATGTTCCAGCGCGCTATGGACAACCTCATGCGTCTGCGGGAAGACGACCGCCGTGAGGAAGCCTGGACGGAGGAAAACCAGCCGTTACAGGAGGTCAGAATACCGCCGGACCCCGAACCACCGGTCCCAGCGGAACCGAGCCCCGCCACAGTCGCCGAGCCTTTGACCGGTAAAGACTTAAGCGTCGGACCCACGCTCCTGAAGCCTGTTCAGCCCAACCGCCCCGACCAGCGTGAACCAAAAGTGAGGAACGAAGCTAATCCCATTTCCGAACACCCCGCCGAGACCGCTCAGAACGGCAACATAGAGGAAGGTCCGCCTCGAAAGAGTCCGAAAACGTCCCGAGAGGAGCGATTTTAGACAGTTTCGGCCTCTCAAAGGGCGAAGTTGACATCCATGCCACTCCAAACCGGCGTTCCAACGCCATACTCCTGTCAGCCTCCCGGTGGGGCAGGCCACCGTCGTCTGTGGCCTGGCAGTCCGAGGCCGTGAACAGGCGCCGCGCCGCCTCGCGGCGGTGTAGAATTGATGTAGGAGTTCGGTGTGGCGCGCGAAGTCACCGCCTCCACCAACGCGACACCTAATGCTGAGAATCCTCCCGCTCCTCACGCTCGCCGCCACCTCGCTCGCCGTCCTCCTGCGAGCGGAACCGGAGAGCCGTGAAGCCTTCACCCGCCAGTACTGCATGGCGTGCCACAACCAGCGCGCGAAGGCTGGCGGATTCGTCCTCGAAGGCGTATCGCACGCCGACCCCTCGGTTCGGCCGGACGTTTGGGAAAAGGTGGTCAAGAAGGTGAGAGCGCAGGAGATGCCGCCGGCTGGCATGCCGCGCCCGACCGAAGCATCCGCCAAAGCCTTCGCCGGCGGGCTCACCGCGGAACTCGATACCGCCGCCCGGCGGGCGCCTTACGCCGGCAGGCCCGTCATCCGCCGCCTCAATCGCACGGAATACGCCAACACGATTCGCGACCTGCTGGACATCGAGTTACCGCTCGCCGCCGAACTGCCGCAAGACCAGACCGCCGCCGGATTCGACAACATCGCCGACGCACTCTCCATGTCGCCCCTCCTTCTTGAGCGCTATTTGAAGGTCGCCCGTCGGGTTGCCGAGCTCGCCACTGGAACAGGCGACCCCTCCCCCGTCGTCGAGATCTTCCCCGCCACCGGAACGCAAGCCGTCTGGCAGGGTGAAGGCATGCCTTTTGGCACGCGAGGCGGTATCCGCGTCACGCATTACTTCCCGCAGGACGGCGACTATGACCTGCGCGCCTTTCTCGTCAAGGAGAGCCTCACGCCGATCGAGGGTGTCCGATTCTTCCGCACGCGGCTTAGGATGAAGGCCGGTGAGCACGCCGTCATCGTTACCTTCCCCGACGAGTTCGCCGAACGCGAAGGACCCGTCCTCAATGTCGGCGGTCCGGGCGGACATCCGCTCGGCGGCCCGCTCGATGTTCTCGGCGCCGCCAACCGGCCCACGATCGAGTTCCGCGTCGACGGCCGTCGCGCGAAGCTTTTCGAAATCGGCGGCATGACGGCCGGCGAGGCTGCATTCGATGGCCAACCGGGGCCGCCCACTCTCGGCCGAATCGAGATCGCCGGACCGCACAACGCCGCCGGTCCCGGCGATACACCCAGCCGCCGCAAGATCTTCCTCTGCCGTCCCGCGGACCGAGGCGGCGAAAGCGCCTGTGCCACGCGGATTCTCTCGACGATCGTGCGCCGGGCATTCCGCCGCGATATCACGGAAGCCGATTTGCGCCCGTTCCTCAAGGCGTTTGCGGCCACACGCCAGACGAAAAGCTTCGACGCTTCGATCGGCGCCGCCATCCGTGACGTCCTTCTCGCCCCCGATTTCCTGTTCCGGCTGGAGTTCGACAGCCCCGGCAGCGCACCGGGAGCCCCTCAACCGCTCACGGATTTCGAGCTCGCCTCCCGCCTGTCGTTCTTTCTCTGGAGCGGCATCCCCGATGACGCTCTTCTCGAAATAGCGGGCAGCGGTAAACTGCGCGACCGGAGCGTGCTCGAACGCGAAGTGCGGCGCATGCTCGGCGACCGGCGCTCCGCCGCGCTGATGGATAACTTCGTCTCGCAATGGCTGGGTCTCCGCGCCGTTGCCGGCGTCGCGCCGGACGTACAGTTATTTCCCGAGTTCGATAGGACGCTCGCCTCGGCCTTCCAATCCGAAACGCGCCTCTTCGTGAGCAGCCTGATCCGCGAAAATCGCAGCGTGCTCGATCTGCTCCGGGCGGAATACACCTACCTTGATGAGCGGCTCGCCAGCCACTACGGCGTCCCAGGCGTCACGGGCCCGGGCTTCCGCCGGGTCTCGCTCGCGGGGAACGCGCAGCGCGGCGGCCTGCTGGCGCACGGCAGCGTCCTGCTGTTGACGTCGCACGCCGCGCGGACATCGCCGGTGCTTCGCGGGAAATGGATCCTCGATAACCTGCTGAACTCACCGCCGCCGCCCCCACCGGCAACCGTGCCCACGCTCGACGAAAGCCCCGGCAACGGGCGGAAGCTCACCACCCGCGAACAGGTGGAGCGGCACCGCGCGAACCCTGCCTGCGCTTCGTGCCACGCCCGGATCGATCCGCTCGGCTTCGCGCTCGAAAACTTCGACGTCATCGGCCGCTGGCGGGCCCGTGATGATGGCGGTGAGATCGATGCGTCGGGTAAACTGCCCGGCGGCGCGGAATTTTCCGGTCCCCAGGGGCTCAGGAATATGCTGCTCGCCCGCTCCGATGAGTTCGTCCACGCCACACTGGAGCGCCTTATGACTTACGCCTTGGGACGGGAGCTCGATGCGCGCGATCAGCCGGCCGTGCGCGAAATCATGCGGCGGACGGAAGCGCAGGGGTATCGCTTTCAGGACCTGATCGCCGCTATCGTAGATAGTGTACCCTTCAAGATGAGACAACAGCAGGAGCGTTGAGAACATGTTTATTCGACAGAAGCATATTCCACGGCGGACTTTCTTGCGAGGCGCGGGCGTTACGCTGGGCCTCCCCCTGCTCGACGCGATGATTCCGGCCTTGCGCGCCGACCGCCTCACCGCGGCCGCGCCGGTGCGCCGCTTGGGATTCGTCATCTACCCGCTCGGAGTCGATCGGGACCGTTGGCGGCCGAAGGGCGAAGGCGCGGAATACCAGTACAGCGAGGCTCTCGCGCCGCTCGCCGCTCACCGTAAGAAGTTCGTCGTCATCAGCGGTCTTTCGTCCGACCCGGACCGTACCAAAGCGGGTTTCCACGACCGCGCCCTCGCCTCGTTCCTGACTGGCGTCGATCCGGTGAAGGGCAAAGTGCAGGTGGGAATCTCGGTCGATCAGTTGGCAGCCAAAACGCTTGGCAAAGAGACGCCGTTCGCTTCGCTCGAACTCTCGACGGAGAACAATAACGGAGGCGCGGCCCATGTCGGGCCGGTGTTCAAGAGCGCGACCACGCCGCTGCCGTTCGAATTCAACCCGCGGCGCGTCTTCGAGCGGCTCTTCGGGGAGGGCGGCCGCATCGATCCCGCCGCCTCCGCCGCCCGTGACGCCATGGACCGCAGCAGCCTCGACAGCGTGACGGAACGCATCGCGGAGCTCAAGGCACGGCTCGGCGCGGGAGACCGGCGTAAGCTCGAGGAGTACATCGAATCCATTCGCGACGTCGAGCACCGCATTCAGTTGGCTTCGCGCAAGAAGCCTGCGGACCTGCCCGAAATGGCGCGGCCCGCGGGCGCTCCCGATTCCTGGCCCGAACACGTGAAGTTGATGTTCGACCTCCAAACGCTGGCCGTGCAGGCGGACCTCACCCGTGTCTGGACCTTCATGTACGCGCGCGAGGCGACATCGATC
>CAMDED010000247.1 GCA_945893365.1 Candidatus Sulfopaludibacter sp. SbA3 | reverse complement strand
TCACCTCTCCGCAGCAACTGCGAGAAGCGATCGACAAGTTCGTGGCGGCATACAACCAGACCGCAACGCCGTTTGAATGGACGAAGGCCGTGGTTCATTCGACCGGGCCTAAACCTAAATACTCTGATTTCTGTAAGTAGGTACTAGGGTCCATTATAATAATTGAACGTTGTACTACAGGACGCCTCAGAGACCGGGATCTTTCCGCTAAAGTCTCTCGGCCTAGGGGTCAGCTTTCATCAAATTTTCGGCGTCGGCCGAACGCCCCAGCCGGTAGTACACTTTCGCAAGCAGAAGTCTCGCGGCCGCGTCGGCGTCCGGGAAAACGAGCGCCTTCTCGATCTCGCGCGCGGCTTGTTCGAAACGTTCCTTCTTGAACAGAGATTTTCCAAGTTCGAACAGAGCGCGAAACGAAGGCTCGGCCAGCGAGAGTTCGTGGATCGCTTCGTCAAGTCTGCCCTGTTTGTAAAGGAAAGCGCCGTAGTCGACCCGCGGGCTTTCGGAGGGTCTGAGCCGCACCCCGCCGGATAGCTCGACCGCCTTGCGAAAGTGGCCTTCCGCGGCATCCGGGCGGCCCTGCGCTTCGAGCGTCAGAGCCATGCCGTTATGGACCCGCCATGGTTTGCCGCCCGCTCTGAGCGCTTTCGAAAACGCGGCTTCGGCTGCCTTGAACTTGTTGAGCATGTACTGGTCGCGGCCGAGATAGTAGCACGCGTCGTCAAGGGTTGGGGCCAGTCGGCACGCTCTCTGAAACGGCCTTTCGGCAGCCTGATAATTCTCCTCGGCGGAGTAGGTCATGCCGAGAAGCTTCCAGGCCACCGCGTTTGCGGGAGCGAGGGCAAGAACGCGATCGAGAGACTGGCGGGCCTCGGCAAACCGCCGCTCGCGGAAATGCGCCAGCGCCGCGCCGATCTGGGTTTCCGCCCCGGCGGCCGCGCCCACTGCCATCACTAGCGGCACAAGCAACATCGCTACCTCGGTTTCAGCTTCCCGTTCCGGCCGGTCCGGATCTCGGTTTTCAATTTCCCGTTCCGGCTGCGTTTGATGCGGTCCTCAAGACGCTGCTCGCGGCGGCGGTCTTCCGAGGTGTCTTCGAAGCCCAGCGCGGTGCGAGTCATTTCAAGCGCCATCGAATAATTCCGCTCGCGATGCTCGTAATACTTGGCCATCTCACGCAGCGCCGCGGCGCGGTAGGGGTTTCGGGAGGCGGCTAGTTCCGTGAACGAAGCGAGCGACGCCGCCTCCCGCCCAATTTTCTTTTCAATCCGGCCGATGTCCCACAGGGTACGGAAGAGAATGGAATCCGGCAGGCCGAGGTCGATTGCCCGCCGGAGGAGCTTCAGCGACTGCTCTCCTTGCTCTCCTTTTTCGAACCAGCGGGCGAGACCGACCAGATCGGCGCCGTGCCGAAGCGGGGCGTCCTCCGGGGAACGAAACGCGAACGGAACCACGGCGGTGAGACAGGCGAGGGAAAGGATATCCATCGCGTTGTGATGGAAGATCGGAACCAATTGCAGAGCTTGCCGTCGGCGCAGGAAGTCGAAGTAGTAATAGGGGATGAGTTCCCCCGGCAGATCGCCCTGCCGTTCGACGCCGAGAATCTGGTTTTCCAAGTCGATCAGCCGGCAGCTCTCGCAGCGCAATTTCCACAAGCGGCGGGCGCCGAAGAGCAAGTCGAGATGCTCCATGCGCGCAAACGGCGGCTTCTGGCGCGCCATGCGGTAACGTGTCTCGAGCAGAGGCTGATCGTAGGTCTTGCCGTTGTAGGTGATCAAGACGTCGAACCGCGTCAGGTACTCGGAGAGGCCCGTCAGGAGCGATGCTTCCTCGCCATAGTCCCGCATGAAGAACTGCCGGATCCGGAAACCGGAAGCGTCGATGCTGCCGACACCGATCAGGAAGGCGTAGGTGCCCGTGCCGCCGGCGAGACCCGTGGTCTCCGTATCGAGGAAGGCCCATCGCTCCGGCGGCGTGTTGGGAATCGCGCCGCTTGTGATCGAGTCGAGCAGGTCCGCGGGCAACTCGATCATGCTCGAAATGTCCATGCTGCCCCAGCGCCGGTGACGCTCGTAAACACGCACGGTTTCGAAGTGCTTTCCCTCGGCGGTCTCGACCACCTCGCCGCTCATCGCCTCCTCGATCTGGTAGCGGGCGGGGCGGAGGTCGACCACTTCCGGGTCGAACGCCGGCTCATGGCGCGGCTGAGGCCTTGGCGCGCCGGTCGAAAATTTCCGGTCGATTCGAGCGATGTTCCGCCGTAGTAACTCGAGCTGTTCCTGAACGTCCACTCTTCGCCTTTTCTTTGCCTACTATATCAAAGTTCAGCGGACTGATTTCACGGTGCGCGCGGCCGCCGAGGCCATTCTCTGTTCCCGCTCGCGGTCGTGGCGTGAAACCGGCCGCCGATCCGCGTTCCCGCTCGAAGGGCCTTCCAACCATGACCAAAACCATCCGGCGCGCGGGCGACCGAAGGTCGCCGAGCGGCTGGCCATTTCCATGGGACGACCGACGCCCCGGAGGGGCGGAGGGAGTCCACCATTTCTTTCCATTCCGGGCTTTCCAGCTTTTCCTCCCATTACGCTTCCCCTCGCTGGAACACCGCTGCCGGTGACTGGTTGCCTAAGCTCTGGTGCGGCCTCTCCTGGTTGTAGAACTGGAACCAGTTCCCGATCCCCGTTCGCGCCTCCGGCGCCAGCCCATACTCCTTCATGTAGATCTCTTCGTACTTCAGCGACCGCCATAGCCGTTCTATGAAGATGTTGTCGAAACAGCGCCCCCGCCCGTCCATGCTGATCGTGATGCCGCGCGTCTCCAACTCCCCGCTGAACTTCTCGCTCGTGAACTGCGACCCTTGGTCGCTGTTGAAGATCTCCGGCCGCCCTCGCCGTAGCGCCCGCTTCAACGCCTCCACGCAGAAGTCCACCTCCATCGTCACCGACAGCGACCAACTCAGCACGTACCGGCTGTACCTGTCCATCACCGCCACCAAGCACACAAATCCATCCCTCATCCGGATGTTGGTGATGTCCGTACTCCACACCTGGTTGACGCGCCTTACCTCCACGCCCTTCCGCAGGTACCGGTAGATCTTGTGCCCTTCCCCTGCCTGGCTTACCTTCGGCTTCGGATACACCCTTCGATTCCCATCACCCCCATCAGCCGCCTCACCCGCTTCCGGTTTACCTCCTGCCCTTGCTCGCTCAGCCAACTCTTCATCCGCCGGCTTCCGTAAAACGGATGCCGCATGTACTCTTCATCCATCATTCGCATCAGCTTCAGGTTCTCTTCGTTTTCACCCGCTGCCTGGTAGTACAGTCCCGACCGGTTCACCCCCAAAAGTTCGCACTGCCGCCCCACACTGATCTCCCCATGCCCCGGTTCCACCAGCCGCCGCCCCTCGCTCAGTCCAGCAGACCCACTTTTTTTTGAGCCAGTCCAACTCCACCTTCAGCCTCCCGATCTCCTCGTACAGCGCGTCCTTCTCTGCCTCCTCACCGGACCGCTTGCTCTTGCGCCCATCCACGAAAAGATCCGCCAACTGTTCCGTCGCCGTCTTGCGCCACTGGCCAATTTGTACCGGGTGTACGTGGAACTGCGATGCCAACTGGCTCAGAGTCCGCTCTCCCCGGATCGCTTCCACTGCCACCTTCGCTTTGAACTTCGGACTGTACTGCTTTCGCGTCGTCGTCATACACTCTCCTGCCTCACGACTCCGCCGAACTTCTAACTTATTGCTTGGTCTGAAATCTAGGGTCCATTATAATAAGGGCCGCTCAATCTGGAATGCCCGTTGGACGCCTGCTTCAAGGTCATCAATGTTGAGGGTGTACGTGCGGAACCATGTCAGGCGAAAAATACGAGCGTACCAGTCTGGAATACTATTCGCGTTAACCGAGAACTGCCCGTTGAGTAAATCCAGAAGTTGGGTTCGATGTCGAATTAGAGCATAGTCGAAGATTTCTTGTAGGGAAGTGCTCTCGTCATAGTCGATGCCTGAAAAACAAATCGCCCACAGAATTTGCTTCAACTCGCGTACAAAGGGAATAGGCTGGCCAAGGATATTTTGGGCATCGCGAGAGAAGCCCGATCCAGTGAACAGTATTGGCAATCCCCGCTCGAATTGGCCTGCCAAGTGGGGGATCGCGGTACGGCGGATTTCGTCTTCCGTCATCGGCGTCGCACCGCGAATATCAAGTTGCAATCCCGTCTTCAAATTGCGCCCCACAATCGAGTTCAAGGATATCCCGGCTCCGCGTCGGTTCCCTGCTATCCTCGGAATCGGAAATGATGGAGCAGACCAGCATCGCGGTCGTCGCCGAGAAGCCTTCGGTGGCGCGCGACATCGCTCGCGTGCTCAGCGCAACACGGCAGGGCGATGGGTACATGCACGGCAACGGTTACGTCGTCACCTGGGCCATCGGCCACCTGGTCGCTCTAGCCCAGCCGCACGAGATTCGCCCCGAGTGGCGCGCGTGGAGGCGGGATTTGCTGCCCATGCTGCCGGCGTCCTGGCCGCTCGTCGTGAACGAGGAGACCAAAGACCAATACGAGGTGGTACGCAAAATCCTCACTTCGGATCGGATCGGCAGCGTCGTGTGCGCAACCGACGCCGGCCGTGAAGGCGAGCTGATCTTCCGCTATATTTTCGAAGCTGCCGGGTGCTCGAAGCCCGTCAGCCGCCTCTGGATTTCCTCGCTAACGCCCGAGGCCATCCGCAATGGCTTCGCCAAACTGAAAGAGTCGGCCGCGTACGACCCTCTCGCCGACGCCGCCCGGGGACGCAGCCGGGCCGACTGGCTGGTCGGCATGAATCTCTCTCGCGCCTACGCGCTCGCTTCGGGTGAAAACGTTTCCGTGGGACGCGTGCAGACGCCGACGCTCGCCATGATCGTCGAACGCGAGCTCGCGATCCGCGCGTTCGTTCCGGAAGACTACCTGAATGTCACGGCCGAGTTCACTCCGGGCAAAGGCGCTTACGAAGGGACCTGGTTCCGTCCAGGCGTCGAGCCGTTAGATGCCGCCACGCGTCTGCCCCCGGATGGCGAGGAAGCCAAGGCGATCAGGAGCCGCGTGGAGAAAGGCGAGGCGGTCATCGAGAAGATCGAAGCGCAAACGAAACGCATGCCGCCGCCCGCGCTCTACGATTTGACGGAGTTGCAGCGCCACGCGAACCGCCTGTATGGCTTCAGCGCGCAGCGGACGCTCGACCTTGCGCAGACGCTCTACGAGAGGCACAAGCTCATCAGCTACCCGCGCACCGACAGCCGGTTTCTCTCCGCCGATGTCGCGAAGACGCTGCCTGCGATCGTCGAATCCATCGCCGGCGGTTACAAGGGTTTGCTTGCGCCCGGTACGGGCCAACGCCTGCTGGGCAAGCGCTTCGTGGATGATTCGAAAGTCTCCGACCATCACGCGATCATCCCGACGGGCGTCAAGCCGGAGAGGGTTTCGGCCGCGCCGGATGAGCTCAAGATCTTCGATCTCATTTGCCGCCGGCTGCTCGCCGCTTGGCACGACGAACACATCTGGTCCGTGACCACCGTCATCACGCTGGTCCGAAACGCCGCGCACGGGACGGAGGACCGCTTTCATTCGAGCGGCACGTTGATCGAGCAGGAAGGCTGGAAAGTACTCGACGTTGGCGGCGGCAAGAAGCGGGCGCGCAAGACGGAGGACGAAACGCAGGAGGATGATCAGACGCTTCCGCCCGACCTCGAACAAGGCCAGGCTCAGCAAGTCCTCGGCGCGAAGGTTGTCGAGAAGAAGACGCGTCCTCCGAAGCGTCTCACGGACGCGACGCTGCTGACGGCGATGGAAACCGCGGGCAAGGCGCTCGACGACAAGGAGCTCTCCGACGCTATGAAAGAGAACGGCCTGGGCACGCCGGCCACACGCGCGCAGATCATCGAGGTATTGCTGAAGCGCGAGTTCGTCGAACGCCGCGGCAAGAGCCTGGAAGCGACGGACAAGGGGATCCGGCTTATCGGCATGGTCCATCAGGAAGTGAAGAGTCCGGCGATGACGGGCCAGTGGGAAGCGAACCTGCAGCGCATTGAGAGGGGACAGGCGCGGCTCGGTCCGTTTCTCGAAGGCATTGAGAAGTATGTGCGTGACGTGGTGGGGAAAGTGGGGAGCGCGCCGTCGTCCCAACCGGCTTACCCAACTGCGGCGCCAGTCCCGGCGGCGGTTCGGACGAGACCGGCTGTAGCTGTTGCGCACCGGCTGGATGCCTTCGCGCCTGGGCCTTCCGCTCAAGGGGACACCGGGATTCGCCTTCATGAACTTCTGGAAACGCGCTTCGGATTCCCGTCTTTTCGCCCGAATCAGGAGGCCGTGTGCCGGTCGTTGGTTGCGGGCCGCGACGCGCTGCTCGTCATGCCCACCGGCTCCGGGAAATCGCTCTGCTATCAGCTTCCG
>CAMDED010000246.1 GCA_945893365.1 Candidatus Sulfopaludibacter sp. SbA3 | reverse complement strand
GCCCTCACCGGAGTGAGTTTCACCTCTCCGCAGCAACTGCGAGAAGCGATCGACAAGTTCGTGGCGGCATACAACCAGACCGCAACGCCGTTTGAATGGACGAAGGCCGTGGTTCATTCGACCGGGCCTAAACCTAAATACTCTGATTTATGTAAGTAGATACTAGACTAGGGCTTCTTCTCCGGTTCCTTCTTTTCCGGCTCTTTCGTCTCCGGCGCCTTCTTCTCCAACTCCCAACCGGTGACGATGTCGAGCTTGGGCAGAGCCTTCTTCAACTTGTCCACGCCCGCCGGCGTGATCTTCGTCTGCCAGATATACAGATTCTTGAGATTGGTGAGACCGGTCAGGCTCGCGATCCCAGCATCCGTCACGCCCGTGTTGTAGAGGTTGAGGTAGGTGAGATTCTTCAGCAGCTTCACCTGAGCCAAGCCCTTGTCCGTAATCTTAGTGTTCTCGAGATGCAGTTGGGTCAGGTCTCCGAGAGCTTTCAGATTCGTCAGACCGGCGTCGGTGACCGACGTCCCACCGAGATGGAGATGAACGACTCGCTTCAGCGTAGCCGCGGCCGCGAGATGCTCGTCGGTGATGGCGGCGCCCTGTAAATGAAAATCCACTTCGCGCCGGTCGTCGTTCTGCGCGATCTGCCTGACGCTGCCGCCGGCCTTCTCGATTTTTTCGATGACTTTCGAGTCCGCGTCCTGAGCCGCGGCTGCCTGGAACGAAGCCAGAGAAGAGAACATCTTCATCGGAGAACTCCTTTCTGGAGAATTCTATCAAATGCCCGCGGGGCGCGCGCGGGATCAGACTCGCCGCGCGATGACGAGCGTCAGGTCGTCCGCGAAGGGTCCGTTCGAAGTCCATTCCGCGAGCGCGGCATTTACGCGGTTCAACATTGCCTGAGCGCCTTCCGCGTAACGGTTTTGAAGGATGGCGCCCAGCCGGTCTTCCCCGAACTCTTCGTCTTCCGCGTTGGCCGCCTCGGTGACTCCGTCGCTGAACAAGACTAAAACATCCCCGACATTTATGTGAATCGCGCGCTGCTCGTACTCAAAGCTTGCAAGAATGGAAAGCGGGGGCCCATTGCCTTCGAGCATTTCCACCGGGCCTTCGCGCCGCAGCAGCAGAGGCGGGTTGTGTCCGGCGTTCGAGTACGTGAGCTCGCCCGTCGCCGGATCGAGCACGCAGATAAAAAACGTAATGAAGCGGTTGGCGGGGCAGTTCTTTCGGGTTAACTTGTTGAGCCGGGTGACCAGATAAGCCAGGTTCGTGGGATTGTCCGCCAGCACCTGCACGCGGGCCTGAAGGCTCGACATCAGCAGCGACGCGGGCATTCCCTTGCCGGACACATCCGCCACGACCATGGCGACTTTTCCGTCGGGATAAGTGAAGAAATCGAAGTAGTCGCCGCCCACGGTCCGGCACGGCATGTTGTATCCGGCGACGTCGGCGCCCGCCACCGCCGGCGAACCTGCAGGCAGGAGGCGGCCTTGAATTTCAGCGGCCTGCTCCAGTTCCCGCTTGTGCAGGCGCTCGGTGTGCTCGACTTCAACCAGACGGGCGTGGTCGATGCGAATTGCCGCGACGTTCGCCATCACGGTCAGCAGGTTCAGATCCTCGCGCGTGAACTCCCGGTGAGCGGATGGCGAATCCAGATAGATCAGTCCGATTACCTTGTCCGTGGTCTGCAGCGGCACCGCGATCATGGATCGGACTTGATGCTGCACAATGCTGTCGCGGTTACTGAACGCCCGGTCGAGCTGGGCGTCGCGCACGAGGAGAGACGATTTCGCTTCAATCACGTGATCGCGAACCGCTGTGCTGATGCGGAAGCCCTCTCCGCGGGACGCCCTCACGACGAGATGGTCGTCCTCAAGGCCCATCAGGACGCCGCGGTTTGCGCTAACCGCTTCGAGCGAGAGATCCAAAATCACGCCGTAGAGATCCTCGAGCGGCCTGTGTCCCACCAGTTCCCGGCCGGCGCGAATCAACGCCTTCATGCGCGTGACCATCTCGATCGAACCGCTTGAAGACTTATCCTTCGTCGAAACCCGCTCCTGCGCCAGCAACTCTTTGAGGTTCGTAATCACGGTCGACGAAGAAGGCGTCCCTGAAGTGAGTTCAGCTTCTTCCGCGCCGTTTTCATAGAAGACGACTTCGGAGGCCGGCCGTCCATCCCCGGTGCTGAATAATAGGACAAGGTGACCAGCCGTGACAGTGTCGCCCGGCTTCAGCTTGTAGGGAGCGGTGAGGCGGGAACCATTGACTTGAGTGCCGTTCTTGCTGCCGAGGTCGCGAACGATCCAATCCTCGCCCAAATGCTCCAGGACAAGGTGCTCGCGGGATAATCCGACATCCTCCGGGTACGACCGGTCATTCACGTTGGACCTGCCCAGCGACAGGCGGTCGAACGTCATGCTGAGCGTTTCCTTGTTGCCATCACCGGATCGGATAGTCAGGTCAAGGGGGGGCATGCGCTGAAGTTGTGGTTGGGCCGACAAAACTATCCTTGAATCCGATTCGCCACCGCGAAAAACCTGAGTATGAATCTTTGGGGGATGTTTTGCAACTGACTGCCGTCTCGGGATCACCGCGCACGGCGGCTGGATCCGCTCATACGGAACCGGGTCGCGTCAGGAGAGGGCGCTTGCGGCGGTGGCGCGGCGCCGCCGCCCGAGCGATGAGCCGGCGTTTTGCGAAGCGAATCCGCCTGAGAGCGCATTCCCCGGGTGCTCACGTGCCGAGCGATGCCCCGGGGGAGAACGCAACGGACAAGTGCAATCCGGCGAACCGGGCCCAGTTGGGATCGAACAGCGCGATTGCGGCTACTTCGCTGACTTGTACCCTTCGAGCGAAAGCCCGTGATCCTTGTAATACTTACCGGCGTCGTTCAAATCTTTCGGGGCTTTCTTGGCATCCACGTGGCAGAAAGTACAGGCTTTCTTCTCCTTTTTGGTGTACTCGGCCTTCGCATGGGATGGACTTGACCACACCATCACTCCCCCCATCAGAATCATCGCCGGTAAAACAAGTTTGATTAATTTCACACTATCCTCCCATCGGTATTATCAGCAATTCAGTCGCCGCTCGCAATAGCTGTTGCAGCCTCCGCGGACCTGACTGGCGATGCGGACCAAGCCCGGCGCAGGCTCCCTGTCTCCCCCGCGGCCGGGTTCCCTTCTTTTCAAGACTTCCTTCAGTCCCTCCGGCAGCTTGCGGAGCAGTTTCCGTTGCGACACTTCACCCACTTTGGGCGATTGCACGCTGGCTAGTCGTGATCGAGTAGTAGATCCGAGCCCGAAAAGGCGCACTGCGTCGATTCGGAGGTCGCCCTCCACAGGCGCCGGCGTGAAAGGGATGCCGGACTCGCCAGGTTGCTGGAAAATACCACATGCCTGTTGAAATTCGCAGCGGCGGCTAAGTCGTGGAAATCGCGTCCGCTTCCTCCCAGGCTCTTCAAGAAGTGTGGAGAATTGCAACGGCAGAATATCCAGCGCCACCGTCATCCTATTGATAATAAATAAGTTAAAAATCGGACATCGACCTGCACTTATATACAGCGGAAAGTGGTTATTTCCGAAAAGGAAGGTGGGTTATGACAGTCCTATTAGTTCTTGCGACGTTCGTTGCGTTCGCGGTGATCGATTGGGTATTGAACCGCGGGGCTGTCGAACAGCCTGCAACGGCGCCCGCATTGGCGCGGCCAGACTATGTTGAAGGGTTCCTGGTACCGCAAACCGTTCGGTATCATCCCGGACATGGATGGGTGTTGCCAGAGCGGCAGCACTTGGTGAGGGTTGGGGTCGACGAGTTCGCGGCGGCGCTGATCGGCAACGCCGATGCAATTGAACTGCCCAAACCCGGCCGTTGGATTCGCCAAGGCCAACAGGTGTGGAACTTCATGCGTGGCGGAGAGAAAACCAGCATGGTCTCGCCGATCGAAGGAGAGATTGTTGAAGTTAACGCTGAAGTTGTGGCGAATCCGTCGTTGCTCCGCAGCGACCCGTACGGAAAGGGTTGGCTGATGAGTGTATACGTCCCGGACGAGGAGAGCACGTTCCGTAACTTTGTCCCAGCAAGCATGGTAATGACATGGATAAGGGAGGCAACCGCCAAGATGTGGGCGCTTCAGCCCCAACTCGCCGGCGCAACCGCGCCGGACGGCGGCCGTCCCGCGGCCGAGCCGCTCGCGAACCTCACTCCAAGCGAGTGGAAACGCGTCACCAGCGAATTTTTCCTGACGTAGGTGTTGATTTGGTCAACAGATTGCCAGATGAATGTGTAAGCCAAGGAGGCTAAGGGTGTCCAAAGCAATGCTTTACGACAGCACGCTCTGCATCGGTTGCCGGGCGTGCGAGTCCGCGTGTTCGGAGAAGTGGGGCCTTCCGTACGACGATCGAATCGCGGCGGAGGAGCGACTCTCCGCCCACAAGCTAACTACCGTCAAGACTCATGGCGAACGCTTTAGCAGGCGACTCTGCATGCATTGCGCCGAGCCGGGCTGTGTATCGGTGTGTCCGGTCGGTGCGCTGCAAAAAACCGCGGCTGGGCCGGTAGTCTACGACGCGGATAAATGCATCGGGTGCCGGTATTGCCTGCTCGCGTGCCCGTTCGGCACACCGTCCTACGAGTGGAACAGCACGCAGCCGAGAGTGCGGAAGTGCGATTTTTGCGCGGATCGCCAGCGGGCGGGGAAGCCCACGGCTTGCAGCGAGGCGTGTCCCACCCAGGCGACAATTTCGGGCGAACGCGACGCCATGCTGGCCGAAGCGAAGCGGCGGATGGCCGAGAAACCGGGCGAGTACTATCCGCGGATCTACGGTCTCGAGGAAGTTGGGGGAACCTCCGTGTTCTTCCTTTCCGCGGTTCCTTTCGAACAGCTTGGGTTGAATACGCAACTGCCGGATGAGCCGTTGCCGGGTCTCACGTGGGCGGCGCAATCGAAGATTCCAAGTGTCGCGTCGGCCGGCGCGGTGCTGCTTAGCGGAGTTTATTGGATCACTCACCGCCGCGAAGAGGTCCGGAAACAGGAAGGCGGCGAAAAGTCATGAGCACCCTGGCGCGCCGGCGTTCCGCGTTTTGGACGGTAGTGTTCGGCATCCTGGCGGTGGCCGGGATCTACGGCGTGGTTCTACGCTTCACGCAAGGTCTCGGCAGCTCCACTAATCTGAGCGACAAGTTTCCCTGGGGGTTGTGGATCGGTTTCGACGTCATGTGCGGCGTCGGCCTCGCCGCCGGCGGATTCATGATGGTCGCGACCGTCCACATCTTCAACCTGAAACGCTACAAACCCGTTCTGCGGCCCGCCATCCTTACGGCGTTTCTGGGCTATCTGCTGGTGATTGCCGCGCTGTTGCTCGACCTTGGCCGGCCGGAGCGAATCTGGCACGCGCTCATCATGTGGAATCCGCATTCAGTCATGTTCGAAGTGGCTTGGTGCGTCATGCTCTACACCGCCGTTCTGGCGCTCGAGTTCGTTCCGGCGGTGTTCGAGAAACTGGGTGGGGAAGCGCCCCTGCGCTGGCTGCGCGCCATAACCGTACCTCTGGTGATCCTGGGCGTCATTCTTTCCACGCTTCACCAGGCGTCCATAGGGAGCCTGTACTTGATCGTGCCGCATAAGCTGCATCCACTTTGGTACACGCCTCTGCTGCCGGTAATGTTCTTCCTCTCGGCGGGATGCGTCGGCCTGGCGATGACCATCTTCGAGTCCTGGCACAGCAGCCGGGCCTTCGGAAAGCAGCTTGAGGTCTCACTCCTCAACGGGTTGGGAAGGGCGCTGGCGGTACTGCTCTCGGTCTACCTCGCGCTGCGCTTCACGGATCTCGCCCAGCGCCACGAACTGGCCCGTATTCTCGAGCCGGGCATTGAGGCGTACTTCTTTGCGCTCGAGACCGCGCTCCTTCTGCTGCCCGCGGTGTTTCTGTTCCTGCCCAGCATCCGGCGGCGTCCGGGGGCGCTCTACGCCTGCGCATTTATGGCGATTCTGGGCTTCGTTACCAACCGGCTCAACGTAAGCGTCACGGGCATGGAGGCCGGCTCGGGCACGCACTACATTCCGAAGTGGACCGAGGTCGCCGTGACACTCGGCATTATCGCAGCCGGATTCGCTATTTTCCGGCTTGCGGTCAAGCGTCTCCCGATCTTCGAGCCCGTCGAAACCTAGCATTCCATGTGGAAACGGTTGCCAATTGCGGGCAAGCTGGCGCTTTGGCTGGTGCTCGGTGCGGGCGCAGTCTTCGCCGTGTTCGGCGCGCTGAATCTGAGAGTACACCGGCGCGCCGCTGAAGAAATGGTTCTTCAGTCCGCGGATCGTATTGGCGACGTAATCGCGCGCAGTACGCGCTACCAGATGCTGCACAACGACCGCGCGGCGCTTTACCACATGGTCCGCGACATCGGCGGCGAGCCGGGCATCGCGCTTGTGCGGATCTTCAACGGCGAAGGCCGGATCAGTTTCTCGACCGACGCGGCGGAGGTGGGCCGCGTGGTCGACAAGCAAGCCGAGGCGTGTTATGCCTGCCATTCGCAGACGGAGCCGATCTCCAAATTGGACCGTCCCGACCGGGCCCGCATTTTTACCGTCGATCGCGGGGCCGGC
>CAMDED010000245.1 GCA_945893365.1 Candidatus Sulfopaludibacter sp. SbA3 | reverse complement strand
GGCGGAGGCCGCGGCGGCGGGGAAACGGAAGCGGCCGGACGTGGCGGCGTTTGAGATCAACCTGGAACCCGAGTTGATCCGGTTGCGGCGCGAATTGCTGGACGGGAGCTATCGGCCGGGGGGTTACCGGACGTTCACGATTCTCGATCCCAAGCCCCGGCGGATTTCCGCGGCTCCGTTCCGGGATCGGGTAGTTCATCACGCCCTGACGCGGATACTGGAGCCGGTTTTCGAACGCCGTTTCTCGCGCAATTCGTTTGCCTGCCGCGTTGGGATGGGCACGCACAAGGCCCTGGAGCAGGCGCGCGCGGGGACCGCGAAATACAGTTACGCGCTGAAGTGCGATGTGCGGAAGTACTTCGCGTCCATCGACCACGAGATTCTGAACGAGCAACTGGCGCGGGCGGTCAAGTGCAAGCCGACACTGGATCTGGCGGCGAAAATCATTGCCGGCTCGAATCCCCAGGAAGAAGTAGTTCAGTACTTCCCGGGCGACGACCTATTCACACCCTTCGACCGGAGGCGGGGGCTGCCCTTGGGGAACCAATCGTCGCAGTTTTTCGCAAACGTCTACCTGGACGGATTGGACCGGCTGATCGACGAGAAGCTGCGGCCGGGCGTCTGGGCGCGTTACGTGGACGACCTGGTACTGTTCGACGGGGACAAGCAGCGGCTGCGCGCGATGCGCGAAGCGATGGAACGGCAGTTGGACGAAGCGCGGCTGACCCTGCATGCGGGCAAGTCCCGAATCCATTGCTGCGCGGAAGGCGTGACGTTCCTGGGCTGGCGTCTGTTTCCCGGCCGGGCGCGGCTGGTGCGCGGTAACGTGGTGCGGTTCGGGCGGCGGATGAAACGTCTGCAGCGGGACTTTGCCGCCGGGTCTGTCGAGTGGGAAAGAGTGGAACAGGGTGTTCGGGCGTGGATCGCTCACGCCGCTTTCGGCGACACGTTGGTGTTGCGCGAGAGGATGCTGGAGCGGTTTACGTTCGGCGGAGGCGCTCGGCCACCGCGTGCGTGGGGCGTCGTTCAACAATGAAGCGATCAACCTGCGCGCCGCCAACCGGAACAGGAACGAGCCTGACAACAGGAACGACAATATCGGGTTCCGGTGCGTCCGGGATGTGGAACGGAGAGATCGAAAGCTCTTCGGGACGGCGAGAGCCGGCGAGGTCACGGCCGAGCCGGGAGTGCCTTTCCACTTCCGGGCCGCGCGCCTGACGCGAACTCCGCGATGCGGAGACGGCGTCGAATAGCAAAAGGACGGCCAGCCCCGTGGCAGCTTCAAGCGAAGCGGGGTTGGCCGTCGGGACGTGATCCAGTGGGAAGGCTCGCCTGCCGCGAAGCCTCTGTCGCGCTCGGCGGCCACGGTCCCCGCGGCCGTCCTGTTTTCATAAAAGTTGACAATGGGAACAAGAGCGCGACCAGGGGGTCGCGCGCGGACGAGGGCGTCCGCCCCACCTTGGCGCAGCACAGTATTGTCAGACTCCATGACGGACAGGAGAGTAGCGGGCCACCGCACGCTCGTACGGCGTGAAGCTCTCGAACCCGGCCGCGCACGTATCCACGCGATTGAACACCGCGCGGACGCCAAGCTCCTTGCATCCGGCGCGGACGTCATCGTTCGTACACGTCTCGACGGCGCGCAATACGTGTGACGCCGATGAGTTTCGCCGTGTCGTCGATGATGTACACCACCCGCCAGTCACCGATCCGGACGCGCCAATGACCCTAATGCATTCGACGTTGATGCCGATGAAGAATCCCCCTCACCCTGGAGGTTTTGTATTTCGCCAGTGCATTGAGCCTTTGGGCTTGAGCATCACGGAGGCCGCCGCCGCTCTGGGAGTCACGCGTACCACGCTATCGGAACTGGTGAGTTAGGTTATCGAAGGTTCTCGGCGGCAGCGCTGTGTCTCTCGCGCTTCGTTGGTCTTCGACGAGGCCTTTCAGCGGTCTAACGCAGAAGACCAAAAATGTTATACCGTTGAGAACCGCTGCCGGAAAGTGCGTGATCATCTTCACCTCCCCGTCCAAGACGACCGATGATACACAACGTTTGAAGCGATTTGATCGCCGCTCGCATCGGAGAGGCCTATCCTCACTCCTATGCATGCCCTTCAAGAGGTCTAAGGCCCAGTTCCGCGACCGTCCGCCTATAGCTCCGTTGCGTGCCGGGTTTCAGCGGCGGGCGCCAACCCGTGAATCTCCTGCAGACTCCACACTCTGATCGGATCCCGCCTGCCCGAGGTCACCGCTTCCACCGCCGCCCGAGCCCCGCTCATCGTCGTGATGCAAGGCACTCGTGAAAACACCGCGCCGCGCCGGATCGCCTTCTCATCCACGAAGGCCGTTCCACCGGCCGCCGTGTAAATCACCAGTTGTATCGTCCCCGCCTTCAGTAAATCCACCGCGTTCGGACGGCCCTCGTTCACCTTGAATACCGTCTTGCACTTGAGTCCGGCCGCGTTGATCGCGCCCGCCGTGCCCCGCGTGCCCACAAGCTGGAAACCTAATTCGGAGAATCGCCGCGCTACTTCCACCGCCTCTGGGCGATGGCGTTCGTTCACGCTCAGGAACACGCAGCCCTTGTCCGGCAGCGGCGTTCCCGCGCTGAGCTGAGCCTTCGCGAACGCCTCGCCGAAGTTATTTCCCACTCCCATCACTTCGCCGGTCGACCTCATCTCAGGTCCAAGCGCCGGGTCCACGCCCGGAAACTTGTTGAACGGAAACACCGGCGATTTCACGAAGAACTGCGGCGCCGTCAGCACCCCCGCCACCTGCCGGCGCGTCAGACTCTCGAAATCGCCCAGCTTTTTTCCGGTCATCAGTCCCACCGCGATCTTCGGCAGCGGCACTCCCGTGGCCTTGCTCACATAAGGCACCGTTCGCGAAGCGCGCGGATTCACCTCCAGCACGTACACCGTGCCGTCCTTGATGGCATACTGCACGTTCATCAGTCCCACCACTTCGAGCGCGAGAGCCAGACGCACCGTGTAATCGCGGATCGTGGCCAGCTCCCGTTCGCCGAGCGAATGCGGCGGAAGCACGCACGAGCTGTCGCCGGAATGCACGCCGGCTTCCTCGATATGCTCCATGATGCCCGCGATCAGCACGTTTTCCTTGTCGGCCAGCGCGTCCACATCCACTTCGGTCGCGTCTTCGAGGAACCGGTCGATCAGCACGGGGCGGTCCTGAGAGAACGAGACGGCTTCGCGCATGTAGCGCCGCACCGTCTCTTCGTCGTAGGCAATCACCATCGCGCGGCCTCCGAGCACGTAGCTCGGACGCACCAGCACCGGATATCCAAGCCGCCGGGCCACGGCGCACGCCTGCTCCACATCGGTCGCGGCGCCGTTCGGGGGAGAAGGAATCTTCAGCTCGTCGAGCAGACGCCCGAAGCGCTCGCGGTCCTCGGCAAGGTCGATGTGTTCAGGGTCCGTGCCGATGATGGGCACGCCTTGCGCCTTTAGGGGCAAAGCCAGCGTCAGCGGCGTCTGACCGCCGAACTGGACGATCACGCCATCCGGTTTCTCCGTGTCGCAAATGTTCAGCACGTTCTCAAGGGTCAGAGGTTCGAAGTAGAGCCGGTCGCTCGTGTCGTAGTCGGTCGAAACGGTCTCCGGGTTGCAGTTGACCATGATCGACTCGATGCCGAAGTCTTTCAGGGAAAACGCCGCGTGGCAGCAGCAGTAGTCGAACTCGATGCCCTGCCCGATGCGATTTGGACCGCTGCCGAGGATCACGACTTTCTTCCGGTTCGACGGTTCGGCTTCGCATTCCCGCTCGTAGCTCGAATAGAGGTACGGCGTGAAGCTCTCGAATTCGGCAGCGCACGTATCCACGCGATTGAACACCGCGCGCAGGCCAAGCTCCTTGCGCCGGGCGCGGACGGCGAGCGGATCGCTCCCCGTGGCTCGCCCGATCTGGCTGTCGGAGACGCCCCAGCGTTTCGCCTGGCTGAATTTTTCCCGCGAAATCGTTTCCAAGCCCTGCCCGAGCAACTCCCGGCCGAGATCCGAAATATCCCGCAATTGTTCGAGAAACCAGGGATCGATCGAGGTCAGTTCGTGAATTTCCTCCACGCTGTAGCCGCTCCGGAGCGCGAAGAGCAAGTAGCCGAGCCGGTCGGGCGTGGGCGTAATCAGCTTCTGCGGGATGAGTGTTTCGTCAAGCGTCTCGGAACCCGAGGCCTTCCCGGTTTCCATGCTTCGCATCGCCTTGCCCAGAGCCTCCTTGAACGTGCGCCCGATCGCCATCACTTCGCCCACGGACTTCATCTGCGTGCCGAGCGTGTTGTCCGCGCCGGGGAATTTCTCGAATTGCCACTTCGGAATCTTCACCACCACGTAGTCGATCGTGGGCTCGAAGCAGGCGGGCGTTTTCAGCGTGATGTCGTTCGGAATCTCGTCGAGCCGGTAGCCGACGGCGAGTTTTGCCGCGATCTTGGCGATGGGGAATCCGGTGGCCTTCGAGGCGAGCGCGGAGCTGCGCGACACGCGGGGGTTCATCTCGATCACCACCATCCGCCCGCTCTTTGGATCGAATCCGAATTGCACGTTGGAACCGCCCGTATCGACGCCGATTTCGCGCAGGCACGCGATCGCCCCGTCCCGCATCATCTGGTACTCGCGGTCCGTCAAGGTTTGCGCGGGCGCAACCGTAATCGAATCGCCGGTGTGCACCCCCATGGGATCGAAGTTCTCGATCGAGCAGACGATGATGCAGTTGCCAGCGACGTCGCGCATCACCTCGAGTTCGAATTCCTTCCAGCCGAGCACGCTCTCTTCCGCCAGCACTTCGTGCACGGGCGACAGATCGAGCCCGCGCTCGAGAATCTGGACCATATCCTCTTTGTTGTAGGCGATGCCGCTGCCGCTGCCGCCCATCGTGAAACTGGGCCGCAGAATCGCGGGGTAGCCGGCGCGCGCCGCAAAGGCCAGCCCGTCGTCCACGTTGTTCACAAGCTGCGATTGGGGCGTCTCGAGGCCGATGCGCCGCATCGCATCCTTGAACATCAGCCTGTCTTCGGCCATCTTGATCGCTTCGATTTTCGCGCCGATCAGCTCAACGCCGTACTTATCCAGAATTCCCGCCTCCGCGAGCTCCACGGATAGGTTGAGCCCCGTCTGTCCTCCGACGGTCGAAAGCAGCGCGTCGGGACGCTCCTTGCGAATGATCTCTTCCAGGTAGGCGAGGCTCAGCGGTTCCACGTAAGTGCGGTTGGCCAGATCCGGATCCGTCATGATGGTCGCCGGATTGGAATTCACAAGGATGGTTTCATATCCGTCGTCGCGAAGCGCTTTGCATGCCTGCGTTCCGGAGTAGTCGAATTCGCAGGCTTGGCCGATCACGATGGGACCGGAGCCGACGATCAGGATTCGGTGAAGATCGTTTCTTCGCGGCATCCGCTAGTCTTGCTCCGCCATCAGGGCCATGAAGTCGTCGAAAAGGTAGTGCGAATCGTGCGGGCCGGGGGCGGCTTCGGGATGATACTGCACGCAAAAGGCGCGATGATTGCGGAGGCGGAACCCTTCGAGCGTCCGATCGTTCAGGTTCATGTGCGTGATTTCGGTATCGTTCGCGTTGAGCGAGTCGGGATCGACCGCGAAACCATGGTTATGCGACGTGATCTCGACCTTCCCGGTCAGGCGGTTCAAAACCGGGTGATTCGCGCCGCGATGCCCGAACTTCAGCTTGTACGTTTTGGCGCCGGCGGCAAGGCCCAGGATCTGGTGGCCGAGGCAGATGCCGAAAATGGGCACGCGCCCGATCAGCGCCCGCACGTTCGCGATCTGCGTCTCGAGCGGCTCCGGATCGCCGGGTCCGTTCGAGAGAAATACGCCCGAGGGCTTCAGCGCAAGCGTGTCCGCGGCGGACGTTAGCGAGGGTACGACCGTAACGCGGCATCCCGCGTGAACGAGGCGGCGAAGAATATTATGCTTGATGCCGAAGTCGTATGCGACCACGTGAAAGCGCTCCTTACTCCTGGCTTCGAGGATTTCGGAGGGCGAGCAGACGCCGACGCTCTCGGTCCACTCATAGGGATTCGCCGTCGACACGCGGCTTGCCAGATCGAGGCCTGCCATCGAAGGAAGGGATTTCGCCTTGGCGACCAGAGCATCCGCATCGAGGCTTAGGCTTGACAGGACGCCGCGCATGACGCCGCGCGTCCGAAGATGCCGCACGAGCGCGCGGGTATCGAGATCGGAGACCACCGGAACGCCGTACCTGGAGAGAAAGCGGTCGGCGCTTTCGTCGGAACGCCGATTGCTCGAAAGTCTGGAGAACTCGCGAACGGCCAGCCCCTCAATATAGGCGCGGCCGGCCTCGTTATCGAGCGTGCTGGTACCGTAGTTGCCGATCTGGGGGTTAGTTAGAATGACGATCTGCCCGGAATAGGAAGGGTCCGTGAATACTTCCTGATACCCGGTGAGTGCGGTATTGAAAACGACTTCGCCTCCGCGTTCGGCGGGCGCACCATAACTCCTGCCTTCGAAGACGGTTCCGTCCTCCAAGGCCAGGATTGCTGATTCCAATTACGCTGTTCCTCCTGGGAAGGGGTAATTCCTATTCTAGTTGAGTGGGAAGCGTTTGTCGAAGGCGAGTCTTGTCCAATACAAGATGAGCCTGAAGGAAAGGCTGTTTCCAATACAAGATGAGCCTGAAGGGGGAAGTTGAAGCATGCTGGGGTGTGATCATCAGGATGCGGAATGCGAAGAAGTTGAGCCAGGAGGAAATCCAGGCGTTTT
>CAMDED010000244.1 GCA_945893365.1 Candidatus Sulfopaludibacter sp. SbA3 | reverse complement strand
GCAGTGTTCCTTGGATGAGGATCCGGTCGTAGCAGGAAAGCACCCCGGTAATCTGGCTCGCGAATCGTTACGTCAATAGTTCGATACCCATTCGAGCATCATAACCGACGGCCTGTTATCCTTTTTGGTTCCGGCTACGCCGGATTAGGGGAAGCGCTCACGGTCGGCCACCGGCTTTGCGGTGAGGAATGCACTTTGATCGAGAGCGATTCGACGGCCTAACTTAACGCCTATAGGGCTGGAGGCCTGTCCCACTTTGTTAGAATTGGACCTTGACGCCTCCCGTTCAAGTTCAGGGTCTGACCAAGACCTATGGGGATTTTCAGGCAGTAAAGGGGATCGACTTCGAAGTCCACGCCGGAGAAGTCTTTGCCCTGCTCGGTCCCAACGGCGCGGGAAAGACCACCACGGTCGAGATTCTCGAAGGACTCCGTCCGCGCACCGGCGGTAGCGCCCTGGTGCTCGGTTTCGATCCCGAAACTCAGAAGCAATCCCTGAAGCACCGCATCGGCGTTTGCCTTCAGGACACGAATCTCCCGGAAAAGATCAAGGTGGCCGAGGCCCTGACTCTCTTCGGAGATTTCTACGAACGGCGCGTCGACCAGACCGCCCTCCTGAAGCGGCTTCAACTCTGGGAGAAGCGCGACGTCTTTTACACGCATCTTTCGGGCGGCCAGAAACAAAGGCTGGCGCTTGCGCTCGCCCTTATCAACGATCCTCAGGTCCTGTTTCTCGACGAGCCATCGACGGGTCTCGACCCTCAGGCGCGCCTTGAAATTCACCTCCTCGTGCAGGACCTGCGCAAGGAGCGCCGCACCATTCTGCTCACCACGCACTACATTGAAGAAGCGGAAAAGCTCTGCGACCGCGTCGCGATCGTCGACGAGGGCCTCATCGTCGCCATCGGCACACCGCGGGAGATCCAGGCGCGTGTCGTGGGCCAGTCGATGATCGAAGCGCTTTGCGAAAAACCCGTGCCGGACGGTGACGTTCCAAACTGGACGGGGTCGGAGCGCGTGACCCTCTCCGCGGACCGGCAGTCGATCTCGGTCTCCTCGCGCCATCCCGGCAAGACTCTGGTCGAACTGGTGAAATGGCTCGACGAGCGGGGCATTGAGCTCGCCGATGTCCATTTGAAGCGGCCGACGCTTGAAGACGCGTTCATCGAACTTACCGGCAAGAGGCTACGCGAATGAAGGCTTTTCTTGCGCTATTCCGCATCGACATGAAGCTTGCGCTGCGAGAGCGCTCCCTCATCTTTTTCGGCTACATGTTTCCCCTGCTCTTCTTTTTCGGCTTCGCGGAGTTCATGGATGCCGAGCGGGGCGGCGCCATCAATTATGTGGTCAGCATGGTTCTCACCATGGGCATCCTTGGGAACGGTCTTTGGGGCGCCGGGATGCGCGCGGTGCAGGAGCGTGAAGCCAACATTCTTCGCCGTTTCAAGGTGACGCCGATCACGCCCACGCCGATCCTGCTGGCGTCGATGCTTACCGGTTGGCTGCTCTACTTGCCCGCCGTGGCCTTGGTCCTTATACTGGCGCGCACCATGTATGGAATGGCCCCGATGGAGCACCCGGTCTCGTTGTTCGTGATGGTCTCGCTCGGCGTAATGGCCTTCCGGGCGATCGGGTTGATTATCGCTTCCGTCGTCAACACCATGCAGGAGACCAACATCGCCGTGCAGTTGATCTACATGCCGATGATGTTCCTTAGCGGCGCAACCATCCCGATCGCGATGCTCCCCCCGGCGGTACAGACGTTCTCGCAGTTCCTGCCGGCGTCGTATCTGGTAACCGGTTTCCAGGGCATCTTTCTGCGCAAGGAAACGCTCGCGCGGCACTGGCCCGCGGTTCTGGCAATGCTGGTGACGATTGTTGTGGGAACATTCATTTCGACACAACTATTCCGCTGGGAGAAGGGCGAGAAGACGAGAAAGGCCGCGAAGCTTTGGCTCCTCGCGGTGATGGCCCCCTTTCTGGCAATGGGGGCGTGGCAGCTTCACAGCAAAGATCAAGTGGGCCGCGCGCTCGCGTTGAACCGCGACATGCGGCGCGCGGATACAATTCTGTTCCGTGGAGTACGCATCTTCACTGGCGACGGGAAGATTCTTGAATCCGGCGGTGTGCTGGTGAAGAGCGGAAAGATCGAGGCCGTTTACGACGGGGCGACGCCGGACCCCGGCTCTCTCAAAGCGGATATTGTCGAAGGCGCGGGAAAGACGTTGTTGCCGGGACTCATCGACCCGCACGTGCATCTGGGCGCGCTGGGCGGGATCGGCGAGGGGGCCAAGGCGTACGATCCGCTAATCAACATGCCGCGGGAACTGGCTGCGTACCTGTACAGCGGCGTCGTCGCCGTGCGCAGTCTGGGAGATCCCCTTGACGCACTGCTCACCGTGCGGCGCGAAACCGCGAGCGGAAGGCGCGTGGGGGCGGAACTGTTTCTTTGCGGCCCCATGTTCACGGCGGTCGAAGGTCATGGCACGGAATTCATCAAGATGGCGCCTGAACTCGTTCGCGGAAGGCTGGCCGCTCAACTGGTCAGGACGCCGAAGAACGCGGAGGAGGCCCGCGCCCAGGTACGCGAGTTGAAGACGGCCGGAGTGGACGGAATCAAGATTATTCTCGAAGCCGGATGGGGCGCGATGACGTTTCCGCGCCTGGACACGGCGATCGCGCGGGCGGCGGCGGAAGAGGCGCACAAAATGAAGCTGCCGGTCGCGATCCACACCGGAGATGCGCGGGATGTGGCCGACGCCCTCGATATGGGCGCATCGAGCATCGAGCACGGGCCTCGCGAACCGATGCCGGATGCCTACCTCGCGCGCATGGGCGAGGGCAAAGTGGTGTTCGACCCGACGATCGGCGTCTGGGAAGGTTACCGCGACTTCGCTCAGGGGAAAACGGATCTGCTGGACCGGTCGCTCGCCCAACAGGTGGGTCCGGCGGCGCTGATCGCATCGACGAAGAAGCTCTTGAAGCCGGGACTGTCGAGCGTAACGGACGAATCTCTGAAGGTCGCGCAATCGAACCTGGCGCGGGCCTGGCGCGCGGGCGTGCCGCTCGTGACGGGTACCGATTCAGGTAACATGCTGCTTCTGCACGGTCCCGCCGTGCATCGCGAAATGCAGTTATGGGTGGAGGCGGGCATTCCCGCCGCGGTGGCGCTGCAGGCGGCCACGGGAAACGCGGCGAAACTGCTTGGCGCGGAAGGCCGTCTCGGTTGTATTGCGAAGGGCTGCGACGCGAGCCTGTTGCTTGTGGACGGCAATCCCCTGCAGGACATCGGCGCCACCGAACGCATCTCGCTCGTGGTGTACAAGGGCGAGCGCATCCGGCGGGCGTCCCTTCTGGACCAGAAATAGCGATAGAATCTGTCCATGAATCGCCGCCGTTTCCTGAGTCTGATGGGTGCGCCCCTTTCCGGGATTTTGGACGCGCAAACCGCGGGCCTTCAGAGCTTCGTCTATAAGACGGCGAGCGCGTGTGAGATCCGTGCGGATGTCCACGGAGCTGCGGCCGGTGTCCAAAAGCCGGCAGTGATGTGGATTCACGGCGGAGCGCTGATCGTCGGCTCGCGCAAATCTCTTGGCGGTAAGTTTCATCAGGCGATACTCGATGCCGGATACGCGGTGGTGTCGATCGACTACCGTTTGGCCCCGGAGACGAAACTGCCCGGCATCATGGAAGACGTCGGGGACGCTTGGCGATGGCTCCAGAGGGAGGCGCCCCGTTTCGGCATCGATCCGAAGCGCATTGCCGTCGCGGGCGGCTCCGCCGGGGGCTATCTGACGCTGATGTGCGGCTTCGCGGTCTATCCCCGGCCGCGCGCGCTTGTTTCCTATTACGGCTATGGCGACATCACGACGCCCTGGTACGGGGAGCCCGACGAATTCTATCGGAAGAGTCCGCTTGTTCCGAAGGACGAGGCTTATCAGAGCGTTGGCCGGGCGGCGCTTTCGGAACCGCCGGGGCAGAATCAGCGCGGGCGTTTCTACTTGTACTGCCGGCAGCAAGGCGTCTGGCCCAAAGAGGTTGCCGGTCACGATCCGCGCCTCGAACCCGCCTGGTTCGACCGTTATTGCCCCATTCGCAACGTCACCGGCCAGTATCCGCCGGCGTTTCTGATTCACGGGACCGAGGATACGGACGTGCCCTATTCCGAATCGAAGAACATGGCGGAAAAACTCGCGCGCGCCGGTGTGAAGCACGAGTTCGTCACGGTGACGGGCGCGGGGCACGGCCTTTCCGGTGCGAAGCCCGAGGAAACGTCCGGGATTGCGGCTCGCGCGGTGGAATTCGTGAAGGCGAATACGGCGTAACGTTCGGCGAAGCTTCCCATCCTGGGCGCAGCCTGCTTCCATTCGGCAGTGGACACTCAGCCATCCGGAACGGGACGCCGTAGAATATCCCCTATGCGCAAAGTTTTGAAAATCGCCCTTGGTGCGATCCTTGTCCTCGCAGCGGGCGGATATGCCTTCATGCACTCAAAGAAACCGGCGTCAGCACCGCCCGCGGACATCACAATCGAGCCTTCCGAGTCCCGCGTGGCGCGAGGAAAGTACCTGTATGAGACTCTCTCCGATTGCGACGGATGCCATTCCATGCGGGATTTCAGCCGTTTCGGAGGACCGGTGGTGGCGGGACACAAAGCTGAAGGAACGATGTTTCCCAAAGAGTTCGGTCTGCCTGGCGACATTGCCGCGCCGAACATAACGCCGGATCGCGAAACCGGCATCGGCTCGTGGAGCGACGGCGAAATCGTCCGCGCCATTCGAGAAGGTATCGGCCGCGACGGGCGCGCTTTGTTCCCGATAATGCCGTATCCCGCGTACCGGTCGATGAGCGACGAAGACGTCTATTCGCTCGTGGCTTACCTTCGGACGCTCCCACCGGTGAAGAACCGCTTGCCTCAAACCCGGATCGACTTCCCCGTGTGGTTCTTCATCAAGTCCGTGCCCAGGCCAGCCGCCGCTCCGGTGCCGCAGCCCGATCCCGCGAATCGCCCGATGTACGGCGAATACCTGGTTGAGGCCGGCGGCTGCGCGGATTGCCATACGCCGGACGCCAACGGAAGGCCCGATCCGAAGATGAGATTTGCGGGCGGCCGGGCGTTTACGCTTCCCGGGTTAATCGTGGTAAGCGCCAACATCTCGCCGGACCCGGAGACCGGGATTGGCCGCTGGACCGAGCGGCAGTTCTTAGAAAAATTCGCCGAATACAAGCTCTACGCCGCGAATGGCTCTCCGAAGGTCGGGCCGGAAGGATTCACCCTCATGCCTTGGCTGAAGCTATCGCAGCTTCCGGCGGAGGACTTGGGTGCGATCTTCACGTACCTGAAAGCACAGCCGCCCGTGAAGAACGCGGTCGAAACTCACCCGGGGTATCCGGGACAAAAGTAGCGCTGCCTTTTTGAAAGGCCGTTCTCGTGCTCTTAGTGGGGCGGACCCCTGGTCCGCGGCCGACGCCCTCGTCGGCTTTTGGCAGGTTAACTCGCGAAGTCTCAGACCGGCGCAGGAAGCCGGCCCGGGGCCGCCTGCGGACCAGGGCACAGGCGTTAAAGTAAGGCCACTACCAAAATGACCTCGGCTGCACACGATCAGTCTCGAACCCGCGTTTTGTTGCAACGTCCCAGAACAACACCGGCCGGGGAGGAATTCCAGCCCAATGTCCGAGTAGCGCGTGATTCGCCCAGAGCGCCACTTCGACGGGATGGCGACAAACCGTCAAGGTGAATCGGCGGCCCTGAGCGCGTTTATCGGGATCGCCCCATTCGGAATGCACGGTGCCGCCCAAGTGCCAGCTTGGATGGAGATTTCCCAATTTATCGTCGGCATGGCAACAAAGTGATCCCGGCCCGAACGTCCGGAGTGATAGAGATATCCGCGGCCGGAGTGAACGGAAGCTGGTCTCGCCGGCATCGTCTCCTTTTGCCATTTCTCCCTTTCTTTTCCCTTTTCGCCCAGAGTGGAGCGCTGTACTAAAAGTGACATACTTGAGGAAATGAAGATCACAATAGGCCCCGGCACTAATACGACGCAAGTCAGGGGATGCTATCGGACTAACGTCACTTTCTGGGATCCGGACGGACCACCCCACAGCTCGGCTAACATTGACGTTTTCATCCCAAAGAGCAACTCGGTGACGGAGATCAAACGTCGCGCTCTTGAGCAAGCGAGGGCGTTTCTTCAAAAGGCCTTGGATGCTCCAGCGGTCGAAACGACAGAAATTGTTCCTTAGCGGCCTAAAGCCGCACGGAATGTTGGCGGAGCAAGCGAAATCTCATGATCAATCGAGGTTCGGAGTGGCGCAGGTGGGAACCTCACATCCACACACCCGGAACGGTTCTAAATAATCAATTTGGCAACGCGGCCTCCTGGGACGCGTACCTTGCCGCGCTTGAAAACAGCGCGCCCAGAATTCAGGCAATTGCCGTAACCGACTATTACGTTACCGATACGTATGAAGAGATGCTTGGGCACCGCGCGAACGGTCGCCTTCCGGACATTGACCTGTTCTTCCCAAACGTCGAAATAAGACTCGACGTGGCCGCGAGGTCGGGGTTCGTGAACCTTCACCTTCTCGTAAGTCCCGAGGATCCGAATGTAAGCGTCAGAGGAAACCATCTGTTCGGGTGGTGAGTTTAGTGATGAAGTAGGGGCATGAATGAAGAACAGGTTTGCGCAGTACGGCGACGGCGGAGCCGGCAAGAGGTCGAGCAGGTAGTTGCGGAGTACGAATCGAGCGGATTGA
>CAMDED010000243.1 GCA_945893365.1 Candidatus Sulfopaludibacter sp. SbA3 | reverse complement strand
ATGAAGAAGAACCGGAGGGCCGAAAGGTGTTGTGCGACCGTGTTGGCGTCCAACTTCCTATCGGTGAACAGATGTGCCTGGTATTGTCGGATCTCTGCCGGACCCAACTGGTCAGGTGGACGCCTGTAGAAGGAAGCGAACTCCTCAACCGCCCGCAGGTAGCATTCCGCGGTAAGCTTGGACAAGTTGCGACCCTGGAGTTCCTCCAGCATTATTTCTCGTAGATGGGTCACAGGGGACCTCCTTGTGACCCCACATTACCGCCTTCAACACATCGCCGCGAGTTTATACGCACGCGAAGCGTCTGCCGCCTCTGGCGGCTTCGTTCAACGCCGTTTCGCGGGACTTGGTGAAATCATACGAGCGCGGGTTGTATGAGCACTGCGCGTTAAACGCGGGCGATCCTCACTGGGGTGGGATGATAGCGGAACGAAAGCCCTAGTCGGCTCACAATTCGTCCTTGCTCGCGACCTGGAATGTTCGTGTGCCGCCTCGTTAACCTTCGTCAGTTGGAATGGCGCCGGCGAGAGGATCCCTTTGACGAGCACTCGGATCCAGGCGGCTCACGGAACGGTTCCACTGAAATGCGCTCGTAACACACTTCCAGCACGTCCAGGTATTCCGTACCGCCCGGCGCTTGGAGTACAACGCTGTCGCCCACTGCCGACTTCAGCAACGCGCGCCCCAGAGGCGACACCCAACTGATGTGGTTGCGGTCGAGATCGACTTCGTCGGTACCCACGATGCTCACCACTCGCTCTACTCCCGCGGCATTGGCATAGCGCACGGTCGCGCCGAAGAATGCTCTCGCGGCCGCTTGCCCCGTTCTCGGAGTTTCCGGGTCCACCACTTCCGCAGCTTCGATTCGCTTCCTGAGAAAGCGAATCCGCCCATCGATCTGGCGCAGCCGCCGCTTGCCGTACTGATAGTCGGCGTTTTCACTGCGATCGCCGTTACTGGCAGCCCACGCCACTACCTCCGTCACGGCCGGGCGTTCCCTGCTAAGCAGAAACCGGTGCTCATCGTGCAGGCGCTGCAGCCCGCTCGGCGTTATGTAGTTCTTGCCTTGCGTCGCGGGCTCGTCCGCCTTTGGTTTTCTCGTGAACCCTTTTCGCATCTCGTGTCCTTCCAGCGCAAATCCAGTGGGGCCACAGCACTCTCAGGAAATGGACAATGCCATGCTTTATTCGTTGTCGGAGCGATTCTGCCCTGAAATTGGTATACCGCACTAAAAGAGCTTGCCGATAGTGCGGTGTCGCTATCCATATGTCGGCTTCTGGGTAGTTGTGGATCACTCGTCTATATAGAGGCATTCTGAATAGTGAAGCGCAAAAAACGGCCGCTCCGGCATTAGCCCTGATAACCATCACTATCGGAGTGTAATAAAACTCACTTCGTTACGATTTCAAATGGCGGGAGAATAGCGCAGGTTACAACGGCCATCCTGATTCGATTCCCGCCGTGAACCTACCGATGCAATGAGAATCCGGACGGCAAAGCTGCCTCAAGATTGATTTGTTCTCCGGTGATGGGGTGGTGGAATTTCAGATATTGGGCGTGGAGGAAATATCCTCCATCGCCGGGGAGGCCGGGGAGATTTTCAAGAGGCTGGCCGGTTAAGCCGTACAGAGGATCGCCTACCAGGGGATGGCCGATGGATGCCAGATGGATTCTGATTTGATGAGGGCGGCCCGAATTTAGGCTTACCTCGAATGTTGTGGCGCCGATGGTGCGTGAGATCACCTTTGCCAATGACTTTGACGGTTTGCCATTTGGGCTGGCGGCCCACACGGAACCGATGAGCGGGTGCGGTACGAGGCCGATGGGTGTGAGGATTTCGTAGGCGTCGTGCTGTGCAATGTTTTGAGCCAGCGCCCGGTAGATTTTTTGAATTTTGGGTGTGTTCCAGTTTGCGAATAGATTAGAGGCCGCCTGCGGTGTTTTGGCGAAGAGGACGATGCCGGTGGTGGCTCGGCCCAACCGGTGGACAGGGTTTGCGTTGGGGGTTTGCTTTTGCACCCGGCGCAGGAGGGTGTTTTCCATGAAGCCGCCGCCGGGGAGGGTGGGCAGCCCGCTGGGTTTGTTGACGGCCAACAGATGGGGGTCTTCAAACAGGACGTCAAAGTGCTGAGGGGAGTCTGGTTCGATCCACGGTGGACGGTTCCAGACAAGGGTTTGGCCTAAAGTGACCGATTCGCTTCCGGTGGAAGTGACGCCGTTGAGGGTGACTTCGCCGTTGTTCAGTTTTTGTTGCCAGGCTTGTGGTGTTGAGTGGGGGTAAAGGCTTGCCAAGTGGGAGAGCAGAGTTTGTCCGTGGTATTTGCTGCTGATGATTGTGGTGTAGGCATAGCCCCGGTTGAGCATGTAGTTTGAGTGTAAGCTATGGCATCTGCGGCGCGGCGGCCGGAAGGCTTTGTGCGATCCAATCGGTGCGAGGGAGCCCAGACTCGCCATGCACCAAGCGGGCTAGAAGTCCGGTTGTGGGAAATTGCAACAAACGCGGGTTCGAGCCTGATTGTGTGCAGCCGAGGTCATTATTGGTAGTGGCCTTATTTTAACGCCTATGGGGAGGGCAGGCACTATCGTTGACTGAAGCGCGCGCGTGAAGTAAACTCAAGACGGTTCCCTGGGAGAAGTGTATCCATTGGAGTGATCGATGAGAGAAACGCTCGTATTGTGTTTGCTGGCCGCGGCTGGCGTTGCCGCGCAGCCGGTGCGCGTGGAGATTTTCGAGAACTTGGCAGCGGGCAAGGAGCTCGATCCGGCGGGAGCCGCTCCCTCCGGGAAATACACCGAGCCGGCTTATGCGTTCGTGCATACGCCGACGAAATTTTCGCCTGCCGCGGTTCCGCTGGACCGGTCCACGCCATTCGTCATACGCGCGACTTACGAGCGCAATCTGCCGGCCGGCAAGTATAACTTCCGTCTGCGAGCCCGCGGCGCAGCGGCCTTCGAAGTGGACGGCGCGAGAGTCGCCGCGACCAAGGCGCAGAAGCCGAACACATCCGGCGACGATCCCGTACCGCCCGAGGTAGTCCGCGACGGCACCCCGTTGCGCCCTCTCGCCTACCCCCATCAGGACTCGGTTGCTTCGCTCCAACTCGAAGCTGGAGTGCATCGATTCACTTTGCTTGCCGTCATCGGCGGCAAGGGCCTCTACCCCACGCCAGGCGAGCTTTGCGTCAGTTTCGGGAAGCCGGGCGAAATCGAGCGCTTGCTCGGCCCGGATGACAGCCCGCCGCTGACGGACACGGCTTGGGAATCCTATGTCGCGTCTTCGGAAGCGCGTCACCGCTCGGCCGACATTGAAGGCCGGCACGCGGCAGGAAAGGAAATGGCTGCTTCCTGGCAAACGCGTCATGAATATTCACGGGCGCACATGAAGTCCCAGCCCGCGCCGGAGGTTCCGAGAGTTTCCGCATCGACGCCGGTAAATAACGACGTGGATCGTTTTCTCGGAGCCGGATTGGAGGAAGCGAAAGTCGCTCCCACGGAACTTACTTCAGATCTGGAATACCTGCGCCGGGTCACACTCGACACAACCGGGCAAATTCCAACGCCGTCCGAGATCCGGCATTACCTCGCCGGCTCTTCCAAAGAGCGTCGCGCCATCGCGCTGAAACGGCTGCTCGACAGCTCCGGCTGGGCCGACCACTGGGTGAGCTATTGGCAGGACGTGCTTGCCGAGAATCCGGGGATTCTCAAACCGGACCTGAATAACACCGGCCCCTTCCGCTGGTGGCTGCTGCAATCTTTCCAGGACAACATTCCGTTCGACCGCTTTGTCGCCGAACTGGTGGCGATGGAAGGAAGCATCGTGAGAGGCGGACCGGCGGGCTTCGCGCAGGCCACGCTCAACGATGCGCCGATGGCCGCGAAGGCGGATATCGTTTCTCAGGCGTTCCTCGGACAGAAGATGAGCTGCGCGCGCTGCCACGACGCGCCTTTCCATCCATTCAAGCAGAAGGATCTGTTCGGTCTGGCGGCGATGCTCAACGGCAAGGCGATCACGCTGCCCGCGACCAGCACCGTCCCCAGCATTCCCGGCGGACGAAAACCCGCTGTCACCGTCGCATTGAAGGCCGGCGAGGCGATTCCGCCGGAGTGGCCGTTCAAGACGCTGCTCGATCATGACGAAAGCGGCCCGCTTCCGGGCACGGGCGTACCGACGCGCCGCGAGGTGGCCGCGTTCATTATTTCGCCAAGTAACGAACGCTTTCCGCAGGTGATAGCGAACCGCGTTTGGAAACGCTATATGGGCCTTGGCATCGTCGAGCCGGCCGACGATTGGACGCGCGGCAAGGCGTCCAATCCGGAATTGCTGAAGTACCTGGCGCGCGAGTTCGTGCTCAGCGGATACGACATGAAGCATCTGGCGGAACTGATCCTGTCGTCGCACGCTTATCAACGCAAACCGGTGGCGAAAATCGCGGAGCAGACAGGCGCCAAAGGCCGTCTGTTCGCGGGTCCGGCGCGCCGTAACATGACCGCCGAACAAATCGTCGATTCCCTGCATCTCGCGGCCGGCAAGATTTTCGATTGCGAATCGCTTAACCTGAATCCCGCGGGCGACCGGTCCGCCACGCAGTTCCTGGAGATGGGCAAGCCGGCGCGCTCCTGGCAGATGACGGCGCTTTCGAACGAGCGAGACCGCCCGGCGCTCGCGCTGCCGATTGCGCAATCGGTGGCGGACATGCTCTCGGCATATGGTTGGCGGCAATCGCGCCAGAATCCGGCTACCACACGCGATGACGCCGCTTCGCCGATGCAGACGCTGATACTGGCGAACGGCGTCCTGGGAACTCGCATCGTCAGGCTTTCGGACGACAGCGCGTTCACCGCTCTCGCCCTCGGCGGCAACGCGCTCAAGGATCTGATTGAAGAAACTTCTCTGCGGATTCTGTCGAGGCCGCCCACCGACCTTGAATCCCGCACTTTCACGAGCCTGCTCAAGCCGCATTACGACGAGCGCAAGGTCGCGGGCGCGGAAGCGATCAGCAACGTCAGGAAGAGCGACAGCCGCGTTTCCTGGTCGAATCATTTAAGCGCGGAAGCCACCTTGATCCGGATGGAAGAGGAACGGCGTTTGCGCATGGGCGATCAGCCTACCAAGCGCTTGACGGCTGAATTCCGCGAGCGATATGAAGACGTTCTCTGGGCGATGGTCAACTCGCCCGAATTCGTCATGATGCCCTAGCTCGGGTGACGCAGGAGCCAAGATGAACTGGACCAGACGACAACTTCTCAAGACGGTGGGGGCTGGCCTGATGTCCCCGCTGGCGTCTCCGCTCGGGGCTGGCGCGCTCGCCGCGGCCAAGTCCGAAATGCCGAAAGGGAAAGCCGACGCCTGTATTTTCCTTTGGCTCGGCGGCGGGGCCGCGCACATCGATTCGTTCGACCCCAAGGTTCGCGGCGACGGGAAAAAGCAGGCGGGCTCGTATTACGACTCCATCGCGACGGCAATCCCCGGCGTGAAGCTCAGCGAGCACCTGAAGCGAACCGCGCCGCTGCTCGACCGCTGCGCCCTCATCCGGTCGTTGAGTCACGACATCTCGGGCGAGCACGCCGCGGCGGCGAATCTTGTGCATACGGGGCGCATGCCGAGCGGCACAATCCAATATCCGTCGATCGGCTCGATTGTCTCTCATCAACTGGGCGCGAAATCCGAAGAGGTGCCTGCGTACGTGGTGATGGGCTACCCGAATATCACGCGCGACCCCGGATTTCTGGGCGCGAAGTACGGCTACGTGTACCTGACGCAGGTCGAGACCGGACCGAATGGCCTGGTGCGCGCGCCGGATGTCGATAACGCCCGGCAGGACCGCCGCGAAACGCTTCTGGCGCAGATGAGGGAAGACTTCTCGCGCCGGAACCCGGGCGACGAAACGATCGAGGGTCAGGCGGCCATCAGCCGGCAGGGCTTCAAGATGGCAGGGCCGCGGTTCCTCAACGTGTTCGATCTCAAGCGTGAACAGGCGAGCCTTCGCGAGTCCTACGGAGGCGAGTTCGGCCAGAGATGTTTGCTCGCGCGGCGGCTGGTGCAGTCGGGCGTACGGTTTGTCGAAGTATCGTTCAATTTGAATTTCCTCAACGGTTCCGGTTGGGACACGCACAACGAAGGCCAGCTCAAGCAGCACCTGCTGATTCAGGATCTGGACCAGGCGATGGCGGCTTTGATTCAGGATCTGGAAAAAAACAAAATCCTGGATAGCACGCTTGTGGTGGTGGCGACGGAGTTCGGACGGCCTCCGGAATTCGATAGCGGCGGCGGACGCGGGCATCAGTCGGTAGCCTTTAGCGGCATGCTCGCGGGCGGGGGATTGAAGACGGCGCAGGCGATCGGCACGACGGACGATCTGGGGAAGAAAGTGGTTGACAGACTGGTGACGATTCCCGATTTCCACGCGACGATTCACTGCGCGCTCGGGATCGACCCGTCGAAGAATCTGTACGCCGGGGACCGGCCGGTACCGATTACCGATCACGGAAAACCGGTCGGCGAATTGTTCGCGTAGGTCTTGCAGTTTTTGCGGAAGAAGTATATTCCAATCGAACAATGGGCCTGAAGGCGGGAGCGAAGCGATCCGCCGCCGGGCCTCCTATCTTGACTTGAGAATGTTCTAAAACTGCCCATACGTCTTACAATCTTCGGGGGTAGAGTAGGAGAGAAGGCGACACGAGTTGCGCGACCCGCTCTCCCCTCGTCGAACCGGAGATGCAGATTTCCCACGTCCGGCTCTCCCGAAAGCTCTCGCCTCAGGCTTTCGCATTTCCCGACATACGGACCAGCCCCAAGCGCGCCAAATGCTGTAGCCATCCTTCACCTGGCGGAGGACGGTATGGCCGTTGGCTGCGTCGTTGCAGATGCTGGATGAGACGATCCCGAACATAGCGTTCGATCTCACAGTAGACACTCGATGGGTACCCAAAGGAGAAGTAGTTCATCCAACCTTTCAGGTGCCGATTCAG
>CAMDED010000242.1 GCA_945893365.1 Candidatus Sulfopaludibacter sp. SbA3 | reverse complement strand
CGCCGGCAAGAAGAAGGGACGGAAGAAGAAGGGCGAGAAGAAAGAGGAGCCTTCAGAAGCGGAACTGACGGGGCTGAAGCGGCAAGCGGGGATGACGCTGGCGGAGTTGCTGGCGGACTTGCCGCGGGAATGCAATGTGGGCAGCAAGAAGAACAGCAAAGGGTACAAGGAGACCTGGATCGGGTACAAGCTGCATCTGGACGTAGCGGATGGACAGATCCCGGTGAGTTGTCTGCTGACATCGGCTTCGAATGCATGACAGCCAGGCGGCGATTCCGCTGGCGCGGGTAAGCGCGCAGCGAGTCGCGATGCGGAGGAGATTCGGAAACAGAGCCGCGAATTGGGGCATGTGCCGATCATCGACGTGAACCCAAGGCGGGACGCGGCACGAAAGGCGGAGTTGCAGGCGGAAGAGCAACGCCGCCACCGCTTGGGACAGAACACATTACCCGCGTCAGGGACAAAGGCGGCGGTGCAGGCTCAACTTCTCGCACCCGTATTGCGCTGTCCGCAATGCTTGACCGGCGTGATGGTACGCATCCAGTTGTTTCCGTCACAACTGGAACGCCGAGGCCGGTGAATACATCTTGACGCCATTGCCGGCAAGATTCCGCCACCTTGCGATCGCACGCCAAAGGGACCGCCAGTGGTGTGTGCGGAGCGGGAATAAGGGCCTCCTTAGACCCTTACGACCTTCCTGTCTGTGCACGATTCCACGCCTGCCAAGCCTCTCGACAGCCCGCAAGCGATCCTGCCGGCCTCGATTCCGCACATCCCCCATCTGTTCCGGACCTATTTACAGATACAATCCCCATAGCCCCGGCAGCACGGTCCAGTTTTGTTCATCGCACGTTTTCATCACCGGGGCGCTTGCACCTTCTCGCTTCGACCCAAATCTGCCGTGCCCCGCCGATGGAAACTTATACGGTGACACTCTTTGAAAGTTTTTTTTCGGCCCGTTTTCAACGAGTTGCAGCCCGGCCCGGCTCACCGCCGTTTTTCCATGCTGTAGACTTCGAATCGAGGGTGGCTCCCGCACCGGAGTCCGCCCCGATGAACAATTCCCGGCCGGGAATCATCGCCTTTTGCGTACGGTGTGCTTCCACTCCGGAACCCGTGAACGGTTTGCCTATCCACTTAACTTTGGACGGACGGAGTGACTCAGGCATCGATGCCCGGAAGAGGTTCAAGCGTGGGATAAGCGGCGGCGGGTAACCATTCCCGCCCGGTACGCGACGACCCCATTTTGTTTGGACCGGATACCAAGAGCCCGCCCGCGAGTTTCGAGCGAAACCAGCGGGCGGGCGAAGGCGAAAGCATTTTCCATTTGTTTTTCTTAAGGCCGTAGTGTGTCCGTTCCCCCTTTTCTCCCCGAGGCAAATCATGACGAAAAACCCGCACGCCGAATCCCTGTCCGGATTGAGTTGGAAGCCTTCCGATACCGAACGCTCGCTGCAGACTCTGCGCGAGTACGCGGAATGGGAAGCCCAAAGACAAGTCGACTGGTATCAGTCGCAAAAACCAGCCGCGCTCTCTTCCAGAATGCGCCTGGCCGCGATACTCTTCGGCGCGCTGGGTGGACTCCTGCCGCTCCTGAAGGCCACCTTGCCGCCGCCGGCTGCCGCCGCGCTGTCGCGTTTCGCCGGCATCTCCGAGGCCGGGTATCTTTCCCTCGCGCTCGCCGTCGCCATCTTTCAACTGGACCGCTATTTTGGAATCTCCAGCAGTTGGATGCGTTACGTCACCGCGGCATCGGCGATCGAGAAGACGCTCGAAGAGTACCGCATGGAGTGGGCAAATCTCACCGCCCAGTTGCAGGGCGCGCGCCCCACCGCTCCCCAACTGCATCAGTTGATCGGTTGCTCGACGAATTTCAGTCTGGCCGTGAAGAGCCACGTCGAGCAGGAAACCAAGGCATGGGTGACTGAGTTTCAGAGCAACCTGGCCCAGCTTGACGGCGAATTGAAAGCCCGCGCGAAAGAAGTGAAAGACCACGTCCAGGCCGCGAGCCAAGCCGGTAATTTCGGCGCCATCAGCCTCACCGTCTCAAACGGCGGATCGGCCGATGGCGGCTTCGACGTCGAACTGGACGGCAACCGGGTCGAAGAAAGGGCCAGCGGCTCGAAGTGCGGCATCTTCCCGGCGGCCGCCGGGCTGCACAGGATTCGCGTCACGGCCACGATCGGCGGACGGCCCGCCGCTGCCTCGGATATCGTCGAAGTCTCCGCGGGCGCGGTCGCGAAGCCCACACTCGACTTGACTGTCTTGAACGCCCCTCCGGAGTAGGGCTCATGCCTTAAGGTAGACTTACTATCTCATGATACGATGATTGAAAGCCGGCGCCGCGTACCGGTTCGAAGCTTTGACAAGTCCACGCTGGCTTAATCTCAACTTGCGAGGGCAACATGCATCGAATTCGTTTTCGTCCGCAGCCGTTGGCAATCGGCGCCCTGATGATTTTGGCGCTACCGTACACGCCGTTCGCTCGTGCGGCCGATGTTCTTACTCAGCACTATAACAACGCCCGCATCGGAGCTATCCTCGATGAGACAGCTCTGAATACAACGACTGTAAACACCGCCAGGTTCGGAAAGAAATGGACGCTCTACGCCGACGGACAGGTAGTCGCACAGCCGTTATATGTGTCGGCGCTGGTCATCGACACCACGGCAAACACAGCCATCCCGCTGGTTAAAGGCACTTTCAACGCCGTCGTCATCGCTACCATGCACAACACGGTGTACGTTTACGACGCCGACAATGAAAAACGTGGACCTGAGGGCCGCACGGTCCCTCTGTGGGCAAAGTGGCTTGGTAAGCCGCGGCCCGGCGGGAAAGATATCGACATGTGGAGCACTAACGACCCGGAGTGGGGCATCCTGAGCACGCCGGTGATCAGCGCCGACAAGGCCACCTTGTACGTAGTCTCCTGGCACGATGAAGGTCCCGCCGGCTTGCAATACCGTCTTCACGCTCTCGATCTGAAGAATGGAGCCGACCGCCGGCCACCCGTGCCCGTGGGCGTTTCGTCCAAGGATCCTTCCCAGCCCTGCAAGAAGCAAAGCCTCTTCAACCCGTGCGTGCACAAGCAGCGCGCCGCCCTCCTGCTGAGCCAGGGGCTGCTGTACATCGCGTTCGGAGGCGATGGCAATCGCGGCGCGCTGTTCGTGTTCGACGCGCAGACATTGGCTCAGCGCGCGTTTTGGACCTCGACTCCCACTGGCGGCGATGGCGGCATTTGGCAGTCGGGTCAGGGTCCGGCCGCGGATGACGGCGGCGGCGTTTACCTCATGACCGGCAACGGATCGTTCGACGGCTCGAGCGAAACCAAAAACTTCGGTAACAGCTTCGTCAAGTTGAAGGTCGAGGGTAATAATGTTGCCGTGAAAGACTTCTTCACGCCGTGTAACTTCAAATTCCTGAATCAACTGGATCTCGATCTCGGCTCCGGCGGCCCTGTGCTCCTTCCCGTCAGCCCGCCCCGCATCGTCGGCGGTGGAAAGGAAGGAGTCCTCTACCTTCTATCTCAGACGAATCTGGGGAAATACGTCGCCAGTCCTACCGCGCCCAACTGCCGGAACCCTAACGCGATTCAGCAAGTGCAGGCCTTCGAACCTCACGCCTTTGGCGGCGAGACTCATTACGGGAATATCCATGGCTCGCCGGTGTACTGGAAGGGGCCCGACACGGAACGCATCTATGCCTGGGGCGAAAACAGCGCGCTCAATGCATACACGTTCAAACAAGGGAAATTTCAGGACATCGCCAATCCGAAGAAGAGCGCGTTCCGCCCGCCGAACGGAATGCCCGGCGGCATGCTGGCGCTCTCGGCAAACGGAAACAAGGCGCGCACCGGAATCCTCTGGGCCATAGTTCCGCTCGATGGCGACGCCAACACGTTCCGCGGCGTGAAGGGCATACTTCTGGCGCTCGACGCCACGGACGTCTCGCGCACTCTCTGGACCAGCGAGCAATTCGCCCAGCGGGACCGCCTGGGCCTCTTCGCCAAGTTTGTGCCCCCCATGGTCGCGGCCGGCAAGGTATTCGTCGCGACGTATGGGGACGATGAGGTCAAGCGCAAGTACGATGGCGCGAACCAACCAAACCAGTATCCCCGAAACTACCAGGTGGCAGTCTACGGCGCACTGGGTCCGGACGCGCCTCACCCGCAAACGGTCAATCAATCGAGCGACGATGTAACCGTGGTTCGCGCCTCCACCGAACCGTTGACGCTCAATCGGTCGCTCTGCACGGCTATCGATGCCGACACCGCGGATTGCAGCGCGGCGCTGAAACAGGCGGCCGGTGGCGCACCCGGTTTCCACCAGACGACGCTCTCAAACAACAACAATCTGGCCGGTTGCGTGTTGCTTCGCGTGACGACCGCGAGTAAGAGCACCGGTCTCGCGAACTCGACCGGGATCGGGTTCTGGAGCGCTACGGCCGCCGGCGGCAACCAGGCGCCCGAAAATTCCGGATTGTTCATTCCCAAAGCCCAATTCAAGTTCGTGGGTACCGCGACGCTCCTGAACGGCGCAGCCGCCACCCTGCACGAGTTCGCCGGCCTCGCAAACTGCTCGACGAACGGCGGTGAATCGCTGAGCCGCTTGTTTAAGCCCTACATGCAATTCGAGGGAGGGGCCGAGGGAAAAATCTTCCGCAACTGGGATCTCGCGGAAAATTACCGGATCGCCCCCGATGCAGGGAACTTCGACCGGAGCGGAGATGTCATCCGCCCGTAGCCCTCGCGTTTCGGGTCCGAGCAGTTTCCAATCCAAGGACGATCCTGAAATGAGGTTTCGTTTCCAATCCAGCATGATCCCGAGATCGGGGTGCTTGGTTCGGGCTGAAGCCGTCTTTTTCGTTGATTTCAGATTCTGAGTTGGTGGTTCGTTTCCCTTCCTGGGGCAGCCTATTTCTCGCCCAAATAATGAGCCTGGAGACGGGCGCGAAGCGATCCGTCTCCAGACGCATTTCCCGGTGTGCGTGTTGTTTTCCGGAACTGCCCATCTGTCGCATATCCCCGGTGGTAGAGTAGGAGAGAGGGCGACGCGAGTAGCGCGACCCGCTCTCCCCTCGTCGAACCGGAGATGCAGATTTCCCACGTCCGGCTCTCCTGAAGGCTCTCGCCTCAGACATGCGCAGGCCCCGATAGACGGATCAGCCCCAACCTCGCCAAGTGCTGTAGCCATTGTTCTCCTTGCGGACAACGGTATGGCCGCTGGCTGCGTCGTTGCAAATGCTGGATTAGACGGTCCCGAACGTAGCGTTCGATCTCACAGTAGGCACTGGATGGGTACCCAAAGGAAAAGTAGTTCATCCAACCTTTCAGGTGCCGATTCAGCTCTCCAATCAGGACTGGGATCGGCTTGTGGCACTGATGACGATTCGTCATTTCGCGCAGCTTTTCCCGCTCCCGTTGGACCGCCTTGTTCGACGGAAACGCATTCAGGTACTTTCGATCGCGTCCTTTCAGATCGCGGTCATGCCGAAACGTATATCCCAGAAAGTTCAGACTCGCCCCTTCCTCTCGGAGGTCCACCACCCGCGTCTTTTCCCGATTGATCTCCAACTGGAATTTTCCTTCCAGCCGCGATTCGATGAACTCGATGGTTTCCGATCCCATCTGTTTCGCCAGCGCCACAAAATCATCGGCGTAACGCACCAGCTTGACATCGGCCCTTCGCCCCGGCCCTTGCGGGCCGTAAAACAAGGCGTCGAACCAGTGTAAATACAGGTTTGCCAGCAATGGCGAGGCTACCCCGCCCTGTGGTGTTCCCTTCTTCGGCCGGCTCCATTTGTTGCCTCCGCCCCGTCCTTCACTCCGTTCGACTACTGGCGCCTCCAACCACATCCGGATCAACTTCAGGACCGACCGGTCCACGACCCGCATGCGCAAGCACGCCAGAAGCTGGGAGTGCGGGATCGAATCGAAATAGCCCTTCAAGTCCGCGTCATACACGACCTGATACCCGGCCTGCAAATGACCGCGTATTTCCGCCAACGCCTGGTGGGCTGACCGCCCCGGTCGGAACCCGTACGAGCAATCCAGGAAATCTGCCTCAAAGATCGGCTCCAGGATCAACAGGGTCGCCATTTGTACTACCTGGTCGCGTACCGTTGGTATGCCCAACGGCCTCAACTTTCCATTTGCCTTCGGAATGTAGACGCGTTGCACCGCCTGCGGTCGATAGGTTTTCGTGCGCAGCGAATCCCGAATCCCTTCCAGGAATCCCGCTGCGCCTTGGTCTGACATCGTAATCTGCTCGATTGTGACGCCGTCCACTCCGGACGCTCCCTTGTTGGCTCGCACCCGTTCCCACGCCGCTTCCAACACATCCATCCGATAGATCCGGTCGTACAACGTATAAAACCGGAACTTCGGTTCGTGCTTGGCCTTTTGGCCCAGTTTCTGTCTCAGTTGAGAAACTTGCTCCGGCAGTCCCGGTTTCTTTCACCGTTTCCGGCATCACCTTCAGTGCGGCTGCCCGAGTCTCCGTAGTGGGATTTTCATCCAAGCGGATTTCTCCTCCTCTTACAGAATCATGCTTTCCAGTAAGGCCCCTTCGCTCCACGAGCGTTACCCCGCTTCTTCGCTACTATGGGCCTCTCCGATTCCCTGCCGGGCCGCACCATGGTTATGTATTCCCATGGCGCGTTGATCGCTTTCGCTCTCACCCGACAGGGCCTCCCAGGCTCCTCGGCTGATCTGTCCACGCGCCCTATCCCCAACCACCCCGGAAGGTCCGCTGCCTGCTTGCGCCTGTTGCTTCACCACCGGTCTTGTCTGGCTTCATCCTAGTCGGGCGGACTGGCCACCTTCGTTTTCCTATCGAGGCCGAATCGGGTTCACTTGCGTTACGGCTCGCGTGTTCGCCTCGCGTGTTCGCCAGCCCCATTACTGGAACCCACGCTCGCTCGGCTACGTGTCGAACAGGCAATTTACACGGTGAACTCCTTTCAATTCACAAGATC
>CAMDED010000241.1 GCA_945893365.1 Candidatus Sulfopaludibacter sp. SbA3 | reverse complement strand
GCATTCCAATTCCGGGCATGGCAGCGGCTCGCGGCGGCGCTGAATTCAGTGCTTATCGCCTCCGAGACGGACTTCGCCCTCAGAGCGGCATAACTTGGTTCGTCTTGCCGTTCCTGAAATCCGAGGGGTTCCACCACGGGCTGCTATGGCTAATCCGACGGCCGTACCGGATCGGATTCCTCGAAGACTGTCTCTTCGGGGTCTTGCGTGGGGCTTTCGAATTCCAGGCGATAACCGTCCGGGTCCGTGACAGAAGCGACCCACAACCCATTACGGACAAATGGCCGGGTTACGGTAATGCCCCGCGACTTGAGATCGCGGTAAATCGCTATGGCATCTTCGCAGAAAACGCAAATCGAGACGCCTTGGCTCAGCGGACCTTCCGGGGCGCCGCAAGGGCGGCCATCTCGCCAATACTCCTGGAGCATCAGGGCGACCTTATCCAGTTCGAGCCAGCACCAACGGATACGGCCTTCGGGACTCCATTCATTGGTGACCACAAAACCAAGTCCGTCCACATAAAACCGCAGTGAGGCTTCGATATCGGTCACATTGAAAAATGGCACGGCCAACGATGCGGCGTGGCGCCGTTCCGTTTGGCCTGTCGTGGGAGCTTCGCCCCATGTGTAAGGCACAGAGGAGACTATAACACTTGCCGGCTATCGCAACGATCCTCCTCTTTCCGCACTCTGTTTTTGCCGAGCTCATCCGGCGCTGTTTGGTTTTCAGCCCGGCCGCTGGCCAGGCTGCGACGGCCACTCCCGGCAGGTTCGCTCGCCCGGCGGCGGTGTCCACAAAGTTCGATGGTCGCCAGTTTGTTTTACGAGCGCGCGACCGATCGTGGGGGCAAGTTCGGGCCCGCACCAGCAGCAGATCGATCGCTACGTGCTTGCCCTCGATGCGCTGCGTGAAGCGAAAAGGGAACTGCCCGCCCGGAGGCGAGTGTTGAAAGGGACACAACCGCGGGAGTGAAAGAAGGGTGGGGGAATGTGAGATTCGTTCCAACCGCCGGTATGACGGAAGATGAGGGAGATGAGATTCGATCCCAACCGTCTGTATGATAGAAGATTGGGGGGAGAGGAGATTTGATTCCAACGGCGCCGGCGCTACTGCTGCAACTCGACCTATTAGATATGGTGGTTCACTCAGGCCCGCTGCAGCAGGCGGTTCTGGCGGTGTTGGTTGGTTTTTCCCTGTTTTCCTGGGCCGTCGTCTTCTCGAAATGGAGCGGCTTCCGCACCGCGCGGGAGGCCAACCGGAGATTTCTTCGCGCCTTTCGCAAAGCAAACGGCTTCGAAGCCATTGTCGCCGCGAGCGAGCAGTTCCGGCCCGCACCGCTTGTAGCGGTGTTCGACTTCGGGTACGAGGAGGTCGAGCGCCAACTGAAGACGCGCCGCGGCGTAAGCAACACAATATCCATCGAGCGAACGCTCCAATTGGGTATCAGCGAGGAAATCGCGAAGCTCGAGCGCAACATGAGCTGGCTTGCGACTACCGCGTCCGTCACGCCGTTCATCGGACTCTTCGGGACGGTGCTGGGGATCATCCGTTCTTTTCACGATCTGGGGCAGCAGGGTAGCGCCAGTTTGCGCGTGGTTGCGCCGGGAATCTCCGAGGCCCTGCTCGTCACGGCGGCCGGGCTCGCGGCGGCAATCCCGGCGGCCATATTCTATAACCACTTCGGCCACTCCATCAAAGAGATGGGCGCGCGCATGGACGATTTTTCGCTTGAGTTCATGAATATGGCCGAGCGGAGCCTCGGAGAATAAGGATGGCATATTCTCTAAACGGCGGCGGAGGCGGGTGGCGGCGAAGGTCCGGCGGTTTGCCGGCGCTCTCGGAAATGAACGTCACGCCGTTCGTCGACGTCGTGCTGGTGCTGCTTGTCATCTTCATGCTGACCGCACACGTGATGGAATTCGGGATCGAGGTCGAGGTGCCAAGAGTGCGGCAGATGAAAGACACGGCGCAGGAACTTCCGGTGGTGACGATTACGCGCGCCGGCAAGCTCTATTTGAACGACAAAGAAATCAATTTCAATGAACTGGCCGGTGAGGTTCAAAAGAGGTTCGGGGCAGGCAAGGGCGTCTATCTGCGGGCGGACAGACAAACCATTTTCGACCCGATCGCCCAGGTGATGAGCGTTCTGGGTGAAGCCAAGATCCCCGTCAACGTGGTGACGCAGCCGGTCGACGCCGCGGACCGGAAAGGCCGCTGATGGCAGCGCACGCCGGCATTCTGGATGAGCGGGATTCGATACGGATACCTCTGTTCGCATCCGTCGGACTGCACGCGTCCCTGCTTGCCGTTTCGATAGTCCATGGATATCTCAGCGAGCGCGGCAAGGTGTCCTGGGGCGATCCGAATTCGCTCGGCGGCGGAGCGGTCGGCATCAATGTGGTGAAGCAAATTCCTCTGCCGTCGCGGGGCGGGGAAGTGAGCCGCGTGGCGAACGATACGGATTCCGCCGTGCCCGCACCTTCGGCCGAGAAGCCGAAACCCATACGAGCGGCGAACGCGGATTCTAAAGACGCTATTTCAATCAAGGGAAAGCCCGAGCCCACGCAGAGAAAGCGATTCAGCAAGGGAGGATCCTTCTTAAAGGAAGACGCTCCCAATCAGGTTTATAGCGCCTCCGGCCGCGCGCTTTCGTCGCCAATGATCGGACAAACCGGATCCGGCGGGGTCGGCGTAGGCACGGGGACTCCGTTCGGAAACCGGTTCGGCTCCTACGTCGACCTGTTGAGAACTCGCGTCGCGGAGAAATGGCGAACGAGCGACGTGGATGCGCGAATCCAGACCGCGCCGCCGGTGATTGTGATTTTCACGATCCGCCGGAACGGCTCGGCGACGAATGTGCGCGTGGTGCAGCGCAGCGGGAACGGTCTTCTCGACGACTCCGCGCAGCGCGCCGTTTACGATGCCAGCCCGTTTCCGCCGCTTCCCGCCGGTTATGAGCGCGACGATGCGACAATTGAGTTCTGGTTCCAATTAAAGAGATGACGAAGAAAAGGACTTTCGCCGTGAACGCCTTATCGGCGGCTCTTGGAGGCTGCCAAATAATTGCTGAAACGCCAGCCGGGCGTTCGCAGGCGGGTAGGCGCCTCGCCGGAACGAGCCGCAGGGCCTCGGCCCGCGACAGGCCAGGAGGCCTGTTCTGCCTGATTCTTTTACTTATTTGCGGGACCGGCCTTGCCGCACAGCAGAGCGACATCCTTATTAAGCTCACGCAGGGCGACCGCCCGGTGATCGCAGTAATCGACTTTCGCGGGGCCGCGGGCGCCGCGGACCACATGGGCGTACTGAACCAGACGCTTTTCGGCGATCTGGAAAGTTCAGGCTTGCTCAAGATGGCCGCGAAGGCTATGTATCCGTTGGAAGTTCCGCAGCGGCCTGAAGATTTCAAGGCTCCGCTCCCGCCGGCTCCCGCATCGAGCGCAAACCAGAGAGGTAAGAAGAAGGGACGCGCGCCGGTTCCCGAGGAGCCGCCGAAACCGGTCAGGCAGGGACCGTGGCTGACGGATTGGTCCGCCCCGCCCGTTAGCGCGAACTATCTCGTGTTCGGATACGCCGCCGTGCAGGGAGATCAAATCGTGCTGTTCGGGTGGCTTTATAACGTTACGCAACCGAACGTAGCCGCGGCTCATGTGTTAGGGAAGCGCTATTTCGGAGCGGTGGACGCCGCCGGCGCGCAAAGGGTGGCTCACGAATTCGCTGCGGACATTATCGCTCAGTTCGGCGGAAAGACTCTGCTAAACAGTAAGATATACTTCGTATCGGATCGCACCGGTTCGAAGGAACTGTGGTCGATGGACCCGGACGGGTCGAACCAGAAGCGCCTGACGTCGTATAATTCCATTTCGATTATGCCCGCCGTGTCACCGGACGGAACGAAAATAGCGTTCACTAGCTTTGCCAAGGGAAATCCCGCTATTTATATTCATTCAGCGGAGACAGGCAGGCGTTTACCGTTCTATAATCAAGTGGCATCCATGAACGCGACACCGGATTTCACGCCTGACGGCAAAGAGGTCCTCTACTCGTCCACGGCCAGCGGCTACGCCCAGATTTACGCGGCTGGCGTGGATGGCGGAAACCTGCGGCGCATTTCGACTTCGCGCGCGATTGAAGTCGAGCCCAAGGTGAACCCCAAGAATCAGTCGGAGATGGTATTTGTTTCCGGGCGGTCCGGGCCGCAGCAAATATATAAGATGAATCTGGATGGCGCAAATGTCGAGAGGCTCACGAGTGGAGAAGGAGAGGCATCGAACCCGGCGTGGCATCCCGACGGTCAATTGATCGCGTTCGCCTGGACCCGCGGTTTCGAGCCCGGAAATTTCAACCTGTTCCTGATGGACGTCGCTTCGCGGCGAGTCGATCAATTGACACACGGCGCGGGCCGCAATGAAAACCCCAGTTGGGCGCCTGACGGCCGTCATCTCGTTTTTTCGTCAAACCGCGGCGGATCCTCGCAGATCTGGACCATGCTCGCGGACGGTACCCAGTTGCAGCAATTAACCACCCAGGGCCGCAATTCGACGCCTGTGTGGGGCAAGTAAATCGATGTTTATTTTCAGGAGAAAAAGAGCTCATGTCGAGTCAACGCAGTTCCACTACGAAGAAGCTTAGTTTCATCGTTCTGGCGGTAACATTGGCAATGTTTGCGGCCAGTTGTAAAAAGAAAGGCCCCGCCCCTCCCCCGCCGCCTCCTCCTCCAAAGGTAGAGCAACCGGCCCCGCCGCCGCCTAAGTCTCCGACCGCGCAGGTAACCGCCGAGCCCCGCTCGATCGAGCGAGGCCAATCCTCAACGCTGGCGTGGAAAACGACAGATGCGACCGACGTATCGATCGCGCCCGGAATCGGGGCCGTGGATGCAAGCGGAAACCGCTCCGTCTATCCTAACCAGACCACTACGTACACCTTGACGGCGAGAGGTCCGGGCGGCACGGCGACCGCGACCGCGACGGTGAACGTGACCGCGCCACCGCCACCGCCGCCACCGCCGCCGCCACCCGCCAAACCGGGCCTCAGCGAGCGGCTGCAGGCGATTCAGGATGCATTCTTCGACTACGACAAGAGCGCCATCCGCGAGGATGCCCGCTCCGTGTTGACGCGTAATGCCGATGCCTTGAAGTCGATTCTCGCCGACTTCCCGAATGCAACCGTCGTGATCGAGGGCCACTGCGACGAGCGCGGCTCGGCCGAGTACAACCTGGGACTGGGCGACCGCCGCTCCACGGCGGCGAAGGAGTTCCTGGTCCAGCTTGGAGTCTCGGGCGACCGTCTAAAGACGATCAGCTACGGCAAGGAGCGCCAGCAGTGCACGGAAGGCAACGAGGGTTGCTGGCAGAGGAACCGCCGCGCGCACTTCTCCGGGCAGTAGGACGGAGCCGCGCCATGCAGGACCGCCGGGGCTCGTGTTACCGACACGAGCCCCGGCACGTATTTGTATTGAGGAGAACTTTGCATGAACTTTTTCCGGATCGCGCTTCTGACGCTTACACTTCTGCCGCCGCTGACCGCGGCGCCGAGCAAGGAGATCGTCGAATTGCAGCGTGACGTGGCCTTGATCCAGGACCAGCTTCGGACGCTGCAGCGCGCCTTCGACGAGAAACTGGCGACGCTCACCGTATTGACGCAGCAATCGCTTGACGCGGCGAACAAAGCCAACACCGCAGTGGCGGTACTCGACGGCGGCGTGCGCGACAGACTCAAGGAGCAGGAAAGGATTGTCGTCGCGCCGGTCGCGGGAGTCGGAGCGAAGGTCGATCAGATGGCGAACGAGTTTAGCGGCGTGAAAGAATCCATGACGGACCTGCTCTCGCGCATGAGCAAGCTGCAGCAACAGGTTGTGGACCTATCGTCGGCGGTGAAGACGATGCAGGCTCCACCCGCTCCTCCGCCCGCGGCGCTCCCTCCGGCCGGCACGGCTGCCGCGCTTCCGCCCATGCCCGCCGCGACGCTCTATCAGAACGCGATGAAGGACAAGTCGGGCGGGAAAACGGAGCTCGCGCTTCAGGAATTCAAGGACTACATCACGTACTACTCGAACACGGAGCTCGCCCCAAACGCGCAGTTCCACATCGGCGACATCTATTACGCGGAAGGCGATTATGAAAACGCGCTGCAGAATTTCGACCTCGTCCTCGAAAAGTTCAACGAGAACAACAAGACGAACGACGCGCGTTTCATGAAAGGCAAGACGCTGTTGAAGATGGAGGAGCGGAACAAAGGGGTGGCGGAGTTCCGGCAGTTGATCAAGGACAGCCCGCGCAGCGATCTTGCCACGAAGGCTTGCGCGGAAATCAGGAAGCTCAGCCTCTCCTGCACCGCCGCCCCGGCGAAGGCGGCATCGAAACGAAAGTAGCCTGCCGCCATGGGCCGCGAAGCGCAGTGCACGGCGAATTGGCGCGGCGAGACAGGCCGCGGAAGAGCGCTGCTTGAAATTGCCTCCGTCGTGTTTCGCGGCGAATCCCGTTTCAGTCTTCCGACGAGATCGAGGCGGTCGAGGTGCAGGATGGGCAATGGCGCCTTACGGTTTCGAACGGCCGCCCGGTTCTCAACCTGGGCGCCGATGCCGGGAAGTGGGCGCACAAAATTCTCCCATAAACCCACTTTGCTCGAAAAGCCGGCGTGAAGCCGGGGATGTCGATCCTCATTGAAGGCGTGGAGGACGCTGCATTTCGAAAAGCGCTCGACGAGATCGGGACGTTCGCGCACGTGAAGAACCACGACATCGTTTTCTTCGGCGTCGAAGCAGCCGGCGGACTGCAACGTTTGCGCGCTTTGCGGCGGTCCATCAACCAGGACGGGGCGGTGTGGGTGGTGTATCCGAAAGGCGCGCGGAGCATTCGTCAGCACGACGTGACGGCAGCTTAGAAGGAGGCTGGGCTGATGGATGTCAAGGTGGCCGGTTTCTCGCCGACGCACACTGCATTGAAGACGGCGATTCCGGCCGCGGCGAGGAGATTTCCGGGGCGGGGATCGCCAGGAAACGAACGGCGCCCCAGTATATTCCAATCGAAGAATGAGCCTGAAGGAGGAAGGGAGCGAACAGCCGCGGGGCCTCCTTTCTTGAGTTGAGAATGACCAAAAACTGCCCATACGCCGTACAATCTCCGGGGCCGACCAACGGGAGGTGGGACACCGCCCC
>CAMDED010000240.1 GCA_945893365.1 Candidatus Sulfopaludibacter sp. SbA3 | reverse complement strand
GCGATCGTCTTTCGTCGCCTGTTGGGGAGGGCCTACGGCCCGCGAAACTTCATGAAAAACCGATAGGCGGCAATGCAGGCCTGGCCCGAGCTTCGCTTTTTTGGGCTCTCGTGTTTTCATGGGGTTAGGTTGGTTTTTCGACCCTGCCTCCTGCCGCGCAAGTGACAGGCCACAAACGACGATGGCCTGCCCCACTGGCGCCACAATTCCATCGGCAAATGTGGAACAGGTGTTTCCCGACGAGCCTTAGTTGGAAGGGCATCGCGCAAGCGTCACCGTCTTTTCCTCGGCCAGCAGCCAGCATCCTGCGGCGTCCACGACGCCCGGTTCCGAGCCGTTCCATGTCAGCTTCGCGCCAGCCCAGTGTTCGGGCACCGCGATCCGCAACTCAGACACGGAGCGGCTCAGGATCTCAAGCTCCTTGAGATCGGTGAGGTAGCGTCCCTGCATGCGCGCGGTGACCGTTTCCTCGCGCTTCGGCAGCAGAATCCGCGTCTCCATTCTGACCCGCGCGCCCCCGCGTTCGACGACCGCCGCCACCGGCTTCGATTCGAACGTCCGGTCGAGCAGCGCCATATACTCGGCCGCGTCGCGCAAGGGCTTTCCGCCGATCGAAGCCAGCCGGTCCCCGACCTTAAGCGGCCCCCTGTAGCCATCCGGCAGGAACTCGACGGGTACGCCTGGTCCCTCAGCCCCGGGATTGAACCCGAAGGGTCCAATCGAGAGCGCCGCTCCCGATCCCGGCGGCACTCGCGTCGACGTCAGCACATCGTTGCGCAGCGCGGTGTTGAATTTCGTCATCTCCGCCCAGTGGCAGCGGGCGAAGGCCGGGTTGCCTGTCTCGCAATCGATCTCGGCTGGGAACGAATCTCGCCGATGCGCCGCCAGCCAATCGAGCACGTCGTTTCCGGTTGCCTGGCTGAGTCCCCGAAGCTCGAAATTGAAGCTCGCGGCCGCGAGGCGCGGCTCGGTCCGTCTCGAAAACCAAAGCAGGGGAGTGCCTTGCGAGTTCGCGGCGAACAGGCGGTTGGTCTCGATGGCGGCGCGCGGACTGCCCTCAATCGCCACCGCTCCGGCGAACACATCCGGCAGCCGTGAGGCAGAGTAGAAAACGCCTGCCGCCGCCTCAAAGCTGCCGACAAGGTACACGCGATCCGGGTCGGCCCCCGGCGAGGCCGCAAGACCCGCGGTGATCTTCGCGCCCGCGTCGGTCCACGGCGGCGGGCCGCCGGCCGGATACGCCGCGTGCCGCCATCCGCGTTCGGCGCACAGCTCCTTCCAGGGCAGCTTGTCGCCGCCGAGTGTAACCAGAAGTGGAGCGGCAAGGAGGAGCGCGAGCATGTTCTAGAACCGTTTCAGGCGCGACCGGATCCGCTTCGCGATCTTCTCGATCTCCTCCGTCTTCCGGATTGTACCCACCGACACCACGTGCCGCTCGTTCTTCTCCAAATCGATTTTCAGTTGCTCCGCCAGCTCGATCAACTGCCCGGCATCCTTCAGCGACTTCTCGTAGTCGTCCTTGATAATGGCTTCCGTCTGCGACTTGCCGTTCGGCAATTTGACATCCGAGCGATCGATGGGATCACCGCGCCGGCCTGGGCCCGGCGGCCCCTGCGGGGCGAGTGGAGCCGCTGCTAACAGGAGGCAAGTCAGAAAACGTATCATAATGAATATCCGCGCGCTCCTTTTCTTCCAAGCTAACACAGCGTCGCGGAGATTCGCGCCGTGCCGAAAGGGCGTCGTGCCGGGCGAATTGATCGAAACTTTACAACTCGCGCAGCGTGTGAAGCTCCGATCCCCGCGCCGCCGCACTATAATAGAAGTATCCCAATGCGCTTCGCTGTAGACGCTCACGCAATTGGCCGCCATTTAACGGGGAATGAAGTGTATATTCGAAGCCTTCTGAACGGCTTCGCTACGCTAGACACTTCCTCGGAATTCCTCGCGTACCTGTCTCTTGCGGAGGCGTCGGCGTGGGTTCCCGCGCGCTTCGCCAAACAACTGGTCTCGGTAAATCCGTTCAAGCGGCTCGGCTGGGACCTCCCCGTGGGAATCCGCCGCGACCGCCCGGACCTGCTGCACGTCCAGTACACCGCGCCGCTCGCCTGCCCCGTCCCCGTCGTCGTTAGCGTCCACGATGTGAGCTTCCTCGAACATCCCGAGTATTTCCCGCGCGCCCGCGCGCTCCAGTTGCGTTGGACCGTGAAGCGCACCGTGAATTCCGCCACGCGTATACTTACCGGAAGCGAGTTCTCCCGCGATTCGATCATCCGGGCCTACGGGTTGTCCGGCAACAATATCGTGGTCGTGCCGAACGCGGCCGCGCCCGGCTTCCGGATCGTCTCGCGCGAGGGTGCGGCGGCATTCGTCGCCTCGCGGTACCGTATTCCGACTCCTTACATACTTTCCGTCGGAGACTTGCAGCCGCGCAAGAACCACATCGGTCTCATCGCGGCGTTCGCGAAGCTCGTCACTGCGTATCCGCAATTGCGGCACCGCCTGCTGCTCGCGGGCAAGGATACATGGTACGGCGCGCGCGTGCGTGCGGCCGCGCGCGAGTCCGGCGTATCGGAGCGTATCCACTTTACTGGCTTTGTCGCGGACGACGATCTGCTTCAACTCTACAATGCGGCGGACCTTTTCGTGTTTCCTTCCTTCTACGAGGGCTTCGGCCTTCCCATTCTGGAGGCAATGGCCTGCGGACGCGCCGTCGCGTGTGCGAACACCTCGGCCATGCCGGAAGTGGCGGACGGCGCCGCAATTCTGTTCGATCCGGACTCGCCGGACTCGATCGCGCGCGCCATGGCGGACCTGTTGCTCGACGCCGGTCTGCGCGCCCGGATGGAAGTCCTCGGCGTGCAGCGCGCCGCTCAATTCAGCTGGCGCAAGACGGCGCAAAAAACGCTTGAAGTGTACTATGAAGTGGCGGAGAACGGAAGCCGCCGCGGCGTCATGCGGCCGGCGGCTGTGGCGCTCGGATGATACAACGCTTCCTGTTTTTCCCGCTGCGCGCGGCTGTGCTCATTGCCCTGTTCGCTTGGGGCGCGTGCGCGCAATCCGCCGAGTCGCTTCGCTACAGCGCCAACTGGCCGAGCGGCGCAAGTTTGGGCGAAGGGCTCTTAGAGACCGCTCCGACAACGGGAGGATGGAGTTTTCAACTCACGCTTGACGCCTCTCTGCCCGGGCTTCTCAAGATCGTCGACCGTTATTCATCGAAGACTACCGCCGCTCTTTGTTCCGAGGAGTTCGTCAAGGAATCCGAGCATGGACCGCGCAAAACGCGCGAGACCACGCGCTTCGATCAACAGATGAATTCGGCTACGCGCACCACGCAAGGCGGCGGCACGAGCCGGATCGAAATCGAACCCTGTGCGATGGACGCTCTCGCCTACCTTAACTTCGTGCGGCGGGAGTTCGCGCAGGGGCGCGTGCCGCCTTTTGCAAGAGTTCTCTTCGGCGCGGTCTACGAGGTCCGGATGCGCCATACCGGCGCGCAGAACATCAGCGTCAACGGCGCGATGGTTCCGTCCGACCGTCTGTCGGCCGCCGTCAAAGGCCCCGCTTCGGAAATCGCTTTCGATCTGTATCTCGCCCGCGACGCCACGCGCACTCCCCTCGCCATTCGTGCGCCGTTTTCCCTTGGAGTCTTTTCGCTGGAGCTGACGCGCTGATGCCGCGCGTCGCCTTCTTCTCTCCACTTCCCCCATCGAAAAGCGGCATCGCCGATTATTCCCAGACGCTCATCGAGCATCTCGCAGGCAAGCTTCCGGTCGAGGCATTCGCCGGCGGCGGCGCGCCCTTCGATCCGAAACGCTTCGATCTCGCGCTTTACCACATCGGAAACAACCCGTGGCACGCTTTTGTCTACCGTGAAGCCTTGCGCAATCCCGGCGTCGCCGTGATGCACGAGTCAAACCTTCATCACCTCATCGCCGACCTCACTATCGGGCGGAACGACTGGGATGGTTACATGGCCGAAGTCGAATACAATGGCGATGCTGAAGATATCGCCTTCGCCAAACGGGTGCGGGCGCTCGAAGTGGGACCCGATTACGAAGGCCTTCCCATGACGCGCCGGCTCCTCGAGTGTTCGAAGGCGGTGGTGGTCCACAGCCAGTTCATGGTCGATGAAATGCGCGCCCAGGGCTTTCGAGGACCGATCGCGCGCATCCCGCACGGTGCCTGGATTCCCGATGCCGACCGCTTCGGATTCCGCCATCGGCTGGGCCTGGAACAAGCGACGCCCCTCATCGGCATCTTCGGATTTCTCAAGCCTTACAAGCGGATCGCCGAATCCCTCCGCGCGTTTCGCCGCCTTGTGCGCCTCGATCCGGCCGCCAAGATGATCCTCGTCGGCGAGCCGCACCCCGAGCTGCGCATCCGGGAACTGATCGACTCGCTCGGTCTCGAAGGACACGCGCGCGTGCTCGGTTTTACTCCGATTGAGGATTTCATTGGTTATCTCGCGGCCTGCGACATCGTGCTCAACTTGCGGTACCCCACCGTCGGCGAAAGCTCCGGAAGTCTGTTACGCGCGCTCGGACTCGGGAAAGCCGCAATGGTCTCCGACGTGGGGTCCTTCGCCGAGTTCCCGGATGATGTGTGCCTCAAAGTCCCTGTTGGACCGGGCGAAGAAGACCAGATCTTCGAGTTTCTCAATTTGCTGGTCTCGCGTCCCGAAGTGCGGCGGGCCATCGGAGAGAACGCGCGGAGGTATGTCGAGCGCGAGTGCAACTGGGACCTGGTTGCCACACGCTACGCCGAGTTTCTGACGGCGTTGCATGAAGGCCGGACTTGGCCCGAGCCGCGCCTCGAACGAGCGCCGGCGGTAGACGCATCGAGCCCCGAGCTTGAACAAGCGGGCGTGGCCGAACTTCCAAAGCCGGCTAGTCCCGCGGAGCCGGCGCCGGCCGTCGCACCCGAGTACATCTCCGGCTGGGCGGAAAACCCCGACTCGCGCGCGTATATCGAAACGCATAAGACGCGCCTCGTTCGAACCCTGGAGATCACGCCCTCCGGAACGGCGGAGGACCGCGCGCTTGAGATGGGCGCTTATCTGCAAATCACGCCGGCGTTGAAGACAAAGCTGGGCTATGGCGAAGTGCGCGGCTGCTACTACGGCGAATCGGGCCGCGTCGATCGCCGCCGCGCCGTCTCGACGGAGGGTGAGATCTTCGAGTGCGAGATCGATCACTTCAACGCCGAGAAAGACGTGTTTCCGTATCCCGACGGCCACTTCTCGACCGTCCTCTGCTGCGAGCTGATCGAGCACCTGCTTGAAGACCCGATGCATCTCATGTCGGAGATTAACCGCATCCTGAAAGCGGGCGGCCATCTGGTGCTGACCACTCCCAACGTCATCTCCAACCGCGCGATCTCGGCCATCGTGCAGGGCTATCATCCCGGCTTCTTTCACGCCTATGTCCGGCCGCGCCAGCCGGGCGAAGAAGTGGAAGCCCGCCACAACCGCGAGTACTCGCCGCGCGAAGTTCAACGCCTGCTCGAAAACTCGGGCTTCGCGGTCACCTTGCTTGAGACGGGCGAATTCCGCGACGAGCCTCACCCGGAACACGGCTGGGTTTATCATCTTCTCGATCGCTACGCGCTCTCGACGGATCTTCGCGGCGACGGCATCTATGTGGTGGGCGAGAAAACCGAGGCGGTCCGCGACCGCTATCCCGGCTGGCTCTACACATGAACGTCGAATACCGCGACACTACGGTCGAGACGCGCGACGGCGTGGTGCGAGTCTCCTCCAGAGTGGAAAACGCTTCTGGCGAAACCTGGCGACCGTCCGAGGGCTTCGCCTTCGGGTATCACATCTTCGATCCGGAGACGGACACGCTCGTTGTCGACGGCGCGCGCGCCGTTCCTTCGGGCGACGTTGCCACCGGTGAATCCACTCCGCTGGCGCTTGAATTCCGCATGCCTCGGGAACCGGGCCGGTACCGCGTGATCGTATCGCCGCTCATGGAGAATGCCGGATGGTATTACCAGAAGGGCTGGCCGTTTCTCCTGATCGACGCCGTGGTCGATGACGCCGGGGCGCGCTTCGAGTCGCCTCGCACCGCGACATCCGCGAGCCTCGGCCGCGCGCGGGCCGTTCGGGCTCTAGGCCGAGCCTTCACGTTGCCGGTAGCCGTCGTCTGGAGCAACTGGAATCTCATTCGCACCCTGACCCGCCGCGACATTCTCGGCCGCTACCGTGGATCTTTCGGCGGCGTTCTTTGGACGATTCTCACGCCGCTTCTGCTGATGCTGACGTACTTCTTCGTCTTCGGCATTGTGCTCGAATCGAAGTTCGGCAACGACCCCAGCCGCTCCGGATACGTCCTCTATTTCCTCGCTGGCATGTTGCCGTGGCTGGCTTTTAGCGAGGCGGTGGGCCGTGCGCCCACGCTGATGCTCGAATACCGGAACTTCGTCAAGAAGCTGGTGTTCCCCGTGGAAACGCTCCCGGTCAATCTGGTGGCGGCGGGCCTCGTCACACAGGCCTTCGCCGTCGTGCTGTTCCTCATCGGACTCCTGATCGCCCGCGGCTCGGTCCCCGTGTCCGCGCTCTGGATGCCGGTGCTATTGGTTCCGCAGATCCTGCTCACGCTGGGCTTGTGCTGGTTTTTAGCGGCGCTAGGGGTGTTTGTCCGCGACCTCGGCCAGCTCATCGGCTTCCTGCTCACGCTCTGGTTCTTCCTCACGCCCATCTGCTACGAGGAGACGAAGCTCCCGGCCATGGCGCTGCCGCTGCTTGGGAAGAACCCGATTTTCATTTTGGTGCGCGCCTACCGTTTCATTCTGCTCGACGGCCGTGCGCCGGAATGGGCTGCGCTGTGGAAGCTGTGGGCAGTCTCGGCAATCGTGTTCGTGGCGGGTCACGCCTGGTTCTACAAACTGCGCAAGTCCTTCGCCGATTTGATCTGAGGCTGAGGCGTTCGGGGCCGGTTTGCTTTTCAGGAATACTGATGATGTATGGACGAATCAGCGATTCTTCGGGCCGTTGAAGCAGAGATTGACGGCGAGTACCGCCACAACCGTCTTATGACGTATCCTCGTGGACAGGCGTTTTGGGCACTGCTGAGTTCGGTGGAGGAGTGGAGCATCGCTCCCCTCGTGACCGGCAAACAGCGGTCACCCCATGACCACGGGTCCGTAGTAGACAATCAGATCAACGTCTTAAAGTACGCTCTCCAATGGACTAGAAACATAAAGTGGACCCCAAAGTCAAGACCATTTTTGGGCTTGTTTAAGTTATGCTCGACGGGCCTTCCAACCATGACCAAAACCATCCGGCGCGCGGGCGACCGAAGGTCGCCGAGCGGCCTGCCATTTCCATAGGACGACCGACGCCCCGGA